>JBAUIH010000303.1:0-14700 GCA_049682755.1 Candidatus Aminicenantales bacterium | reverse complement strand
AAAATTCCGCAAAATCAAGTTATTTTCGTGCGGAATGTAGGATGCAACTATTCCTATAATGAAATTAAAAGGCTGTTTTCGTGCGAAGCGAAATGGTGGGATATGCCGGAAGGAAGGGAAAATTACAGGGTTCATTCAGCGGGCCTGTCAAGCGACAGCCCGGATAAGCTTCACGAGAAGGTGGCGACATTCAAACAGATCAAAGTCCCGCCCGGAGATTTGATCGGGGTTGAATATTACACCTGGGGAGAATCCTTTACTAGCCGCTGCCATCAAGCGCGAATCACCTATTACCTGCCGAAGAAAAGAACTGAGGCGGAAATCTAGGGACTTGAATTGTTGGAGCCGGGACCACCCTCTGAACTTGAAGGGCGAGAGTCAAGAAGAGCAAAAAGCTTATTCAGAGTCTTTTCGCGGGGATTATTCTCCCCGCTTTCCCAGCTGGCGAAAGTTGACGGATCGACCGCTAACTGCTCGGCCAGCTTCTTTTGCGTCAGGCCGTGAATCCGCCTGTATTCCCGAATCCTTTCTCCCAGATTCTCCGTCTTTTTCTCGAACGGGTCGCGGCCCAGGAAGTCGATAATCTTCGGAATTTGGGCTAAGGACGGCCTGATCCGGTTCCTCTCCCAAAGGTATATCCTGGTATCGTCAACATGAAACCTGCGGGAAAGCTGGCGCTTGGTGAGCTTCAGATCCAGCCTTCGAGTCTTAATGTGGTCGCCCCACGTCCGCAAAAAATCAGGGTATTTCTCCCTGTGAACCGGTTTTCTTGCCCTTAAAGTCAAATGGCAAAAAGGCAACACAAGCTTGAGACATCGGGATGGCGGCTGGCATGAAGGAAAGAGGAATTGTTGACAAGAACCAAGACCAGAGATGGGGGCAGGCCAATGGCATTATGAAGTCATAAATTAAAGGCTAAAAAGAATGAGGTCGAATAGATTTTCTGGGGAAAACCAAGATGGATAGAAATGGATAATACCAGATAAATCGTATAATGATTTTCTGTTGAATACGGGGAAGCCCGAGACTGTTCTAAAACCGCCAAAATACAGTCACCTTTTCCTCTAAACGAATATAACAAGGAAAGGGGCTTTGGTCGGGTATATCACTCCATCTGATGAAATATCCTCACCTATTTAGGTGATAATAACGACCTGAAAATCACCCCACAAATCATTTTTAAGGGTGATTGGCAATTCTTCGGATCAGTTGCAGTATTTTATTAGAGGCAAAGCTAGAGAGAAACATGGAATGAGAAACGAATATCGGATAGAGAAGCCAATAATGAAAGAGCTTCAGGAGTCGGGGCGAAGTATTCCTAGACTGGAATCTGTTGAAGCCCAGCCTAAGCTCGCAACGGAGACTCTCCGAAATAGTGAGAATAGATATAGATTCCTTGTGGACAATGCAAAAGAAGTTATCCTCATTCTCAATAAAAGAGGAAAAATTATATTTGCTAACAAAAGTACTCTGACCACCTTCGGTTATTCTGAAGAGGAACTGGTCGGCAAATCAATCATTCGTTTCTTAACCAGAGACTGCATCAAAAAAGCCTTATATGCTCTTGTGCAAGAATTCCTTGGCCATCCTCAACCGGAGATAGAGGTTCGGAGCAGAACAAAATCAGGCGAAATTCGGTATCTAAGAGTCGCCGCGGGCTCAGTGCCTGTTTATGAAAACGGAAGATTGATTGGAGTGATGGTGAGCGCCGGCGACTACACAGATCAGAAAAAGGCAGAGGAGGCGCTTCGGGAGAGCGAGAAGCGCTTCAAAGAGCTATGGGATAACGCCCCCATTGCTTATCATATAGTGGATACAAAAGGAATTATTACCGATGTTAATCAAACAGAAGTAGAGATGCTTGGATACACAAAGGAAGAGATGGTTGGCCAATCGATCTTCGAATTTATTTTGCCGGACCAGCGGGCTGAAGCAAAAAAAAGATTTCAGCAAAAGATTACAGGCCAGGATATTTCCAAGGCTGAGAACAGGATCTACCTCAAAAAGGACGGTTCAAAGATTTACGTTGATATTACTGATGTCGTGGAAAAAGATGGCGATGTCAAAATCACGGGTGTCCGGACGACAATGGTTGATATCACCGACCGCAACCTAGCAGAGGAAAGAATAAGAAATTCAGAGGAGCTGTTCAAGATAATATTTGAATATGCGCCCGATGCCTATTATTTAAGCGATCTTAAAGGAAGGTTTATTGAGGGAAATAAGATAGCCGAGGAATTGATAGGTTATAAAAGGGAGGAACTTATCGGGAAGAGCTTCCTGCAACTCAATATGCTTTCTGTGGATCAAATCCCAAAAGCCGTCTCGCTTCTGGCCAAAAATGCCATGGGAAAACCAACCGGACCAGATGAACTCGTTTTGAGAAGAAAAGACGGCAGCAAGATTTCATTGGAAATAAGAACATATCCGGTAAAGATCAAGGGCAAAACTGTGGTATTGGGAATCGCCAGAGACATTACCGAACGAAGAAAGACAGAGGAGGCGCTTCGGGAAAGCGAGGAGAAGTTTAGAAATCTTGCAGACCAGTCCCCCAATATGATTTTTATTAACAAGAACGGCAGAGTAGTTTATGCCAATGAGAAATGTGAAGAGATGATGGGATATGGCAGGAAGAAGATTTACTCCGCTGATTTTGATTTCTTGAAGTTGATTGCGCCGGAAGTTAGAGAAACAATAAAAATAGCTTTTGGAAAGGATATGAAGGGTGAGGAAGTACTTCCATACGAATATACGCTTCTCACCAGTCGGGGGGAAAGAATTGAGGCAATACTTTCCACAAAACTAATAGATTATGGCGGGGAGAAGGCGATACTCGGCATCATAACTGATATCACCAAGCGCAAGCGAGCCGAGCAGGAGCTGCAGAAAAGTGAGGAGCGCTACCGAAACTTGTTTCATAATGTGCCCGTTGGACTGTACCGCACTACTCCGGCAGGAGAGTGGCTGGATGGCAACCCGGCCGTGGCGCAAATGTTGGGCTACCCGGATCGCGAGTCATTGCTTAAAGCCAATACGGCTTCTTATTATATAAATTCTGAGGATCGTGAGAGGTGGAAGACACTTCTGGAGAAGAAGGATGTCCTAGAGGATTTTGAGTCACACCTTCGTTGTCGGGATGGAGCGACCATTTGGGTAAAGGATAGCGCCCGGGCTATTAGAGATGCAGAGGGTCATATTTTATGTTACGAAGGAGCCTTGGTGGATGTTACGGGGCGCAAGATAGCGGAGGAAGCGCTGAGAGAGAGCGAGGAGAAATTCAGGAGCATATGCGTTACAGCGCAGGACGCGATCATTATGATGGATGAGCAGGGAAATGTTTCCTATTGGAATCCAGCGGCAGAAAAAATACTTGGTTATTCGGCTGAAGAGGCTGTTGGCAAAGAATTGCATTCTGTTCTGGCCTCCCAAAATCATCAGGAGGCTTTTAGAAACATTTTTGGCCGATTCAAAACAGCGGGCGAAGGACCCGATCTTGGGAAAACGGTCGAATTAGAGGCAATGAGGAAAGACGGGATCCAAATTCCGATAGAGCTCTCTATTTCAGCGGCCAACTTAAAAGGCAAATGGAATGCCATTGGCATAGTGCGAGACATCAGTGAGCGCAAGCGGGCCAAGGAGCAACTTGAAGAAAGCTTTGGCAAGTTGCGAAAGGCCATGAATGGTATAATCCAGGCCATAGCTTTAACCGTTGAAAGGCGGGATCCGTACACGGCTGGCCATCAAAGGCGAGTGGCTGACCTTGCCCGTGCTATTGCAGCAGAGATGACTCTTTCAAAGGACCAGATTGATGGGATCCGCGTAGCTGCGGTTATTCATGACATAGGAAAGATAGCTGTTCCTGCCGAAATCCTTTGCAAGCCCGGCAGCTTAAATGACAACGAGTTCTCTATCATAAAAGACCACCCTAAAATCGGCTATGAGATATTGAAGGAGATAGAATTTCCATGGCCGATCGCCCAAATCGTGTTTCAACATCATGAGAGGATGGATGGTTCTGGATACCCCCAGGGGCTTATGGGAAAAGACATTCTCCTGGAAGCAAAGATCCTGGGGGTGGCTGATGTTGTCGAAGCCATGGCCTCCCACCGTCCCTATCGTCCGGCTCACGGCATTGAAAAGGCCTTGGAAGAGATTTCTCAAAATAGGAATACTCGCTATGATCCCGATGTTGTGGATGCTTGTTTAAAGCTGTTTAATGAGAAGGGGTTTAAATTTAGATAGCGCCAGGACTGAGAACTTCTGCGGTTAAAAGGTAGGTGTCAGATGGAAAAGAAAAAAATTTTGGTGGTGGACGATGACATAATCACTCTCAATATGCTGAAAACAACGGTAGCCAATGCTGGTTATGATGTTCTTACGGCGTTTAGTGGCCTGGAGGCTATAAAAATCTGCAAAGAGCATCATCCCGTTGTTATTATTCTAGATATCATGTTGCCGGATTTCGACGGCGGTGAGGTCGCAAATATTTTGAAAAACGATCCGAAAACAAGGGATATTCCGATCATATTTTTATCCAGTCTTATTTCCGAAAATGAGGAGAAAATCGACAATAAAAAAGGTCTCATTTCTTTTTTATCAAAGCCATACAATCGAAATAAACTACTCGATGAGATCAGGCAATATCTTTATAAAGAGGATTTTCGAAAGTCGATTTGAAACGATCGTGGGCCGAGCTAATTTTTTGCTGAAAACTTATAAACCCGAGGCTCTCCCGAAAATGCCAAGATGCAAGCCTCTTTTTCCCTGGAGAAGGCAACAGAGGAAAAGGGAGCGGATGATGAAAGTAACAAGGGTGGTACTAGAAAAAGGCGATTCTGTGCCCACCTAAAAAAAGGAGACGGGAAGCGGTCGCCCAAATCACTATTTAAGCATTGAAACTGATGGGGGTAGAGAAGTAACGAGTGAAATCAGCATATTTAGGAGCCGTCTTGTCGGCTGATGTTCTTTTCTTTCCCACCCTGCCAATGTCGTTTGATCGACTCCCAACTGTGCGGCTAATTGCTTTTGTGTAAGTCCATGAATTCGCCGATATTCCCGAATCCGATCACCTAAGTTATCCGGTTCCTCTTCAAACGGATTGCGACCCAGGAACTCAATAATCTTCGGAATTTGGGCCAAAGACGGTTTCACTTTATTCTTTTCCCAGAGATATATCGTGATGTCCGAAACATTAAACTTGAGGGAAAGAGCACGCTTAGTGAGCTTAAAATCGAGCCTTCTAGTCTTGATATGGTCTCCCCAGGTTCTCAAAACGTCCGGGTAATCCCTGGAATCCGGCTTCATAGCCTGTAGAACCAAATGGCAAGATGGCAACACAACCCTGGGCGAACAGTGCGGCGGATGGATTGAATAAAAAAGGAATAAGTTGTGGCAATTTGAATCCGACAAGTGAATGTTGAATTTATTATGTGAAAAAATAAAGCTCGGAGCGATCCTGCTCAGCGCAGCTTGTGCACTATCTTTTACGTTTTTTAAATATCTCACTAGCCCAGACGAAAAACTTGTCGATCTTTCTCTCTATCTCTTTTCTGTTTTTGAATTTCGGGATTCCAAGAATCAGTGACACATCTTCTTCTTCTCTTGAGGTCAAATAGTCTCCATCTTTGAGTTTTTTACGAACGTTCAAGAGTCTCAAGATCTGGTCCCTTATCGTGTTTTCATCCATAATTTAAGCCTCCAAAGACTCGACCGCTTTCCTCTTTCTCTCCTGATCCGTATGGGAGCGTGTAAAGACCGTGGTATTCCGCTTGATTGTTGTTATGGAGCGACATCCGCACTGAGTCCTGCTCTGTGTTTGAGAAGCCTTCGGCTCCGGCTTGTAAAGGCTATTTTTCTATTCCAAAGCAGCTTATCATTCTCTGAGATCACTTTCGAAAAACGCTAGCCCGCAATCAAGGCATTTGTATTTGCGATATTCCGCTTCTTCGGGCAATCCTCGTGAGCTCCCCCTGGGGCCAACGGCAGCTTTATCAAGGATTTTTTCAATATTTATACTTCCACACTCGGGGCATTGTATCTCTTCAGGAATTTTCTCCCCTTTTATTAAATTGTGAACGTTTATTTTATACGACTATAGCTACTAGCTGCGAATTACAAAGTGCTTCGTTTCAGGAGCCTCGGACAACTCATAAGGTATTCTGATCTCGATTCTAAATACATTTCGACCTCTACAAGAACGTCAGGCTGAATATTCCTGAGGTCACGGCTACTGCAAAAAGAGGAGCCGCTAAGGCAAGGTCTTTATTGTGGAAAGATTTATCTATTGTGCAGCTATCGGCTTTGGCTTGAAGATGAAAAGAAGCAAGTTAAGGACAAAAAGAACGACTATACTCAACCAGAGGAACCAACTTTTTGTGCATCCGACAGCGAAGTTGTAAATCAAGAAAGTGATAATCAGCAAAGCTGCCGTGATAATTCCGCTGTTGATGATCGCTAGATTCTTAACAACATCCTTTAATGCAAAGAAAAATAACACGGCCCAGCCCAATGGGAAAATTCCGAACATGCGGAGAAAGAGCCCTTGGGTTTCAGGGAGAGCTAGCGCAGTAAGAATTTTCGCAGGCGCTAATGAGAAGATTAGAAACCAGAGAAAAAACAAGACAACAGTAATCCATAGCAAAAGCTTCATAATTCCAGGTTTTTCAGCCATTTTTAAATCCCTCCTTCAGAGAATTCAGTGTTGATAATGTCAATATAGGCCAAAAAATTCAAATGTCAAGTATGTGTATGGGCCCACAGCGATTCCGCAACTTCGTTCGGCCAGGTAGTCAAAAGGGGTAAAATCGGGGTTTCACACTTTAGGCAGATTCGCAGAGCGCGAGATTTATCGTTGCAAACGGGGTGTGCTGGGCTTAAAAATTGAGTTTGGGCAAGACCCCGCTGTCGGAAACGATCGAAGTCAGCAAGAAAAACAACGGGATTATCACGGGGATCGATTATGGAAGGTCTCTCCCTGGAGGGCGGAGAAAAGTGCTTTGGCAAAATAGAGCTCCGTATGTCGCCTCCGGCGAACCGGTTTGATATTTAAGCCGATAAACGCCCGGAACAGATTCAACACGAACATCAGAGTCAGCCAGAAGCCGATAATGGCTGTGGGATGGTGGCGATAGATATGATCCGCATACCAGTAGGTCACCAGCTCATTGAGAGCGCGGTTCTCGATCAGCCAGCGATCATGCCCTTGCCGGATAAGCAGCGAGGCCGAGGCCCTCTCTTTGGGCAAGGTCGTCGCCCAGATCCAGTCTGAGGTCTGCTTTTCGTTCTGCCCAGTCCGTTGGCGAGTTGTCGTTTTGGTTTCCAGCGAGCGGACCACCCGAACCTTCGTTGCCAGACTCTCCCAGCTCTCCAACCCGGAGATATCCCAGATGCGGCGCTCTGTCCGGCCGCTCACCTCCAGAACCGGCTGCTCCAGAGCAAAAAGACCCTGGACGTCCTCAAAGAGGCCCCGGGTCTTGTCCTTCAAGACGGCCAGGCCGTGTTTTCGATGGGCCAACAACAGCTCGAACACATTGGCCCTTAAATGCAGAGCGTCGCCCAGGACCACTTGAAACGCCCTGGGATAGCGGCGCAAAACCCTTTCCAAAAGACGAAACGCAGCCCCGACTTCGTCCTCGCCCGGCCGCTGCTCTTCGATATCCAAAAGAAGAGGAAAACGCTCCCCCCACCACCCGCGGCAACTCGATCTGAGGCCGCTGCCGATTGTCCTGGATCAGAGAAAAGAGCTCCCGCAGGTGGTAAACCTTCTCCGAATAAGTTAAAAATCGTCGGAGAATCGCTTAATCCTTTTTCCTGAGTCTCTCCCAATAGGAGGAGGAAATCTCCTCCAGAAGCTCCTTGACGGTCCGATAGTTTTTGACCCACTCCCTGACCATCTCTTCCTTCTCTGCGGGGATATAGAGCTGTTCCAGCTTGCCGCCTTGACTGCGGGTGAGAAAAAGAGCCCGATGCTTTTGTCCCCGGAGACATCGACACCTGGGTTTCCCACAGACTCTTTCCCGCACCGTCAAGGTCCCGCGGATCCATTCCTTCCAACTGATATAGGGTTTGAGCCGAGAACGGCTTTCCCGCTCTTTTCGGGTCATTTGGGCGGGGAGCATGGTTCACCTCCTCTCTGGTATTATTATGATATACCAGAATGGGGGGTTGTCAAGCGTTTTTTTACGAATGCGAATCTGCTCCCCTGAAAATAATCAGACCCTACAGGGGCCTGTTAGACTTATTTTTTAAAAGTTGCGGAATCGCTGATGGGCCCAGATATTCGGATAACAGGATTATAATTTTTTATTGAGTTATAAAAAAAGCCTCTATTTCGCCAGAAGCCTGGTAAAATAGAGGCGATGCCAATAAATCTCAGAGATTTCACCCCACAGGTGAAACTCCACGAGTTGTCTCCATGATACGTCAGAACATCCAAAATTTCAAACTCGGTTCCCTTCAGCGCGCCAAAGTTACCGCTTCCAGCGGCCTGGCACTGCTCATGACCTTCGCCAAAGATATCGGCTTGGGCAAGCCACTCGACCTTCGCTTTTCCCATCTCAAACTCCGGCAGCGTGGCTATTCGGTTTCGGCCAAGGTCCCCTCGTTTCTCCATATGATCATAAAGGGCGGCGACCGGCTGTCGGATATCGATTTTTTGCGGGCCGATCCGGGGTTGCTGGCTTTGTTGCGGATGGGAGGGGTCCCCCGCCGAACACGCTGGCGGACCTGGCCCGGCGGTTTCGGCGGCGGGACATTCATCGGTTGGCCGAGTGCGGGATGGCGCTGGTCGTGTGGGCGCTTCGGGCCCGCACGATCCGGCGAGTCATATTGGACATCGACTCGACGCTGGTGGAGAGCGAAGTGCGGATTGCCGAACGGACCTATGAGGGCTTCCGGGGGTTCAACCCGCTTCTGGGGATGCTGCGGGGCGGAGGGATGAGCTGGGCGGCTTTTTCTGTGTTTCGTCCCGGGAATGTGCCGACTCCCAGAAGCTCCTGGAGACGGCGGTGACGAAGCTCGGGTTCAGTGCCCTGGCCTACGACCGCGTCCTCAAGGTCGCCCGTACCAGCGCGGATTTGGCGGGCGAGGACGACATTCGCCCCGCCCACGTCGCCGAGGCCATCCAGTACCGGATGATGGACCGGTATTATTGATAGCCTCAGAGTGACAACTCTTTCAAAAACAAGCTGAAAGCCGCGGGAATGCAAGCATGAAGTCTCTAAGGGAGCCAAAAGCGCCAGAAAATGAGCAGAACATTTTCCTGGCATGGAAATTTTTGATATAATATGTTTCGTTGTTGAGAGTGAAGCATCTGGGATATTTTCGTAAAAAGATCTCTGTCCTCGTCTTTGTAGTGATGTCCGTTCTTATGGCTTCGGCCACCTTTGGCTTTTTCTTGAACCATGTCTATTTTTGGGGATTGATCGCTATCTTCCCTTTAGGATATTTAACCATCAAAACGTCCCTGGAATCGCCGGAATACAAGCGGCTGATGTCTTTAAGGAGTAAATGGGGTGTTTGCGAAACCCGGGAAACAGACTTATCCCAGATAAGTGAGTATTTCAGGAAATTAGCAGCAACGCGAGAGCAGAAATATGTGGTTGACGACCGGACATGGAACGATCTGGACATGGATATCATTTACGGTCGGTTGAATCAGACCTTGACAATTCCGGGCAAGCAAGTCCTTTATGCCTTGCTCCGGAAGCCTCTTTTTTCTCAGAAGTCGCTTGAAGAACGGAGCCATTTCATCAGCCAGCTTCTTCAAGATCAGGATATGAAGGAACGGATTCAGGTTATTTTATCAAAACTGGGCAAAAGCGGAGGAAAATATTTCGTCGGCTTGTTATGGGACGCGCGTCCTGAGCCGAATGAGTTTTTATTCCTTTATTATGTGGTCCTACTCGGCAACATCGAAGTGCTTCTTGATGTCTCGCTCAAGCAGGACCCGCTGCTGCTCTTGCAGGGGCTCTCGCGGAACAAAACGGTCGTTGCGGCCTGGAGTGGCTCCATCGACGGCGAGCACATGGTCTACGCGACGCCGGACCACCCCGAATACAAACGATATCCGATACGAGATTTCCTAATCGTCAATCCGGAGGTTGCGGCATGAAAACAAAGGACGAAACCGCTTGGAGGCAGACGCGATGAAATACGGAGACCTGATTCAGTTCGAACCCATCGAATCCGTGGTTCAGCTGCGGGACGCCGACGAGGCCGCTGCCGCTCGGCAGCTTGTCCAGACCTACGTCATCTCCGAGGAGATGGCCGAAAAGCTGGTCAACCTCGTCGTTCCTCAGCTTCAGTTCGACCAGCCCATGGACAACAAGCGGCTGCTGACCTACTCCAGGGCGGGCACAGGCGGTAAACCCTTTGCTCCCAGAGACTGTGAGGTTGCGATCGAGGCCATCGAGGATTTCTGGCCTGCTATTGTGAAACTGCCACCGGACGGTCGGAAGCCAAAATGAAAGCTGAGCTCACCAGGATACTGCTGATTGAGAACAACCCCGGCGACGTCAGGCTGATCCGGAAGATGATGAAGCAGGTTGGCGGAGGCAGGTTTGACTTAGAGGTTGCCGACCGGCTGGCCACCGGACTGGAGCACCTGAAGCAGAAAGGCGGAGACATAATCCTGCTTAATCTAGGACTGCCTGACAGCCAAGGGCTTGAGACACTCACCAAGGTATACGCTCAAGCCACAGGGGTGCCCGTTGTGGTGCTCACCGGCCAGGACGATGAGTCGCTCGGTATAGAAGCAGTGCGCCGTGGTGCACAGGACTATCTGGTCAAGAAACGAGTACTTGGCAAAGGCGAAATCCTGCGGCGCGTGCTGAATTACGCCATGGAGCGAAAGGGGGCGGAGGAGGCGCTGCGTCAAGCCGAAGAGAACTTCCGTCGGTCCCAGGATGATTCCCCGCTTGGAGTGTGCATTGTCACGGCGGATGGAGACGCTCTCTATGCGAACCGTGCCATTCTGGAAATGTATGGTTTCGACAGCCTCGAGGAACTGAGAAATACACCCGTTGAGAAGCGCTATGCTCAGAAAAGCTCTGTTGAATTCCAAAAAAGAATGGCCATAAGACAGAGCGGAGATTCTGGCCCATCCGAATATGAAATCAGCATTGTGAGGAAAAACGGCGAAGTCCGCCATCTCCATGTCTTCCGGAAGGAAATCCTTTGGAACGGCGAAAAACAGTTCCAGGCGCTTTATCGCGACATCACCGAGGACAAGAAGAAGGAGGAGATGTTAAGGCAACTTGAGATAACGATTCGGCGCCAAAAATTACTTTTAGATCAGAAAAGTTCATCCGTTGAAAAGTTGATTGGTCGATTGACTCGCTCCAGGGGGGAGCTCGCGGCTTCTTACGAGGCTTTGAAGGCGAACAAAGACGATTTGGTGCGTTCGGAGAAACTCGCTTTTGCCGGGCGGATGGCCTCAAGCATCTCCCATGAGATAAGAAATCCCCTGACCAATATTATTTTGTCGATCCGACAACTCAAAAAAGACAACAAGATAAAGCCGGAGGGTCTTAACTATGCCGAGATCGTGGAGAGAAATACAAATAGGATCGAATTTTTAATTACGGAACTCCTGAACTGCGCCCGCCCGATAAAACTTAATCTTCAGCCTTGGGATGTCCATCTGGTCATTAAGGATATCTTGAACGTTCATAAAGTCAGGCTTAAAACGCAGAGGATAAAAGTGATTAAGAACCTGACCTCTCATCCCCCTCTCTTAGTCTTTGATAAAGAATATCTGGGGCGTGTCTTCATGAACTTAATTGCCAACGCTATTGAGGCCATGCCGCCCGGCGGCAACTTGTCGATTACCACGAAAAAAGGAAAGGCCCATTTCGTAATAGAGATTCAAGATAACGGAGGAGGCATCCCTGAAAAGAATCTGATAAAGATATTTGACCCCTTCTTCAGCACCAAAAAACGGGG
The DNA here is from genome assembly GCA_049682755.1 of Candidatus Aminicenantales bacterium. GTDB lineage: Bacteria > Acidobacteriota > Aminicenantia > Aminicenantales > UBA8522 > UBA8522. The sequence goes on along the minus strand of JBAUIH010000303.1, from coordinate 2,757 downwards.
CGCGGGTTTGGGATTGACCACATGTCAAAATATTGTTACCAGCCATGGGGGCATGATTGAGGTTGAAAGCGTGTGGAGAAAGGGAACTACCTTTTCTGTTTCTTTGCCCCTTGGACCGAAGCCGTCAGGCAGCGGAGGAAATATTAAAGGAAACGCATAACGGGAGGAACATCATTATGGCGGAAATAAGATGGGATATTAAAAGGGACGCAAATATTTATCGCCAGGTGTCAGACAACCGCATAAAGCTCTGGATCAAAACAGGCAAGATAAAAGCGGACGAAGTGGTTGTCTGGCACATCAATTTATCCGGTTGGCGAAAGCCTGAAGAACTTGAGGAACTGATACCCTTTTTTAAGCTCTATGAAAAAACCCGATTCAGAAAGAGAGAAAGACAGAAATCGGCAGGAAGGACCGCCCCCGGAAAAAAACAGATCAAAAGCATTTTGCTCATTGACGACGAGGAGGAATTGTGCACTCTTCTGGGGGATTCCTTAAGCTCTCGCGGCTTTCAAGTGCAGTTCGCCCATACGAAGAGAGAAGCACTTAAGCGCCTGAACAGGCGGCTGCCGGACCTCGTATTATTGGATCTCAGGTTGCCTGATGGTGATGGAATGATGATATTATCCGTCCTCATGAAGATGACTCCCGCCCCTGCAGTCATTATAACGACTGCCTATGGCAGCGAAGAAACCAGAAGCGAAGCAAAGAGATTGGGAGCTTCTGGTTTTCTTGAGAAGCCTTATCAGGAAGAGGATGTCATCCGAATGATAGGAAACAAATGCTTGCCAAGAGAGTCAAGCCGGGCAACGTAAAGTCAAAACGGTAGGATAAAAATGGAAACCATCTTAATTGTCGACGATGATAGAGATTTCCGATTCAACCTGTCCGCGATTTTAAGAGGCGCGGGATATGATGTGCGGACCGCTTCTAATGGCCGTCAGGCCATAAAAGAGGTCACCCGATGTGCCCCTAGTATCGCTTTATTGGATTTCCGGCTTCCGGATATAGACGGGATGAAGGTTTTAGAAGGGATACGGAAAATAGATCGAGATTTCCTCGCCATCATGGTGACCGCCCATAGCGATGTCAAAGGCGCGGTCAGGGCCATGAAAATGGGAGCCTTTGACTATATTGCCAAGCCATTTGATGATGAAGAGCTGATCTTGATCATTAAAAAGGCCCTGGAAACCCGGAGTCTGAGCAAGGAGGTGGAGAGATTACGAAAAAGATTGGGGGAAAGCCAGGATGTTGAAGAGATCATGGGAAAAAGTCCGCGAATTCAACAGATCCTCAAACAGGTTGAGATTATTGCTCCTACGAACATGACCGTAGTCATTCAGGGCGCCAGCGGTACAGGCAAGGAGTTGATCGCTCAATGGATTCATCAAAAGAGCCGGCGTCACGATAAACCTTTTGTGGCCGTCGATTGCGGCGCTCTGCCTGAGACCTTGATGGAGAGTGAATTCTTCGGCTATGAAAAGGGCGCTTTCACGGGAGCGGATGGCCGAAAAGACGGCAAATTTGAACAAGCCCATGGCGGGACTTTGTTTTTAGATGAAATCACGAATCTTTCCGAGGCCGTCCAGATGAAGCTCTTAAGGGTCATTCAAGAAAGAAGACTCCAGCACTTGGGCGGCCTGAGAGAGATCAGCATCGATGTGCGCATCATTGTGGCTTCCAATGTTCTTCTATCAGAACAGGTTCACAAGGGAAGATTTAGAGACGATCTCTATCATCGGCTCAATGAGTTTCAAATCGAGTTGCCTCGATTAGCTGAAAGAATGGAAGATATTCCCGTCTTAGCGAAATGTTTTTTAGAGGAAGCGAATCGCGAGTTCCATAAGGACGTCAAGAGATTTTCGCCGGAGGCCATGAAATGCATCCTGAATCATGCTTGGCCGGGCAATGGCAGGGAGTTTAAAAATGTCACCAGAAGAGCGGTATTGTTGGCGGAATCAGATACGATTGAACTCGACCATTTATCCATGAATCCGCTCCTCTCGACGAACGGGGCGATTGAGGCCGCAACGCCCCCGGAAAAAGGGGCTTCTTTTGAGGAGATAACCCGCAAATTCCAGAAGGATGTCATTAAGAAAGCCTTAGAGGAGGCGGGAGGAAAAAAAATGAAAGCGGCGGAACTCCTGAAGCTGAATAAAAAGACCCTCTATCGCAAGATAAAAAGTCTGAATATATAGACAAATCTGCCCCCTTTTTGTCTCACTTCTGTCCCTTTTTTGACTGTGCAAGCTGGAAATATCTCAAATTACGGGTCGGATCCGTGTCCTAATATGTTTTTATCAGCGTGTTACGAAATTTATGCATTGAGTTTAGGAGTTGGCACTGTTTTTGCTTATAAAAAGGAGGTGGGATGAGCTTTCTGCCGCCTCGCACACAAGATTTGTATCCGCGGCATCTATATCTTAAGAGGTCTAGTTCTGGAGGAAGCCTTTGGGGTGAATAGAGAAGTCTTATGGGGTTTGAGCGAAAAAGGATGGCCAGCGTAGGGACATAGAGGTAAAAAGAAAGGAAGAGTAACCCCATGGAAGGATTCTATTTGTATTGTGTGAGGAAGAGCGTTGGTGCTTCTTCTGTATTCTTGACAAAAGGCATCGATGAAAAGGGAGGGGTTTTCACCCGCACTTATCAGGGATTGGAGGCCGTAGTCAGCAAAGTGTCCTTGGAGGAATTCGATTCCGATACAATCCATGTAAAGGCCCAGAACGATCTCCAATGGATTAAAGAAAAGGCCGTCCT
>JBAUIH010000302.1:0-5436 GCA_049682755.1 Candidatus Aminicenantales bacterium | reverse complement strand
TGGCCACACGGCGCCCGGCCTCCTGGAGTTTCTTGATCTCCCTGACCTTGTCTCCCGGCAAAACCTCGGGAAAGACGCGGCTGATCCCGGCCTGGGCGGCGATCGCCTCGGCGGTCTTGCGATGGTCTCCGGTCAGCATGATCACCTCGAGGCCGAGCCTCTGCAGCTCGGCGACCGCTTCAGCGGATTGATCCTTCAAAGTGTCGGCGACAGCCAGGAGTCCGGCCGGGTGCCCGTCGACGGCGGCGAATACGACCGTCTTTCCCTCCGCGGCGAGGACCTCGGCCTTCTCGACGAGATCCCCGATGTCTGCGCCCCGGTCGGCCATCAGCCGCGAATTTCCGAGAACGATCCGCTTCCCATCGACAACGGCCTCGACACCCTGCCCCTCGAGAGCCTGGAAATCCCGGGCCTCCCCAGCGTCCAAACCCCGTTCTCGCGCTTTCCTGACGATGGCATCGCCGAGCGGATGCTCGGACGGCTTCTCGACCCCCGCGGCCAGCCGGAGGAGCGCTTCTTCCTCGAACGGAGGCACCGTAATGATATCAGTGACTTCCGGCTCCCCCTTGGTCAGCGTGCCGGTCTTATCGAATAGGATGGTGTCCACCCGGTGGATGGTCTCCAGGCTTTCGCCGCCCTTGATCAGGATCCCGTTCTCGGCCCCCTTGCCCGTCCCGGCCATCACGGCCGTCGGTGTCGCCAAACCCAGGGCACACGGGCAGGCGATGATCAGGACGGCCACGAAGTTGAGCAAAGCCAGGGTCAGAGGAGGCGCCGGGCCGAAGTCGAACCAGATAACAAAGGTGAGAACGGCGATAGAGATGACCACGGGAACAAAATACCCGGCGATGACGTCGGCCAGCCGCTGGATGGGGGCCTTGGAACCTTGGGCTTCCTGGACCAGGCGGATGATCTGGGCGAGGGCGGTGTCTTTGCCGACCTTGGTCGCCCGGAAACGAAAGCTTCCACTCTTGTTCAAGGTGGCGCCGACGACCCCGTCTCCCGGCCCCTTGAGAACGGGCATGCTCTCCCCGGTGATCATCGATTCGTCGACCGAGGAGCGCCCATCTTCGACAACGCCGTCCACCGGGATCCGCTCTCCCGGCCGGACGAGGACGAGGTCCCCGACCTGGACATCGGTGATCGGGATCTCGATTTCGCGGCCGTCCCGGACGACCTGCGCCGTGCGGGGCTGCAGCCCGGCCAGCCGGCGGATGGCTTCGGAGGTCCGGCCCTTGGCCCTGGCTTCGAGGAGGCGGCCGAAGAGGATGAGGGCGATGATGAAGGCGGAGGTGTCGAAATAGACGGCCGGGGCGATCCCGGCCCGGCGGAAAAGCGAGGGAAAAAGGGTGGCCGCGGCGCTATAAAGATACGCCGACAGCGTGCCGACCGCGACCAGGGTGTTCATGTCGGCGCTGCGATGTCGGAAGGATTTCCAGGCGCCTCTCAGGAACGGCCAGCCGATGAGGAACTGGACCGGTGTCGTCAGAGCCCAGAGGACGTAGAAATTATTGAGGAAGCCGGGCACCCAGGGAAACCAGTGGTGCATGCTGCCGATAAAAATGACGACGGCCAGGATGATTCCGGAAATGAAGCGGAGCTTGAGGGCCCGGTACTCTTTCAGACGGATGGCCCGCTCGATATCCACGCTCTCCATCTCTGCGGGCATCTCGAGGACTTTGTACCCCGTGTTCTCGATCGTGCGCTTGAGCTCACCGAGGTTGGTCTCGGAAGGCAGAAACTCCACTCGGGCCCGGCCGGTGGCCAGGTTGACGGCCGCTTTGACCACCCCCCGGTCCTCGAGCAGAGCCTGCTCGATCTTCCGGACGCAGGAGGCGCAAACGATACCCTCGATGGGGATTTCGATCGTCACCGTGCCGACATCGTAGCCTATCTCCCGGATGGAAGAGATAAAGGCGTCCGGTTTGACGACGCCGGGGTCGAAGATGACGGTGGCCATGGAATTGGCGAAGTTGACATTGGCCTTGTCTACCCCCTTGAGCAGGCCGAGGTTTTTCTGGATGTTGGCGGCGCAGCCGGCGCAGCTCATCCCCCGGACGGGCAGGTCGATCCGCCGCGCCCCGGCAGTGGCCTCCTCCCCCTTCAGGGTTTCTTTTATATCGCCGTGGGTTGCGTCACCGGAATCCGGCATTCCAACGGGGGTCCAGGTGCGAGAGAGGTATTTTTCCGGGTTCCGGTCAAATTCCTTCTTGCAGTGTTCCGAGCAGAAATAGTATGTTTTGCCGCCGTATTCCGTAGTCGCGGCGGCCTGGTCCTCCCGGACCTCCATCCCGCAAACGACATCTTTCGACATTTTTTTATTATAGCATTATCTCTTGTCGCTCGGGGGGCATCTGCGATGCTCCCGAACTGCGGACTCGAAGATAGACTCCTGCCTTGCGCCCCTCCTCCACTCAAAGGCCATCGCCCAAAAAGCGGCGTCTAGCTCGCCTTCTTCTTGGTCGAAAGCTTGAATGGCACGTAGAGAGGACAGAATCCGACCAGGCTGGTCAGGAGGAAAATGATGGCCAGGACGCCGAGGATAATCCCCAAGGTCCCGGTGATCTGCTTGGTGAAAAACAGAATGGCGATGACGATGGCCACCAGGACGCGGATGATCCGGTCGGCGGAGCCCATGTTCTTGATCACAGCGGAATCTCCTTTCGGTGCTATTGTATCGAATCGGTCCAAACTGTCAATTTCCCGGAAGCAAAGCCGGGAACAAGGACCGTCTTCACCCCCGGGGGTCGAGCGTTGCATGCGCCTCTGTTTTTATGATAGAATTCGGGGGGATAACCACCCAAGGAGAAATCCATGTCCGGACATTCCAAATGGCATTCGATAAAACATAAAAAGGCGGCGGCCGACTCCAAGCGCGGCAAGATATTCACTAAGATCATCCGCGAGCTAAGCGTGGCGGCCCGGTCCGGAGGCGGCGACCCCGATGCCAACCCCCGCCTGCGCAAGGCCGTCACCGACGCCCGGGCGGTGAACATGCCGGCCGACAACATCAAGCGGGCCATCCTCAAAGGCACCGGCCAGCTCGAAGGCTCTTCCTTTGAGGAGATCAACTATGAAGGTTACGGCCCCGGCGGTGTTGCTATCTTTGTCGAAGTTCTTTCGGACAACAAGAACCGGACCGTTTCCGAGCTTCGGCACATCTTCACCAAAAACGGCGGCCGGATCGGCGAATCCGGATGCGTTGCCTGGATGTTCAAGCGTAAAGGCTACATCGTCATAGAGAAGTCCAAGACCTCGGAGGAGATACTCATGGACATCGCCCTCTCCAGTGGCGCCGAAGACCTCGAGGAGGACGGCAGCAACTGGGAGATCTTCACCCCTCCCGAAAACTATGACGCCGTCGTCGAGGCCCTGAAGCAGAACAACATCGAGATCGACACCTCCAATCTCGGCTACATCCCCCAGAACTACGTCAAGCTCGAGGGCAAGCCGGCCCAGCAGCTTCTCCGGCTGATGGAGGAACTCGAAGACCACGACGACGTCCAGCACGTCTGGGCCAACTTCGACATTTCGGAAGAGGAGATCGCCAGCTTCTCGGCCTGAGACGCAGCCATGAGGGTCCTCGGCATCGACCCCGGCAGTCAGTCGACCGGGTTCGGCATCATCGACTCAAACGAAAGCGGCTATAGGGTGATGGCTTTCGGCGCCATCAGGCCGTCACGTCGCCTGGCTTTTCACCTGAAGCTTTATACGATCGGACAGGAAATCGGCCGGATCATCGCCGACCATTCACCCGACGAGGTGGTCATCGAAAGCCCCTTCTACGCCCAGAACATCAAGACGGCCATCGCCCTCGGCCAGGTGAGGGGTGCGGTGCTAATGGCCGTCGCCGCGAGCGGCTGCGCACTTTTCGAATACTCTGCCCTCGAGATCAAGAAGGCGGTCACGAGTTACGGCCAGGCCGAAAAGCAGCAGGTCCAAGCGATGGTCAAGGCGCTTCTTAACATCGAGGGCGAGGTCGAGGTCGATGCCTCCGACGCCCTGGCCGCGGCGATCTGCCACCTCAACACCCGGATGTACCAGAAAACCGTGGAAAAGTCCGCCGGCGGAGGGGGAAGGTGATTGCTTATCTCAAGGGGACGATCCGCCAAAAAACGACGGGACAGGTCATCATCGATATCGGCGGCGTCGGTTACTGCGCCCTTATCCCTCTTTCGACCTATCTGCAGTTGGGGGAAGAGGGAAGCCCCTGCGAGCTCTGCGTCTATACGCATCTCACGGACAGTTCCCTCTCGCTCTTCGGTTTTTCGACGGCAGCGGAGAAAGACATTTTTCTGAAGCTCATCAGCATATCGGGCATCGGGCCCAAGGTCGCCTTGAGCGTCCTTTCGGGAATAGGCCCCGCCGATCTCGAAGCGGCAGTCGAGCGCAGCGACGTCGCCCGCATCACCCTCATCCCCGGGATCGGCAAAAAGCTGGCCACCCGGATCGCCCTGGAGCTCCAGGAAAAGCTGGAAAAGAGGGAAAAAGTGCTCGCCGGCCGCGGCTCCAAGGAAAGAGAGGACCTCATCGCCGCCCTGATGAACATGGGATTCCGGCGGAAGGAGGTGGAAGGTATGGTCGACCAGACCCTCCGGGCCCTCAAGGCGGAGGCGGGGATAGAAAAACTCCTCCGGGAATGCCTGAAAAAGCTGGCTAGGGTATGAAGGAAAAGACGATACCGGCCGTCCTGACCCCCGTCCGGACCAAGGAGGACATCCAGTTCGAGGACAGCCTCCGGCCCCGGACTTTCGAGGAGTTTGTCGGGCAGGAGACGATCAAGGCCAATCTCTGCATCTTTATCGAAGCCGCCAGGAAAAGGAGCGAGCATCTCGACCATGTGCTGCTCTACGGGCCGCCGGGGCTGGGCAAGACGAGCCTCGCCTACCTCATCGCCAAGGAGCTCGGGGTAGGAATCAAGCCGACCTCGGGCCCGGTCATCGAGCGGACGGGCGACCTGTCGGCCATCCTGACCAACCTGCAGAAAAAAGAAGTCCTCTTCATCGATGAGATCCACAGGCTCCATCCTGCGGTCGAGGAGCTTCTCTACTCGGCCATGGAGGACTACAGCCTCGACATCATCATCGGCCAGGGTCCCAGCGCCCGCAGCCACAAGCTCCAGCTCAAAAGGTTCACTCTGATCGGAGCGACCACCCGGGCTGGACGGATCACGGCGCCGCTGCGCGGCCGGTTCGGCATCATCCACCGGCTGGATTATTACCGGGACGAGGACCTGCGGAAAATCATCCGGAGATCGGCGGAACTGCTGAATGTGGCCGTTGACGACGGCGGCGCCGAGCACATCGCCCGGCGCTCGCGAGGCACACCCAGGGTGGCCAACCGGTTGCTGCGCCGGGTGCGCGATTACGCCGACGTCAAGGCGGAGGGCGTCATCACCGCCAGGGAGGCGGAGACGGCCCTGGACATGATGGAGGT
>JBAUIH010000301.1:0-5513 GCA_049682755.1 Candidatus Aminicenantales bacterium | reverse complement strand
GCCATCCTCGCCCTGCGCTGTGTGATGAAATCCAACCGCCTGGAAGACTACTGGGAGTCCCGAGCCGCGTGATTTACCCCACTTCTATGACGCAGGCCCCTGGTTTTTCCCCTTGGCTAGCCTAGATTTCCACGGACGGATATTAAGCTAAGAAAATTCCAAATTAAGACTGTTCAATAATACAGATTTCAGACTCTAATCAGAGGGCTAAATTTCCCGGTAATTTTATATCCATAGATTATGTCTTGAGTCAAGACAATGTCATGCTCAATGACATGCATAGCCACATTCTCGATCCCCATCGCTGTGCGAAAAGGCTTCAATTTTTTGTAGATAATGGTATCCGGAGTCGCCGGCCCGTATTTACGGTAGCTATCTCTAAAATGTGTATACGAGACCACTCCACCACTTTTAGCATGAGAGCATGGGAGAATCGCCTGAGTATCCTTCCGACAGGCTTTTTGACAGCGGTATCTGGTGCGTTTCCTTTTATGATCCACACCTGTTCTGGTAAAAGGATATCCAAACTCACAAAGAGGCGTTCCAGCCGGATTGAATCCTTTTGGATAAACCATCTTTCCCCGGATAATAATGGGATATAATCGGACCCGAGTTTGACGCGGCTAGTCACGCAAAAGGCTCGTAACTCACTGTAATCAAAAAGGATGCTTCATTTTTCTGGGAAAGGGCCTTGTATCTAGGTTTTTGGGAGGATTATTCCACAGCCAGGACCGAGGGCAACGGGTCTATGTTGAGTGTCTTCAATAAGTTGCGAGCATGAAGGCTGCCCGGAGAGGTCTGATACACCGTTCCGTGAGGCGCCAACAATTGACCAATCTTTATCGACCGCAATTCCTCCCGGAGACATGGCCAAGTGTCCCCGCACTCATGCTCCGCGACCCGCTCCAGAAGGAGAGCAAGGACGCAGAGGAACACATGAGAGCGGATACGATCCGTGTTCCGGTGGAAGACCGGCCGGATCTCAATCGTCGATTTCATCGTTCGCCAGGCCTCTTCCACGCGGATGAGTTGTTTATAGGCCAGGGCCAAGTCCTCGGGAGAAAGGCGATCATCGTTGCTGTGGATGACCCACATGCCGTCGCGTTCTTCCTTCTCTTGGATGGCCGCCTTGTTCAACCGGAGTTCGCCGTTCTTCAGCCGGCGAACATACGGGCCGAAGCGGCGGCTCGAGACAAGACGACAGGCGCGCTTGGGATGGGCTTCGAGACTCCGGATCTGTTCTTCGAGTTCTTTCAGGAGCTCCTCCCGATGCTTCCTCTGCCTGTCCGCTTCCCGGGGATTATGACAAACGACATAGCGACGATCTTGAATCCGCACTTCCTTGACCCTCAGGTTCTCTTTGACGTCCTGGAACCGGCCGGGCCGGCGGAGCACTTTTTCAACCACTTCTGTGCCCTTCCTCCAAGGCTTGGCCACGATGTAATGACCGCCGCCGCGGCGAAGCATGGCCAGATTATCCTCGCTCACCATCCCCGCATCCGCCACGAAAATACAGCGATTAAGGCGCCAGCCCCGAAGGTCCGTCTTGATTTGCTCAATCGTCGTCACGTCGGTGGTATTCCCCGGAAAGACCCACGACTTCACCGGATACCCATCTCTCGTTACGGCCATCCCGACCACGATCTGGGGAGCGTCCGAGCGGCCGTTCTTCGAATAACCTCGCCTGCGAAGCTCTTCATCTTCATCGTTCGTCTCAAAGTGGACGCTCGTCGTATCGTAGAAAACAAGATCCACATCCATGTTCAAAAGGTCCGCCAGTCGCCAGTACAACGCTTCTTCGATCTCCTTTTTATGATCTTCGAGAAAATCCATGGCCCGGTACAGATGATGGAGGCTAATCGTCTTTCCTTCAGGAAAGTAAATGTCCCCCAGCCAGCGCTCATAACATCCGAGCTTCGACCGGGGCGCCAGACACCGGTTAGCGACCATGGCCAAGATCGCCCGTTCCAGCGGCACCGTCCGGTCTTCTTCTCTCGCCGCGTCTTCGATGATTTTTCTTATCCCCAAGCTCTCCCAGAGTTTCTCGATGACGTAAAATGGCCCATGTTCCCAAGAGTTCAGGAACTTCCATCCTTCTTCCAGCGGTGTTTCCAGGGCGTTCTTCCTGATACTTCTGACAAGCTGCTGGAGGCGTTCCACGGCGTTGCCGTCGACCCGGCCGATCGTGCACAGCACCCGAACCTGGGACCGGCGTTTTTCGGAGTTCCAGGAGTTTTCGGCGATCTGAAGGTAAGTGACGGACGAACCGGCGGTGTTCCGTCGGGTTGTTTTTCGCAGGTACATTACATCTATAAATGTACATCATAATATCCATAATGTCAAGAGCTAACATCATTACTCGTGTATCTATGCATTTTCGTTTTTTGCCCAGTCTTAAAAGTATAACTGATTGAATATCAGCCACTTAGGATTTAATGAGGGCCTGAAAAGTGCCTATGCGTGTCAAACTCGGGTCGGATCTTGTGTATGAAAAGAAAGAGCGTATCCTATGTTGGACCTTCAAATCTAACATGGACCCGAACGGGTCCGAAAGGATACGCTCATGGACAAGCTTACTGCAAAAGCGGTCAAAGATCGAGTGGTTCCGGAGTCGAAGACATCCTTGGACTATCTCGTCCGGGAAGGCGCCCGCCGGATGCTTCAGGAAGCGCTGGAGAATGAGGTGAGGGAATATTTGGCCCGGATGGCACCGGAACGGACGGCGGACGACCGGCAAGCGGTTGTCCGGAATGGCTATTTGCCGGCGCGGGATCTTCTGACGGGCGCGGGCGCGGTTCACATCCGTCAGCCTCGAGTCCGGGACCAACGCCGCAGGCTGAAATTTACGAGCCGGATTCTCCCGCCCTATCTGCGCCGGGTGCCGAGCCTGGACGCGCTCATCCCGGTGCTCTATCTGAAGGGGATTTCGACGGGCGACTTTACGGAAGCCTTGGAGGCGATTCTGGGGCCGAACGCGGCGGGGCTGTCGCCGACTAACATCGTGCGTTTGAAAGAAGGATGGAAAGCCGACTACGAGGCCTGGGCCGAAAGAGACCTGAGCGGGAAACGATATGTCTACTGGTGGGCGGACGGGATCTACTTCAACGTCCGGCTGGATGCGGAGCGTCCTTGTATCTTGGTGATTATGGGGACGTTGGAGGACGGGACCAAAGAGCTGGTGGCCGTCTGGGACGGGATCCGCGAGAGCACGGAGTCGTGGCGGGAAGTCCTACGCGACCTCAAGGCCCGGGGTCTTCGGGAATCGCCCAAGCTCGCTGTCGGAGACGGCGCTCTGGGCTTTTGGACCGCCCTGGAGGAAGAGCTGCCGGGGGCACGAGAACAACGGTGTTGGGTCCACAAGACGGCCAACGTCTTGGACAAGCTGCCGCAGAGCGTGCAGCCCTACGCCAAGAAGATGATCCACGAGATGTATTTGTCCCCGACAAAAGAAAAGGCCCTGGCCGCCTATGCTCGATTCCTCTCGGAATACGAAGCGAAGTATCCGAAGGCGACCGAGTGCCTGCGCAAGGATGAAGATGTCCTGTTCGCGTTTTACGACTTTCCGGCCGAACACTGGCGGCACATTCGAACGACGAATCCGATCGAGTCCTCGTTCGCGACAGTCCGCCATCGTCATCGGCAGACGAAGGGCTGTGGGTCGCGCCTGGCGACGTTGACGATGGTCTTCAAGCTGGCCAAGGAGGCGGAGCGTCATTGGCGGAAGCTCAATGGCTCGGAGCTGTTGGCCGAGGTCGTGATCGGCGTGAAATTCACCGACGGCGTCATGGAGAAAGCGGCTTAACAATGGACCAACGGGATGCGCTCAAATATTTTTCAAACACAACTCTTGACAATATCTCGATAATAATCGGAATAATCGTATAGCCTTCGTATATCCCTTTATGAATCTCCTCAGAATCATAACCCGCATCCAGGACAATATAGGCTATATGAAGAGAAGGGAATCTTTTTTTGAATTCATCTAAGAGCGAGAATAGATGAATTTCATCAGAATCTTTCCGGGTACTGACAATGCTGACCATAGGGATTCCAGTAATCGTGATCAGGGAATGGGCCTTATGGCCGACAGGATATTTATCTTTATGATGGGGTCGGCCAAAGCTTACCGAAGGGTCGGTAAAAATCCAGGAGCCATCTTTTTGTTTTATTCCTTTGGAGGAACAATAAGATCTTATGGGGGTTGAATCTCCGATCAAGATGAGGCCTTCACGGCGATTTTTTGGGAGCTGTTTTAAATCGGGGTTTAGGAGTCCAAGATCCGTTGCCTCGTTAACAAAGTTCACATGGATTTCTGCATATCTTTTGACCCCGAGATGTTTTCTCAGGATGTGATAGGTGTTATGAGCTGGAGTCGGGCCTTTTTCAAGAAGGCAGAGGTGTCTATAGGTGCTGTTTTCAGAAAGACGTCTGGCCAGGATTCTATCAGAGACGAATGTCTGTTTGACTTTCAGCATTCGAGACAAAAAGAGGCCCACTCCGTATCCTTGAGGTCCAGCCCGGGAATAACATTTCTCTACCATCGGATGAATATTGTAGAGATTGATCTCCCGGAAATAATTCACCAGGTCATTGTCTTCATCTATAAGGTCCAGATAGGCGCTGGAAATTTTTGGCATAGGTAATTGGTAATCAGTCATGGGTAATCTGAGCTTTCCCCCAAAAACTGGACAGGAGGCGAAGGTGCATGGATGCCGACCTTTTTATCGAAGGAGGTATGGTACAATGCACGGCATGAGACGTCAGCATGACGCGGCCGTCAAGGCCAAGGTAGTGTTGGAGGCGATCAGAGGGGAAAAGACAGTCGCCCAGATCGCCGGAGAGTACGGCATCCATCCTAACCAGATCCGATTGTGGAGGGATCGAGCTCTGGCCGCTCTTCCCGCTGTTTTTTCCAAGGGCCGGGCAAAAAGCGAGAAGGATCATGAGGAGCTGGAGGAAGAGCTTTTTCGGCAGATCGGTCGGCTCAAGGTCGAGAACGACTGGCTCAAAAAAAAATCTCAGCAGCTCCGTTAGGGACGAGGCGTGTCTTGATCGAACCCGAGCATAAGATATCGGTGGCGCGCCAATGCGGGTTGTTGGATGTGGCGAGATCATCTTATTATTACGAAAGCGCTGGCGAGACGACTTTGAACCTGGAGCTCATGAGGCTGATCGACGAGCAATACATTAAGACGCCGTTTTACGGATCGCCGCGGATGACGGAGGTCTTGAAAAGGAAAGGCTATGAGGTCAATCATAAGCGAATCGAACGTCTGATGCGGCTCATGGGGATCGCGGCGATTTATCCCAAACGGCATACGAGCCAACCGCAGCCGTTGAATCGGATCTACCCTTATCTTCTTGGGCATCTTGAGATTAGCCGTCCGGATCATGTCTGGGCTTCAGACATCAGTGCGCCATGACGGCGTGTTAAGGATATAGGAAACGCTTGCTGATTTCCGACCGACAGTAAAAATGTCCCAATCTATGAAGGAGATGGATTGGAAGGGGGC
>JBAUIH010000300.1:0-28153 GCA_049682755.1 Candidatus Aminicenantales bacterium | reverse complement strand
CACCGAGGCTGGCGATGGCGGACAGGGAAGAGGATGTCAGCAGTGCGTTCTTGCTGATCAGGGCGAGAATGAAAGGGATCCCGAGGATGGACGCGGAACCGAAGGTCGAGACGCCGCCGAAGGCCGGAAGACTCAGGGAAATCCCGAGATAGAGAAGAAACGAGGGAAGAGACAGAACGGAGATGACAGTCCAACCGCGGGCTCCCGTCATGGTCATGACCTGGATGAACATGCCGACGCCGGCCAGGATGGCCAGGATGGGCAGAGATTCATCGATCGCCTTTTGCGTGACCTTGAGGATGTTGACCGGCCGTCCACAGGCCAGTCCGACGAGGGCCGCGAGGAGGAAGACTCCGGGGATGCCGATATCCGGGACTGCAGCCGCCGTCGCTCCAGGCGCGACCATCAAGAAGACTAGAACGAGAAACGGGACAGCCAGCCGAAGGCGGTATTTCGAGGCCAACGAAGGCGGGAGGATGGACATCATTTCAGCCCGGCTGAGGACCCTAAGGTCCTTATGACCGATGACCAGCGGGATGACAATGGCCAGAGGCACGACGAGGATGAGCAGCGGCCGGGTAACGCCGACATAGGGCATGTCCACTCCGCCTCCCATGATCATGATCAGGATGTTGACCGGGGGGGCGATCATCCCGAGGATCCCCCCCATGGCGACCAGGGCGCCCGTCTTGAGCCGGGACAGCCCGAGCTTCATCATCACCGGCGCGATCAGGGGGCCGGAGCTGAGGATGGCGGCCGTCGAAGAGCCGGTCAGCATTCCCGGAAACATCAGGATGACCATGGCGGCGAGAAGGAGCAGGGTCTTGCTGCGATAAAAAGTCCTCAGCATAAGGGACGTCACGGTGTCCAGGATTCCGCCATCTTGCAGGACTTTGATGAAGATTGTCGCCGTCAGGATGATCAGGATGGTATCGAAGTAGCCGAAAGCTCCTTCGACCAGATGGCGGGGACTGGGCCCGTCCCCTGCAAAAAGCGCGCCGGCCAGGGCGGAAAGGGCGAGGGCAATGCCGATCGGGAATTTGGCGGCCATGGCCAGAAGCACAAACACGGCCACCATGAAGAGGAAGACGAGCCACTCCGGCATTTCTTAAATCTATCGAAAAGCCTTCTGTAATGGCAGCTGGGCATCGGCCGGCTTGTCGATTTCGACCAAGGGGATATCATGTTGCCGGCAAAGACGGGTAAAAAATCCGTCGCTGTTCCCCGATTTGACGATGATGAGCATCTTGGCCAGCGGGAAAATTTCCGAGATCAAGTCGTCGGTCTGCTGGCCGCGCCGCGATTCTCCTCCGAGATGAAGGCAAAGAAGCGGTATCTTCAGTTGCTGGGCCGCGGCGGCGAGGTCCAAAACTCTCGTTCTTTCCTTGTCCATATCCAGCCCCGCAGCGCCGAGACCCTTGAGGCTTGCTCCCAGGACGAAAACGAGAGTCTTCACACTCTCGAGGTCCCCGGGAGCCGCCAGCTTGGAAAGGGAATAGTCAAGGCCGGCCCGTTTGGCCAGGACGGCAGCGATCTGCACCTCGGCGTTCTGCCCGGCCGAGGTGATGAGCAGCGGTTGCTCGAAGATCGCGGCAGTCTCCTGAGCTTGGGCCGGGATCATAAGGGCGCCGATCAAAATTCCGGGCACAAACACACTCATTGAAATCCTGTCATTCATCCTGACCTTCCTTTCGTGACCGAGCCCTTTTTTCTAAAAGCCCGCTCCGACGCCGTCGCGGCGCGAGTCGGCGCCTCCGTGAAGAATTCCTTTAGGCCTCAGGATCATGATCCCCTGGGCCCCGCCGAAGTGCTTGTCATAGGCCTTGAGGATATCGATCTCCTGTCCCATCATCCGGAGCGCCTGGAGGACCGCCTCGGGAAAACGGGATTCAACCTCGATGGAAGCCGCCTTTCCTCCCGCCGAGTAGGAAAAAAAGCGCGGCGCTTCGATGGCCTCGTCGAGCGACATCCCGAACTCGGTCACGTTGAGGATGATCTGGGTGAGCGAGGAAAAGATGCGCGCCCCTCCCGGCGAACCCAGCGCCAGGAAAGGTTGATCCCCTTTGAAGATGATAAGCGGAGCCATGAAACTCACGGGACGGCGTCCCGGTCCCGGCGCGTTGACGGAATCCGGCTCCAGAGCGAAGTCATCCATGTGGTCGTTGAGCAGGATGCCCGTTCCTTCAGGCACGATCCCCGTCCCAAAGAAGTCGTTGATGGACTGGGTCAGGGAGACGACGTTTCCGGCCTCGTCGACGACGCAGAGATGCGTCGTGTTGGCGGCATCCTTTTCTTCGACTTCGAGCCCGGGCGCCGGATAAATATCGAGCGGCCGATCGTCCCGGACGAGAGAGACGACCGCGGCGGCGCGGTCCTTGGAGATTAGCTCCCGGATGCGGACGGGGACGCTTTCGGGGTCGCCGATGTAGAGCTCCCGGTCGGCGAAAATGAAACGCAGAGCCTCGCTCAAGTGATGAACATAGGCGGCGGAGTTCATCTTCCAGTCGCCGACCGGCCAGCGCTCGAGGATGTTGAGGAATTGGATGAGGTGCAGGCCCCCCGAGGCGGGAGGAGGAGCGGTGACGATCATGAGGTCCTTATAAGTCCCTCTTAGAGGCTCCACTTCGGCGGCCTCATAGGACGCCAGGTCTTCCAAAGTCATGATTCCTTGTTTTTCCCGGACGGCGGCGACGATCTTGCTGGCGAGTTCTCCCCTGTAAAATTCCGCTATTCCCCGGGCGGCGATCAGCTGCAGCGTCCGGGCGAGGTCGGCATTGTGGAAGTGTTCGCCCGGCTCTCGAGGAAGTCCGTCATTCAGGTAGGCGCTTTCCCCCGGCAGATTGTTGATCAGGCGCTCGTATTCTTCCTTGCTGATATCGCTGAAAGTCGGGCTGATCGTGAACCCCTTCTCGGCGATGGCGATGGCCTCGGCCATGGCCTCGGCCAGCGGGCGCGTCCCGTATTTTCTCAGGGCCAGGTCCCAGCCCGCCAGCGCCCCCGGGACCGCCACGGCCAGACCGCTGGCGGTCCGCCAATCCTTCTCTTTGTCGCCCTTGTCTCTGAACATGTGCGGCGAAGAGAGAAGCGGCGCCTTTTCCCGGAAGTTGATCGCCGTTGTCTTCTTTTCCCGGGCCAGGTGGATGACCATGAACCCGCCCCCACCGATCCCCGAGGCAAACGGTTCGGCCGCGTTCAGAGCTGAGGCGGTGGCGATCGCCGCGTCGACCGCGTTGCCGCCCCGGCGAAGCATCTTCAGTCCGGCCTCGACGGCCAGGGGATGGGCGGCCACGACCATGGCCCGCCGTCCGAGGTAGTTGAAAGGCACATGGCGTTCGGCCGCTGACTCCGGCGTATCCTTCTGCGGTTTCCGGCAGCCCGGCGCAGCCGCCAGGAGGGCCGGGAGAATCAAACAGAATGCGGCCGTCGCCGGCCGCTTAGGATGACTTTTCCTCTTCAACCGTTTTGTCCTCCCCGAGGATCCTGGCGATCTCCTCTTCGGTCGGGAGCTCGTCCAGGCTGTTCAGTCCGAAGGTGGCCAGGAAACGATCAGTCGTCCGGTATATCAACGGATTTCCGGGGCTTTTTTTCCGTCCCGTAATCTTGATCAACCTCTTTTCGAGCAGGGTCTTGACGGTGTAGGAGGAGTCGACGTTGCGAAGGGCCGAGATCTCAGACAACGTGATCGGTTGGTGATAGGCAATGATGGACAGGGTCTCCAAGGAGGCCGGCGTCAGCTTGCTCTTGCGGTCGATCTTCAGAAACCGCCTCACCCAGGGGTCGAACTCCCGCCGGGTGGTGAAAACATAACCTCCTCCGCTCTGAATGATGGCGATGCCGCGCCCGGGAGCCTGATAGTCTTGGAGGAGCTCCTGGAGGTTTTTTTCGATGTCATCAGGAGGATGGTCGATCAAGGCCTCCTTGATCTTTTCGAGCGACAGAGGCTCCAGAGAAACGAAAACCAGCGCTTCGATGATCTCTTTCAATCCCGGTGCCATGGTCATTGCCTCACGGGGGATTCCTTGCGCAGCCAGACTTTAATGGTCTGAAAAAGCTGTTCCTGGATCGCGATCACGAGTCGCGCCCTGATGAGCTCGAGCAGGCTGAAGAAGGAGACGATGGCTCCCTCCAATGTCTCCTGCCGGCCGAAGTATTCCAAAAAATCGAGCACTTTCTCTCTCTCCAATTCGGCGATGATATCGTTCATTTTTTCCTCGAGCGAATAGCTTTTGCCCCGCACGACCCTGAAATTTTCCTTCTCTCTCCGCTTCATCAGGAGAAAGAAAGTCTCGGCCAGGTCGAACAGCGAGACCGCGACCAGGTCGGGTTCCCCCGCTTCCGGGAGCAGGGGCAGGGTCTCGCGTGTCCAGAGGGCGAGCTGTTCTTCTTCCCGCTCTTTGAGGAGGGTGCAGGCGGCTTTGATTTTCTGGAACTCGACGAGTTGATTCACTAGAAAGCGGCGCGGGTCCTCGCCTTCGAGGAGTGGCTCCTTGCGGGGCAGGAGCATCTGGGACTTGATGTGGATGAGAAGCGCCGCCATCAGCACGAACTCCGCTTCCCGGTCCAGGTTGATCTGTTCCTTGCGGCTGAGGTAATCCAGGTATTCCCGGGTGATGATGGCGATCGGGATGTTCTGGATGTCGATTTTCTTCTTGCGGATCAGGAAGAGCAGCAGGTCGAGAGGTCCCTCGAAGACCTCCAGCCGGACCTGGTAGCTTTCCGTTATCTCCATTGAGATCTGCAGGCGTCTGTCTCCTTCAGAACCCGACAGCGTCCCGGACGGCCTCCATGGTTTTTTGGGCGGCCCGGCGAGCCCGGGCGTTCCCCTCATCGAGGATTGCCCAGACCCGGCCGGGATTCTTTTCATAGAGGGCCCGCTTCTCCCAGTATGGAGTGAGGATACGGATGAGGCTGTCGATGACGACGTTTTTGCATTCCAGGCAGCCGATCCCGGCCCGCCGGCATTCCGCGGCCAACTCATCGCGGCGCCCCTTTTCGACAAAAGCGCGGTGAAGGGTGAAGACCGGACAATCGTTCGGCTCTCCGGGATCCGACCGCCGCTTCCGCCGGGTGTCGGTGACCATCGGCGCGATTTTCTCCTTGATGATTTCAGGGGAATCCTTGAGATAGATGGCGTTGCCGAAGGACTTGCTCATCTTCCGGCCGTCCGTCCCCGCCAGCCAGGGAGTCTCGGTGAGCATGTGTTGAGGCTCGGGGAACACCTCGCCGAAGAGGCGGTTGAAGCGGCGGCAGATCTCCCGGGCCAGCTCGAGATGGGCGACCTGGTCTTCACCCACGGGCACGACCCCGGCCCGGTAGATGAGGATGTCGGCGGTCTGGAGGACGGGGTAGCCGAGGTAGCCGTAGGTATTGATATCCTTGTCCGCCAGTTCTTTTTGCATGTCCTTGAATGTCGGCACCCTTTCCACCCAGGGGAGGGGTGTGATCATCGAGAGGAGGAGGTGGAGCTCGGCGTGCTCCTTGACCTCCGACTGCACGAAGAGAACGCATCTCTCGGGGTCCAGGCCGATACTGAGCAGGTCAACCGCCATTTCGAAGGTGTATTCCTTGATGACCCTGGAAGTCTGGTATTCCGAACTGAGGGCGTGCCAAGTGACGATCGAATAGTAGCAGCTGTACTCGTCCTGGAGCCGGAGCCAGTTCCGCATGGCCCCGGCGTAGTTGCCCAGGTGGGCGGGTCCGGTAGGCCGGATGCCGCTGAGCACGGTTTTTTTCTGATGGTCGCTCATGGTCAGATGAAAACGATTGTGTAGATGAGGATCTGGATGGGCCGGATGATTAATCCAAGGACTCCGAGATAGATCAGACCGAGGACGATCAGGAAGCCGTAGGGCCGCAGCCGGTCGTATTTCTGAGCGGCCTCTTCAGATAGCAATCCCATCAGGATGCCGCTCCCGTCGAGCGGAGGCACGGGGATGAGATTGAAAACAACGAGGTAAGAATTCACCAGCGCGCCGTAGAAAAAGATGAGGGCCAGACCCCCCAGGGGCTGGAGAGTGCCCGTCGGGCCGCCCCGGCCCGTAAGGAAGTTCCAAAGAAACGTCGATGCGCCCGGGCTGAGCCCCTTGATCAGCACGATGGCGAGCAGCGATATAACGGCTGCCAGGATGTTCGCCATCGGTCCGGCGGCCGATATCCAGAGGTTGTCACGCCGGGGATTCCTCAGGTTGAACGGATTGACGGGAACAGGCTTGGCCCAGCCGAAGACCGGGGCGCCCATGATGACCAGAAGAAGAGGAAGAAGCACGGTCCCGATGGGGTCGATATGGGCCGCAGGGTTCAGCGTCACCCGGCCCATGCTCCGGGCGGTGTCGTCCCCGAACTTCGAGGCCATCCAACCGTGCGCCGCTTCGTGGATGGTGATGGCGAAGAGCAGGACGAAGAGGCTGATGATGATACTGATGATATTCATCTTGAATCAGACGTATTTATAGCACATCCGATTCCATTTATAAAGAGAGGCGGCGGGCGGTTGAAGACGGACGATTACAGGAAGGGGAGGTATTTCTTGATTTCGTAGTCGCTGACCTGCTTTTCGAATTCTCCGGAGACGTGGGCGCTGTATTCCTCGATCTCGGCGCGCTTGTTGGCGATGAATGTGGAGTGCACGTGTTCGCCCAGGGCCTCCCGGAGCAGCGTGCTCTTTTCCATGAGCCGGACCGCCTCTTCCAGGTCTCTCGGGAGGGTTCGGATCTCGAACTTCTTCTGCTTGGCGTTCGACATCTCGTAGATGTTTTCTTCGACCGGGCCGGGAAGGGGATATCCTCCCCGGATGCCGGTGAGTCCGGCCGTGAGCATGGCCGCGAAGGCCAGATATATATTGCAGGACGGATCAGGGGAGCGCAGCTCGATCCGCGTGGCCGTTTCCTTGCCGGGCTGGTACTCGGGAACGCGGATGTAGGCGGACCTGTTTCTCTGCCCCCAGGCGATATAAACGGGCGCCTCATAGCCTTCGATCAGGCGCTTGTAAGAGTTGATCCACTGGCTGAAGACGGCCGATATCTCCCTGGCGTGGCCCATCAGTCCGGACATGTAATGATAGGCCAGGTCGGAGAGGTGATAGGATTGGTTGGCCGAGAAGAAGGCGTTCTTGCCGCCCTTCCAGAGCGACTGGTGGACATGCATGCCGCTGCCGTTCTGGCCGTTGACGGGCTTGGGCATGAACGTGGCGTAGAGGCCGTGCATCCGGGCGACCTTCTTGACCATGTAGCGGAAGAGCATGCCGATATCGGCCATCTCCAGCGCGCTCGCGTACTTCAGGTCGATCTCGTGCTGGCCGTGGGCCACCTCGTGATGATCATATTCGCAATCGATTCCCATCCTCTTGAGCAGGAGCTGGATTTCCTTCCGGATGCCGCCGTACCTGCCGCTGAAGAAATAGCCGCCGTGGTCGGTGAACGAGACGTCCCGGTCGCCCGGGAAAAGGAAGAATTCGAGCTCCGGTCCGACTTTGAAGTCGTCAAAGCCGAATTCCTTCTGCGCCCGCGCTAACACTCTCTTGAGGATGTAGCGCGTGTCTCCCTCGTAATGCTCGCCTTCGGGTGTCATGATGTCGCCGAACATGATGGCTTCCCGCCAGATCACGGACTCCGCAAAGCCCTTGTACTCCCAGGGCAGGACGCGGAAGGTCCGGGCCTCGGGCTTAATGACCAGATCGCTTTCCTCGATGCGGACGAATCCCTGGACCGAGGAGCCGTCGAAGCCCTTCCCTTCCCGGAAAGCTTTTTCCAGCTCCTCGCTGGGGATGGAGAAATCCATCGGTCTCCCCAGGATGTCGGGAAAATGAAGCCGGATGAACTCGATCTTGTTGGCCGGGTTCAGGACGAAGTCGAGGACCTCTTTTTGCGTCTTGAACCCAAAGGGCGTGTGCCCGCCGTTGCCGGAGTCAGCCATGTTCACCTCCATTGGGGATGTTTTTTATTAAGGATTGACGATTGGCGGCTGTTTCCCTATGATGAAAAGGGAGCCGGCAATGCGTTTCAAGGTATGTTAACATAATGGCAACTTTCTAGCAGAAAATTAGATGAATGTCAATAAATATTCGAATAATCTTTTTATATGATATATAATTATTCAAAAAATTAGACAATCGGGAGTTACAGATGATCGATGACCTCGCCACTAAAATCGTCCGGGCGCTGAACCAGAACGCCCGCAAGAGCTACCGGGAGATCGCTAAGGAGGTCGGGACTTCGGCAACGGCCGTTATCAACACGGTGAGGAAGCTCGAAGCGGGCGGCGCCATCAGGGGCTATGTTCCGGTCGTCGACCCCGGCTATTTTGGCATCGACCTCGTGGCCATCATTGCCCTGCGAATTTCCAAAGGGAAACTCCTGGAGACCCAGGAGAGAATTTCTTCCGACCGCCGGGTGGCGGCCGTTTACGATATCACCGGCGAATGGGACTCCCTCGTCATCGGCTATTTCAGAGGACGCGACGACCTCAATGATTTCATCAAGGGCATTCTGTCCTTGCCGTTCATCGACCGGACGGTCACCCACCTCGTCTTGAATGTCGTCAAAGACGAAAAGCGGGTGATTCTCTAAAGATGATTTTCGTCCCTTCCTTGACAGAAGCAAGATATTGGCCTAACGTAAAACCTGATTGGACGAAGGAGAGAGAAATGACCCAGCAGATTCACGAAACCATCGGCCGCCATTACATCGTGGAAGCCTCGGGCTGTGATCCCAAAATCATCGGCAGCGTCGAAAAGGTCCAGCAGATCCTGGTCAAAGCGGCTGAGGTCGCGGGAGCCCAAGTCTGGGCGATCTCGTTCAGTCGGTTTCCCCCGCAGGGTGTCTCCGGCGTCGTCGTTATCTCTGAATCCCACATCTCGACGCACACCTGGCCCGAGTACGGTTATGTCGCCCTGGATATCTACACCTGCGGCCAGCATGTCGATACGGAAAAGGCCGTCGTTTTCGCGGTGGAAGCCTTCGGTTCCTCGACCTCGCATATCACCGAGATCACGCGCGGGCTCGACGAGGGCGACTTGATCTACTATCACAGCTTCATCACCTGGGAGGAGCGATTTAAAAAAAGCGCGTCCAAATAGGCCGCAGACAATATTTTTTTGGGCGGGTGTAAATATATTTTACAGCGCGACCCTGAGTTTTACAAAAAAAGACTCTTGCCGGCAGGATGAAGAACCGTCTCCGGCCCGGGCAGTTGGCACAAATCCCGCTCCTTTGGCGGCGGTGGCAGGGATGAAGAGGCAGCGAGGGAATTTCAAACGCAGCGGGTTCTTCCACGCCGGGAGTTCCTGGTATAATATTCATGTGCCGGCATTCAAATTGTGTCTTCGTTTTTTCCCGCTTTTCCTCCTGCTGCTGGTTCCCGCCGCGGCCTCGGCAGGCCAGGGCATCCCCGATTTTATCCTTGATCTTCAAAACAACCTCACGGCGCGGCGTTATGACGCCTACCTGGATGTCTACGCGCCGGAGTTGAGGAAGGCACAGAGGGAGGATCTTTCCCGGTACTTCGATTCCCTGGGCATGGAATCAGCCACCTTGATCTGGGCCAATAAAGGGACCTTTGACCAGGCCGAACCGAACCTTTATTTGCAGGCTGTTTTTCAGAACGCGTCCACCGTCCTGATCGAGACTTGGCAGTTGCTTTTGGAGAACGTGGATGGCCGCTGGTTGATCAGGGAAAAGAGTATCCGAGGAAGTATCAGCCAGTTCTACAAGATCCGATTGCCTGCCGAGCGGATCGAGAAAGCCTCCCGGGTCGAGATCAACCACGCCGACATCAAACTGACCTTCCGCAATGCCCTCGTTTTCTATGATAACATTCCACAGCTGGAAACGGCGCTTCTGGTTCTCGGCGACGGACGCCTGAACTTCTCTCCATCGAATGCCGGCGAAAGGCACCAGCTTGAGCTTCTTTTTAAAAAAAAGGTGTTGGAGGATCGAATCGATCATGCTTTCCTTCATTTCTCCTCCGTTTTCTTCGATCAGAACGTCAAAATCGATGGCCGTGTCGAGGTCCGCTCCTCCGAGGTCGGTGAAGACAAGAAAAGCCGGGCGGCCTCTTTATTCAAAAAATACGGCGCCCGCCATTTCACTTTTCAGACCTCGCTCAGTCAGGAGCCCCTGTCTTTTCTGCCTCAAGGAGAAGATGCGGCGATCTATTTTCAGGGCAGAAAAAGCGGCGACTTGGGCTATGTCTATTCCTCTTTCGCCGAGGAGGAAGTCAGCCTTTACGAATACGCCAGGCAACGGTTCATCTCTCTCTATTCGCCCGGCGCGGACGAGGAAGGAAGCCGCCTGGTCATCAGTTTCGGCCAGAAGTACGACATCCGGCATTTCGATATCGAAGTGGATTTTGAACCGCAAAACCATTTTCTATCCGCCAAGGCCAGGATCCACCTCAATAGCCAGGTGAGCCGGCTCGACGCCGTTAAATTCAAGCTGCACCCGGATCTGGAAATCCTCCGAATTTATGACGCGAAGCGGCGGGAATTGTTCTTCACCCAGGACCCCGCCGGGGGTGTTTTCTATGCCTATTTCCTGGAGCCGATCGCCCTGAACACCCAGGCGACCCTCGAAGTCTTTTACCGGGGTCGGCTGGAGCCGCCAACCCAGGTGGCGGATACTGTCGCGGCCTTTCAGGCGAAAGAGGTCCGTCCGGTACCTTTTCGTTATGACACCTATCTGTTCAGCCAGTCGGCCCTGTGGTATCCCGCACCTCTCATCGAAGACTACTTCACCGCCAGGCTTAAGATCATTGTTCCCGGGAGCTATTCTTCGATCGCCAATGGGCGACTCCTCGAACACGGTATGCTGAACGGCATCCAAAGGGTGACGGAGATCGACAAGATCGGGAGTTCCTTCTCGGTTTTTGAGACCAAGCGCCCGCTGAAATATCTCTCCTTCATCGTCGGGAAGCTGATCCTGACTCGGGAGAGGGCGGGGGAACCGTCGCTCTCTTCCTACGCGGAGCCCCAGGTGAGTTCGCCCAAGAGAGATTTCCTGGAAGAGGCCGGCCGGATCCTGGAATACTACGAATCACGGTTCGGTTCTTTCCCCTTTGAGAACTTGCGCATCGTCCAGAGGCTCTGGATGACGGCCGGAGGTCACTCCCCGGCTTCTTTCATTGTCCTGAACGAATTCCCCCGGGTCTCGCGGTTGGACATCGGCGTCCGCGGCCGCCTGATCGGCAATCCGAGCAGCCCGGTCGACCTGACCGTGAAATGGAAGGAATATTTCATCGCTCACGAGATCGCCCATCAATGGTGGGGACAAGGAGTTACTCCGGCCAGGTATCGCGACCAGTGGTTGAGCGAGGGGCTGTCCCAATATGCCGCCGTCCTTTATATCCAAGAGAAATATGGAGACAGTGCCCTGGCGGACATTCTGAGGAAGTTTTCCCGCTGGACAGAAAAGAAGACGAAGTGGGGACCGATCACTCTGGGCTCCCGACTCAGCTACACTGATTTTGAAGCTTACCAGGCGATCATTTACGATAAGACGGTCCTCGTCCTGAACATGCTCCGCGATCTCGTGGGCGACGAAATCCTGTTCGCCGGATTGCGAGAATTTTTCATGGCGCACAGATACTCTGCGGCGTCGACAGGCCAGTTCCGCAATATGATGGAGAAGGTCTCCGGATTGGATCTGGGCGAATTCTTCCGGCGCTGGTTCGATTCCCACGTCCTCCCCGAAACCAAGGTGAATCTTTCGCTGACGAGAAACGAGACCGGTCATTTCCTGCGGATTGAGGTGAACCAGCTCCTCGATGCTTTTGTTTTTCCGCTCTGGATCGCCTGGGAGGAAGAGGGCGGGACGATCCGTCGCGAGAAGCTGATCATTGACAGGAAAAACCAGGAGTTCAAGCTCCCCGTGCGGGGACGCGCCCATCAGATCGTGGTCAATCCCGACAAAGCCGTCCCGGGAAGATTTCGCGTCTCCTGAGGAGGACCGCTCAGGACAGGCTGTCTGCGTCGATCTTCAGCCTCTTCATCATCTCGTTCAGTGTCGTCGGCTTCAATCCCAACGAACGGGCCGCCAGCTTCTGAACTCCGCGGGCCCGCCGGAGGGCACTCAGGATGACCCTTCTCTGGAAGTCCTGGTTCTGCTCCCTGAAAGTTCGGACCCCGTTCGCTTCGTCCGCGATCTCCTCGCTCGGAGTTCTGCGGGCGAGAAAATGAGGAGGGAGCGTGCTGCGGGTGATGAGCCTGGTTTTTGTCAGAACGACCGCCCGCTCAATCAGGTTTTCGAGTTCGCGAACGTTGCCCGGCCAATCGTAATTCTCCAGTATCTCCATGACATCGTCGGTGATGCCGTCGATCGACTTATTGTTCTCGCGGCTGGAAATTTCGATGAAATGCTTCACCAGAAGAGAAATGTCCTCCTTCCTCTCCCGGAGCGGCGGAAGTTCGATCTTGATGACGTTGAGCCGGTAGAACAGGTCCTGGCGAAAAGCCTTGTGGGCGATGAGTTCTTCCAGGTCTGTGTTTGTGGCGGCGATGATCCGCGTATCCACTTTGATAGTTTTGGTCCCGCCGAGCCGCATGAATTCCTTGTCCTGCATCACCCGGAGCAGCTTGGCCTGGGTCTCGAAGCTCACGGTCGAGATCTCGTCGAAAAAAATGCTCCCCCGATCGGCCGCCTCAAAAAGTCCCTCTTTCTGGCTTACGGCGCCGGTGAAGGCTCCTTTGACATGGCCGAAAAGGTGGCTCTCCAGGAGGTCGGAAGGGAGCGTCCCGCTATTGACGACGACGAACGGATAATGGCGGCGGTCGCTGTTTTGATGAATCGCCCGGGCGACCAGCTCCTTTCCCGTTCCGCTCTCGCCCTGGATTAGAATGGTCGAGCGCGTCGGCGCGGTGGCCTTGATCAGCTCGAAGATCCGCTGCATCGGTTGACTCCCGCCGACGATGCTCTCGAAGCTGAACTTGCGGGCGAGTTCTTCCTTGAGACGCAGATTCTCGACCTGCAGGTTCCGGTGTTCCAGGGCCCTCTCAATGGTCAGGATCAACTCCTCGTGCTTAAAGGGTTTTTGGATGTAATCATAGGCCCCCATCTTCATGGCGGCGATGGCCGTTTCGACCGAGGCATAGGCCGTGATGATGATAATCACCGCCTGGGGATCGATCTTCTTGATATTCTTGAGCACCTCGATGCCGCCCAGCCCGGGCATCAACAAGTCGAGCAGGGTCACGTCATAAGCCTGGGAGGAGGACTTGTCCAAGGCCTCTTCCCCGGATGAGGATAGCTCCACTTCAAACCCCTCGGCGGTCAAAAGCTGGCTCAGGACCTCATGGATGATCGGTTCGTCGTCGACGACGTGGATGGTTGCTTTTCTTTCAGCCATGGTCAGTTCCGGACAAAGGAGCTTTTCTGCCCCATTTTGTTCAGGTCAAGGTCGGCGGGGATGAAGATGGTGAAGCAAGTCCCTCTGTCGATCTCACTTTCGACGGCGACATGCCCCTCGTGCTCTTTGATGATGGCATAGGAGATCGACAGGCCCAGACCCGTGCCCTTGCCGATCCCTTTGGTGGTGAAGAAGGGGTCGAAAATATGGGGCAGATGCTGCGGCCGGATTCCCGTTCCCGTGTCGGCGATCTTGACGATCACATTCCGTCCTTCCTGGGCCGCCTGGATACGGAGGATGCCTCCCTTGGGCATGGCGTCGATGGCGTTAAGGATAATGTTGATGAAGACCTGCTGCAGCCG
Organism: Candidatus Aminicenantales bacterium; assembly: GCA_049682755.1. GTDB lineage: Bacteria > Acidobacteriota > Aminicenantia > Aminicenantales > UBA8522 > UBA8522. The sequence continues at coordinate 14,456 of JBAUIH010000300.1, read as the reverse complement.
CTCTCCCTGGCCCCAGATGCGTTTCACGGGAGCCAGCTCCATTTCCAATTGGATGTTCATCGCTTTGAGCTTGTACTCGATCAGGGAAATGATCTCTTTCAGGCTGTCCGCGACGGAGACCTTGTGGAAGGCCGACTCCGCCGGATTGTGGGCGAAATTGAGGAGGTTCTTGATGATCCGGGTAACTCGCTCGGTCTGGGCCTCGATCTTCTCCAAGATCTGGGCGTAATGGGAATCGGTGAGTTTCTTCTGGAGCATTTGGACGTAGCTGGAGATGCCGGTCAGCGGAGTGTTGATCTCATGAGCGACACCCGCCGAAAGGAGTCCAATCGAAGCCAGTTTCTCCGAGGTGACAAGCTGCTGTTGAAGGCGGATCTTCTCGGTGATGTCCTCGAAGACGACGATCGTCCCGTAGGGGACCATCCGGTTGTCGAAAAGAGGCGTCTTCGCGATATCGAAAATCCTCTTCTCTCCCCCCGGCAGTTCCAGTGAGATCTCGCTCAACAGCCGGAAGTCCTGCTGGGTGTCGCTTGGAAAAAGAGCGAGGAAATTCTGGAGGCCGAGGATGTCCTGGAATCTTCGGCCAAGCACTTGCCTCTTGCCTTGGGCAAACGTCTCTTCGAGCACGCGGTTCCAGCCGATCACTTCTCCTTTTTGATCGAGGACGGCGACTCCGACGGTCAGGCTTTCAATGATATTTTCGCTGTAATCCTTGAGCCTCTCGAATTCGAGGGCGCGAACGCTCGCCTGCTTGTAGAGAGAGGCGTTTTCGATAGCCAGGGCGACGGGGGAGGAGATGGCCGTTAAAAGGTCCCAGTCCTCGCGGTTGAGAAAGGTGTTGTCGAGTTTCTTCCCCATCCCCAGACAGCCGATCAGCTTGTCCTCGACTTTGAGCGGCAGAAAGTGATAAAACCCGAGCGCCGCGAGCTCCTCTCCACCCTTGACGAGACCTCGCCTTTCGGCGGGCGAATCGAAGGCGATATATTCTTTTTCCCGGAGATGAGCGACAAAATCCGGGCTGAAGGTGATTGTGTGAGCCGTGGCCTTGGACTCTCCCCGGGCGCTGACGATGGCGAACTCAGAGTCGTCGTTGGGTTCAGGGAGAAAGAGGGCCAAACTTTTCAGGGAAAGAGCGTTGGTGATCAACTCGAGAAGCGAATGGGACAGTTTTTCCAGGTTCCTTTCCCGGCTGATCTCCTTGCCGATGATGAGAAGCGTTTTCCGGTACTTATAGGACCGCTTATAGAGAAAGCGGTCAAGCAGGGAGGAAATCAGCTTTTTCAGAGGAGTGAAAAGGGTCGCTCCCAGAACCATCGCCAGAATACCCAGGACGATGACGTTGATTTTGTTCTCGGAAAAAACCTGGGTCTGCGAGCTCAAGATGAGATAGAGACAGGCCAAAAAGAAATAGGAGAAGACCAGGGTGGCGGCTTTCTTGAGGAGAAGTTCGAAATCCATGAGCTTGTACCGAGAGACCGAGTAAGCGAAGGCCAGAGGGATAAAAGCCTGGGGAAGGACGGTCAACTCGGCGAACTGGGAGGGGTTCCGGCCGAGGCAAAAAGGGATCGCATAAAAGATGAGAAACGGGAGGAATCCGATCATCAACCCGGAGAGGATCCACCGGAGTTGCCGACGGACCAGCAGGTTGGCCGGATGGCGAACGCTTTGGACAATGCTCAGGAGCGCGGCGATGGCGAAGAGCAGGAATTGAAGCATCCCCAGCTTTTCCAGCGGGCTGTGAAAGGACAGAACCAAGCCGTCATCCCATCGTCTTGTCAGGGGAGAGTGGAGCACCAGCGTGGCCAGGAGAAGGATGATGCCTGGGAGATACAAGAAGAAGAGGGAAGACGGCCTCTTCTTGAAGGCTTTTTTTCTCTGCGGGAAAATGAGGAAGAAATGCAGAAGAAGCGGGGGAAAGGCCAGCAGGGCGACCTTATCCAACCAGAAGAAGAGTGTGTCGAACCCGTCCATCTCCCCGGTCGGAGAGAAAACGTACAAGGAATAGAGCACCAGGCAGATCAGGTAGAAGGAAAGGTAGGGCATGGCGAAGGTCCGGCGTGAGCTGAAAAATATCACCACGGCGATGACCAGGGTGGTGAGGCCGATCAAGGTCAGGTAAAAATAGAGCAGGTTCGGCCCTTTCTGCGACAGAAAAAACGACGGGGAAAGAATTTCTGCAGGACGGCCGATTTGATATTTGACCTTTTGACCGGCTGCTCCGGCTATCCAAAGACTCTTGACGATGTCGATTTCGGTCTCAACCGGCAGGTCGTTTATGGAGAAGAGGATGTCTCCGTTCTTGATGCCCGCCAGATAGGCCGGGCCGTTGACCGCGATCTGGTCGGCGACGAAGCGGCCGTCCTTTTCCATCCAGACGACCCCGTCCGTCGGCTCCTGCCAGACGATTTGGCGATAAATGTTCAGCCCCCCAAGGAAAAGCAGCACGCAGATCAATCCCAGGACGAGCGGGATCCTTTTATTCATCGGCGGGGAATTCAAAAAATTGAATCATTTTCTGGCTCATCCAGCATGCGCGGATCAGTTCAAAATATTGCTCCGGCCGGCCCGAACGGCCCATATTGTCGCCGGCTGCCTCAACAGCTGTTTCACGGCAAGGTCCTCTTTCAGACCGAGAGGTTTGGTGTTTCTCGAGAAGAAGGAGCTCATATAGTCATATTTTGCCTTCTCAGCCGGATATTCCTGGGGAGAGAGGGGAGGATCAGAAGGAGGATTGGCTTGCTGGAGGATGGACGAGCCCAAGGACAGGGTGAGGACAATAACTCCCATGGCCACAAGAAATCTCTTGACCATCGGTTCAAAAATAGAACTTTCGTCAGTTTTTGTCAACTTTGTGAAGGTCAGGTCAGACTAAAGTAGGGGGGAAAGCCTTCTTCCAGAGTGGGCTTTCCCCCTGGAGCTTCATTGACAAAAAAAATGGGATAACCTAAGATGAGCATGCCTTTTGGAACACCGCAGATATGGTTTGATTAGAGAGATGCCATACTTCCTTTGTCGGCTGGCTGCGGATGATGGCCACCCCCTCTCCCAGTCATTTCTCGCTTCTTCGGTCCAGGAATGCCGGAGACACTTTGAGGCGGAAGGATTCTGCATCCTTTCCATCCGGAAAGACTGGAAAAAAACCTCCGGACCCGCTTTGCCTTTCGAAAGACGCATCAAGGACAAGGACTTCATCATGTTCAACCAGGAGCTCGTGGCGCTCCTCCGGGCCGGATATCCCATCCTTAAGGGTCTGGAGCTCATCACCGGCCGGACCAAAAACATGCACCTCAAGGAACGGCTGCAGCAGGTGGAGGTTGATGTGCGGAGCGGCAAGGCCCTTTCCGAATCCTTCGCCTCTCACGAGAAGGAATTCGGCAAGGTTTATACCGCCGCCCTCCTGGCCGGAGAGCAAAGCGGCAACCTGCCCGGGACAATCGGGCGGTACCTGGATTACGCCAAGGTCATCGCCCAAACCCGATCGAGAATCCGTGCCGCCCTGCTTTATCCAACGCTTCTCGTCGTCTTCGCTCTGGCCCTCATGGCCATCCTGGTGAACTTTATCCTGCCTCGGTTCGCAGGATTCTACTCCGACTTTGGAGCTCAGCTCCCCAGGGTCACGCGGCTTCTGATCGCCGCCGCCGGAAGTCTTCGCCAACTCACACCCTTCCTGCTGGCTATCCTGGTCATCCTGGTCTTGTTCCTTCCGCGGCTCAAGAAAAACGAGAAGATCCTCATGTTTCTGGAAAGAAGCAAACTCAAAATACCTTACGCGAAGCGCATCTGGGTGGAGACGGCGATTTCACTGTTCAGCCGCACCCTCAGTCTTCTGCTCGAAGCGGGGATCACTCTGCTCCCCGGTCTTCCCATCGCCTGTCAGGCGATTCCCAATAAATTCTTGATGAAACAGACCCGTCATCTCCAGGAAAATATCCGGAATGGGGAGACCCTTTCCGACTCCCTAGGAAAGACGGGCTTCTTCACTCCCCTGGCGACCGACATGATCCGCATCGGCGAGAATTCCGCCAACCTGCACGGCATGTTAGGGGAAGTGGCGGAGGTCTACGATCAAAGGATCCAGGCTAGGATCGACACCTTCGTCTCCTTGATCGAACCGGTCATCATCATCGCTATGGGAATGATCGTCGCCCTGATGTTGCTGGCCGTTTATCTGCCCATTTTCAACATCATTCAGATTCAGAGATAACGATGAGCAAAGAAGAAGCCAAAAAAACCCTCCTTTCGGAAGAGACCGAAACCCGCAAGATGGCCGAGCGCTATCGGGTTCCCTATATCGACCTCTCTCACTATGCGGTCAAACGGGATCTCGTACAGTCGTTTCCGCCTGATTTTCTTTACCGGGCCAATTTCATCCCCCTCGAGGTTGCGGACAATATCGTCAAGATCGCCATTTCCGACCCCTCGGATATCGGGACGATCGATGCCATCGAGTCTTTCCTCGGGAAAAAGGTCCAGGTGCACGCCGCCTCCAAGCGGTCTATCCAGGAGGCCCTGCGGAAGAGCGAGACGGCGCTCAAGGTCCTAAAGGACGCAACCGAAGGATTCATTGTCCAGGTCGTGGAGAAGGAGAGCGGCGAAGAGGAAGAAGTCATCTCCCTCGAAAAGCTGGCCGACCAGGACGGGTCGATCATCAAGCTGGTGAACACGATCATCTTCACCGCCGTCCAGAAGCGGGGAAGTGATGTCCATGTCGAATCGCGCGACGACGGAGTCCGGATCAAGTACCGCATCGACGGCGTCCTCAGTGAGGCCATGGAGCCGATCAACAAGAAGTTCCAGTCGCCGATCATCTCCCGCATCAAGGTCATGTCCGACCTGGACATCGCCGAGCGCCGCGTGCCCCAGGACGGTCGCTTCCGGCTCAAGATCAGGGACAAAACCATAGATTTCCGCGTCTCCATCATGCCCAGCATCTATGGAGAGGACGCGGTCATTCGAATCCTGGACAAGGAGATGATCACCCAGGCCATCACGGAGTTGAGGCTGGACCTGCTCGGCTTCTCCGACGTCCTGCTGCGGAAGTTCCGCCGTTACATCACCCAGCCCTATGGCATGATCCTGGTCACCGGGCCGACAGGGAGCGGAAAGACGACCACCCTTTACGCCGCCCTGACCGAGATCAAGGCGCCGGAAGATAAGATCATCACCATCGAGGACCCCGTCGAGTACCAGATCGACGGCATCACTCAGATCCCGGTCAACGAGAAAAAGGGGCTCACCTTCGCCCGCGGGCTGCGCTCGATCCTGAGACACGACCCCGACAAAATCATGGTCGGAGAGATCCGGGATCCGGAAACCGCCCAGATCGCCATCCAATCCGCCTTGACCGGCCATCTCGTCTTTACCACCGTCCATGCCAACAACGTCTTCGACGTCATCGGCCGTTTCCTTCATATGCAAGTCGACCCTTACAGCTTCATTTCCGCCCTGAACTGTATCCTGGCACAGCGCCTGGTCAGGGTTCTGTGTCCGCGCTGCAAAGAGGCGGTCCGCTACAGTCCGGAGCAGCTCCTTGAGTCCGGGCTCCAGCCGGACGAGTGCCGGGACAGGACTTTCTACGAAGCCCGGGGATGTCCGGAATGCGGCCAAACGGGGTACCAGGGGCGGACGGCCATCGCCGAACTGCTCGAATTGTCCGATGCCATCCGGGAGATGATCCTGGGGAGGAAGCCGCTTTCGGAAGTCAGGAAGCAGGCCAAGGAGGAGGGGATCGTCTTCTTGAGAGAAGTCGGGCTGGAAAAAGTCTTCAAAGGGACGACGAGCTTGAAAGAGCTCAACAAAGTGACCTTTGTCGAATGAGCCAATGACGTTTCACCTCGGGAGTCTCAAGGAATATTTCACGACCCCTCTCTGTCCGTCGGCCGTCATCCAGCTGTCCTCCACCTATATCAGCGCGATTCAGGTGGACGTGAAAGAAAAACAGGTCAAACGCCATTTCGTCCTCGACCTTCCCGCGGGACTGATCGGGCCGCATTTCGACCGCCCGAATATCAGCGATATGGCCGCCCTGACGGGAATCCTGAAAAAGGGTCTGAAGGAGTTCCAGCTCTCCGGAAAGAAGGTCGCGTGTCTGGTCCCGGAGGCCTGCCTCAAGATTTTCATCCTGGCGTTCGACTCTCTCCCCGCTTCCGAGAGTGAACGGGAGAAAATCATCCTCTGGCGGGCGAAGAAGCAGATGCCCGTCTTGCCCGAAGACGTCCGTCTGTCCTACGAATTGAGGACTTCCTCGGCTTCGCTCAAAGTCATGGCGGCTTTGGCCCGGACTCTCGTCGTCAAAGAGTATGAAAACCTGTTGGCCGGGTTGGGCCTGGAAGTCGGCGTCCTCACCGTCCCGACGCTCAGCCTTCTCAACCTGCTCAACTGGGAGAAAGAAAGCGATCTGCTGGCGGTCAATATTGAAGACGACTCACTGGCGCTGGCGGCCGTCACCCGGGCGGAGCCGGCCCTTTACCGGATGAAAATGTTTGCCTTGGAGCAGGGAGATATCCGCGATTCTTCCTTCAGGGTCGAAACCATCGTCAAAGAGATCGAGAACACAGCCCATTTCATCGAGGATCGGGAGAAGCGACAGGTTCGATCTCTCTGGTTCCGCTCCGGATTGAAAAAGAGCCGGGGGAATATCCTGGAAGCGCTGAGGACAGCTCTCCCCTTTGATGTCCAGCCGGTCCAGGTCCCGCGCTCTTTCGGCCTCGCCCAGGAAGTCAGCGATTTCTTGGCTCCTCTTGTCGGTCAAATCCCGGGGTGAAGAAAAGGCTTCAGTTGAAGATGAAAGAGTGGAGCAGAATGCGCCCATTGAATGTGAACCTGGCGACGCGACCGCTCCGCAACCGCCGGCTGTTCTTTTTTTTAGGGGGTGGATTGGGGCTGGCATTCCTGGTGACAAGTTTTGTGGCGGTCATCATCTTTTTACAGTTCAGCCTTAAAAAAAGCGCGGCCAGGACCGTTCTGCAAGAAGTCGAAGCAGCCCTGAGAAAGGCTGAGACCGAGCAGAAACGCCTGGCGAACCGGGTCAAAGAAGCGGTCGACAAGGACCAGGACATTATCGATACCATCAACGGGATCATCCTGAAGAAAAGCTTGTCTTGGACGGATTTCCTCTCCAAGCTGGAGGAATGTCTGCCTGAATCGAGCTATATCCTTTCTTTATCGATACCGCAGGTCGACAGCACCCGAATTCAATTTCGCATCCGGGTTGTATCCCGGAATCTGGATGAGCTCCTGGCCCTGATCAACAAGCTTCAGGATCTGAATTTCAGCCGGCCAAGGGTGGAGACCGAAGAAAGAAACGATCAGGGGCAGCTCGTCTCGGATATCTCGGTGACCTATGAAAGAACTGTTTAGGACGCTGGGCGAGAAAGAAAGAACACGGCTGAAGCTGCTGGGCCTGCTTTTTCTCATCGCTCTGCTCTTTTTCCTGTTCTTTTCCCTGGGCCAGCGCCGCAGCTATCATCTCCTCGCCGATCAGCTCAAAAACAGAAAGAGTGCCGCTGTCGCGGCCGCCGCCAAACAGGCGCAAAGCACGGCCAACTGGGAGCAATGGGAACAGACCCTAAAGGATATCCAGTTCCTCAAGGAAAAATTTTTCTACCGTGAAGGACAAGAGATCAACGAGCTCCGGCTCGACCTCCGGAAAATCTTCTCGGACGCGGGGATCAATACGTTATCCCTAAAGTACAATTATGCCAACCTGGAGAAAGAAAGGATCGGGAAGATCAGCGTCACCTTCAACTTCACCGGATCTTATCCGGTCCTGAAAAGGTTCCTGCAGATGATCGAACGGTACCCCAAGTTCTTATTGCTGGAGAAGATTGACTTCCTGAAAATCAGCGAGGGAGGAACCGTTCTCGAATTGAGAATTATGCTGGCGGGTTATTATGCGCATGCTTAAACCTCTGGCTGTATTGGCCGCTCTCGCGCTGGCCGTCGGTTCCTCAATGGCCCAGACCCAGACTCGTCCGCCGGACACGCCATCGCTTCTTGAGGGAATTAACAAACTGCTCCGCATGGACCTTCTCGAGCGGCCTCAGGAGGAGATGATTCCTCCGCGGAGGAACATCTTCGCTCCCGGCGCGAAGCTGAGCCGTCCCGAGGATATGGCCGTTCAGCAAAGTCAGCAGTGGGCGCCGGACGATCACGATGTGGAGACACCCGTTCCGGCGGCGGAACTCATTGCCGCTCCTCCGCTCTGGACAGTCAACCTCCGATATATCGGATTCATCGAATCATCGCGACGGATGATCGCCCTGGTCGTTTTTGAAGGCCAGGCCGTGGCCGTTGTCGAAGGCGAAGTGGTGGGTGAAGGGATGCGCATCGGCAAAATCACCCGTGAGCAGGTCGAGGTCGTCCTGCCGGACAGCTCCACGAGGCTGTTTTCTCTAGAAGGAGAATGAGCATGAGGAAGAAGGCTTGGATTCTCATCATCCTGTCCCTCTCGCTATGGAGCTGCATGGGCTATGGCCCGCAGTATTTGAAGATCGGCAACGAGGCCGAGATCAACAAGGATTGGGACAAGGCGATCGAGTACTATGAAAAGGCCATCGCGGAGAAGCCGAGCGAATACTCCTACAAGATGTCTCTGCTCCGTGTGCGGCTATCGGCCAGCATGTCCTATCTGAGGTCCGCCCGGAACCTGGTGGCTCTGGGGGAAAACGATGAGGCTCTCAAGGATTATGAAAAAGCCCTGTCCTATGACCCGTTGAATAGGTCCATTCTTGAGGAGATGCGTCGGCTCACCCAGGAAGCTCTGCCCGTGGAGGAGCCCAAAGAAGAGATCATCGAGTACCCGGTCAAGCTGAAGGCCCCCCCGGACAAGATCGAGCTCAAATTCACCGAGGCGGGCCTGCGCTCGATCTTCCAGGCGTTGGGGAAACACGCCGAGGTGAACATCATCTTTGACGAACTGTTCAAAGACCTCACGTTGACGATTGATATCGCCGGGAAGCAGTTTGAAGAAGCCGTCGCCTATCTGTGCCTGGCCAGCAAGAACTTCTACCGGGTGATCGATGAGAAAACGCTCATCATCGTACCCGACCAACCGGTCAAGCGCATCCAGTACGAGCAACACGCCATCAAGGTGTTTTACCTGTCCAACATCAACGCCCAGGACATTTTCGCCGCCCTGCAACAAATGCTCCGGTCGCAGATCAGGGCCCCCAATATTTTCGTCGACAAAACGCTCAATACGGTGACAATCCGGGATACTCCGGCCAACCTCATGCTGGCCGCCCAGCTCCTCCGCCGCTGGGACAAACCGAGGGGTGAGATCATCGTCGACCTCGAGATCATGGAGGTCTCGCGGCAAAAGCTGCGGGAGATCGGGGTCGACCTGGAAAGCGCCGCTATCGGCCTGCGCTATGCGGGTCCGGGGGCCTCTGAAGATGCGGGCTGGTACAATCTGGGAGATCTCAAACTCGGCGCCAGTTCCAGCTATCAAGTCTCCTTGCCGAGTGCCTTGATCAACTTCCTTCAGACGGACTCCGACACGAGGGTTTTGGCCCAGCCGCGTCTGCGGGGCGTGGGCGACGAGGAGATGAAAACCATCGTCGGGCAGAAGGTGCCCATCCCCCAGACGACCTTCACCCCGATCGCCGCCGGCGGCGTCAGCCAGCAGCCGATCACCTCCTTTGCCTACCAGGATGTCGGCCTGGAAATCACGATCAAGCCGAAAATCCACCTGGAGAAGGAGATCTCCCTGGAAATCGAGGTTAAAATCACCAATATCGCCGGCTCCGGGTTCGCCGGCATACCGATCATTTCGACCCGCGAGATCAAGAATGTCATCCGGCTCAAAGACGGAGAGACCAACCTTCTGGCCGGCCTGCTGCGCGACGAAGAGAGAAAAACCTTGCGCGGCGTCTTGGGATTGGCCAGTATCCCGATCATCGGCAACCTGTTCGGGGCGACGGACAAGGAAATCGATCAATCCGACCTCGTCCTGACGGTGACGCCCTACATCATCCGTGCTTTGCCCAGGACGGCCGAAGACGATAAGCCTCTCTGGATCGAACTCGAAGGGATCTCATCCATCAGCCGGGGCGACCGTTCCCAGATCGATGAAGTCATGATGCGGGAGAGGAGGGCGGTCGAAGAATCCGGAATAATGCCGAGTCCGGAAGAAGAAGAGGAGCCGCAGGAGGACCTCGGCGCCAGTGAGGTGTCTCTCGACCCGGCCAATTTTGAGGTCCCCCAGGGCAGGGAGTTCCGGATCAGCGTCAACGTTCGCAGTCAGCAGGAAATCGGCAATATGTCCGTCAGCCTGAGCTTCGATCCCCAGGTCGTAAGACTCAAGGACATCATCGAGGGGGGAATGATCAGGATGGCCGGGGCCAACGTCCCGTTCTTGAAGAATATCGTCCCTGGGGGGTGCACGATGGGATTTTCCAGCCCGCAGCTGACCCGGGGCGTCAGGGGAGGGGGAAACATGGCCGTCTTGGTCTTTGATGCGACCGCCCCCGGGGAGACCCAGATCATGGTGACCGGCGCGTCCGCCAACACGACGACCGGCCAGGGGATCAGCTTTACAACGCGGGAATCGCGCGTCGTGGTTCGCTAGAATAGGCAAGGCCTTTCCTTTGTTTTGACTTGCCGCGGGCCCTGGTCTACCCTGAAGACATGATCCTCATCCTGACGGGTCCCGTCCATGCGGGAAAAACCACTTTCTTGAAGAACCTCCTTCCCGTCTTCAGGTCCCGGGAAATCCCCGTTTGCGGATATCTCAGCCTTCCGGTTTTAAAGCAGGCTCGGACATGGGGTTATGACCTTTTTGATTTCAAAACGGGCAGGTCGGTGCCTCTTCTTCGCCGGGAAGGGCGGCCCGGATGGCAGAAGGTCGGTCCCTACTTTTTTCTTCCTGCGGGCTTGCAGGCTGCGGAGAACATCATCCGCGGCTGTCCGGCCGGAGAAAGGCTGATCGTCGACGAGGTCGGACCACAGGAGCTCGCCGGCCGCGGCGTTTGGCCGGCCCTCTCGGCCGCCCTCTCGCGGCCGGAGATCGCTTGCCTTTTGGTTGTGAGGGAATCCCTGATAGACGAGCTTCGATGTCTCTTGGGGAACCGGCCGGTCGAGGTGTTCGACATCGCGGCTGAGAACACTCTCCTCACCCTCCCGGAAAGGCTGTCGAAACCGGCGGGCAAGTGACTTTGAGCCAAATATCCCGAGCCTTTCCATTCTTGTCATCGCCGGGCCGTTTTGCTATGCTCCCGATGGAATTAAAGGAGCGTAAGCGTCCTTGAGCGGACTTCCGTGGGGTATTCACGGCCGGATTCTGGAGGTCGACCTCAGCAGCGGCCGGATCGAAGTCACTTCTCTGGATTTGGGTCTCGTCGAGGATTACATCGGCGGCCGCGGCCTGGGAGCGCGGCTCCTCTATGATCGCCTCGACCCGGGAAGCGACGCCCTCAGCCCGGACAATATCCTTGTGATCGTCGCGTCTCCTCTGATCGGGACTAATGCTCCTACGGCAGGCCGGGGTCACATGGTCTTTAAATCCGCTTTGAGCGGCGGAATCGGCAGCTCCAACTGCGGCGGCACCTGGGCTCCTGCTTTCAAGTCCGCCGGCTACGACGCCCTGATCATCCGGGGGAAAGCCGCCTCTCCGGTGCTCCTCGATGTCCGTCCGGAAAGAACAGAGATCCTGTCGGCCGGCCATGTCTGGGGGAAAGACGTTCACCAGACGACGCGGGTCCTGCAGGCTGAAGAAGCCGGCCGGCGAACCCGTATCCTCTGCATCGGTCCCGCCGGCGAGAACAGAGTCCGCTTCGCCGCTGTCATGAATGATCTCAACCGGGCTTATGGCCGGGGAGGACCGGGCGCTGTCTGGGGAAGCAAGAACCTCAAGGCCATCCGGGTTTCGGGCCACTTGAAAGTTGGGATCAAAGACAAGGAAAAATACCAGTCGGGATTGGACCAGAGTTTCTATCTTCTCAAGCAGGCTCCGGCCACCAAGCGTCTTCTCCGCGAGCTGGGGACGGCCGGTCTGGTCGCGCTCATCGATCTGATCAATATGCTGCCGCACCGGAATTTTCAGGACAATCTGCACCGGGATGATGACGTGGAAAGAGTCTCCGGAGAAACATTGGCCAAGACCCTGCTCGAGCGGGCGGCCGGCTGCCATCTCTGCCCGATGGCCTGCCAGAGACACACCCGGGTGGGCGACCAAAAGGGAGAGGGCCCCGAATACGAGACCATGGTCATGATCGGCCCGAACTGCGATATTTATGACCTCGAAGCGATTACCCGCGTCAACTATCTTTGCAACGAACTGGGGATGGACACGATCTCCTTCGGGGGCACTTTGGCCTGTGCCATGGAGCTTTTCGAGCGGGGGGTGTTGGGCTCCGGGGAGACGGAAGGGCTTGATCTCCGCTTCGGCCGGGGCGATCTTCTCGACGAACTCGCCCGCAGAATCGCCTTCCGTCAAGGGATCGGCGACCGGCTGGCCGAAGGGTCCTTCCGGCTGGCTGACGAGTCCGGCCATCCGGAATATGCCATGACCGTCAAAAAGCAGGAGATTCCCGCCTACGAGCCCAGGGCTTCATTCACCCAGGCCCTGGGATACATGACGTCGCCGACCGGCGCCTGCCATCTCAAGGGAGGATACGCCGTGTCCCTGGCTTTTTTCGGCGGCCCCAAGGAGATCCCCCGTTTCAGCCTGCTCCAATCGCCCATCGGCATCCGCAACATGCACAACCTTGGCATCATCCAGGACAGCCTGGGAATCTGCCGGTTCACCGGTTATGCCTTTTCCTACGAACCCTGGGCCAGGATGATGAGTGGGATCACCGGGCTGGATTTTTCGACGGCCAGGCTGAAGGAGATCGCCAACCGGGTCGCCGCCGTGGAAAGGCTTTTCAATCTGGAGTCCGGTTTGACCTCCGCTGACGACACCCTTCCTCAAAGGTTCAGTCGTGAGCCGGTTTCGGTCGCGGGGGAGGAAAGGGTGATCTCAGTGGAGGCCAGCTCGAGGATGAGAGCCGATTATTACCGCGCCCGCGGGTGGGATAATGAAGGGAACCCGACGGCCGGACAACTTCAGTCCCTGCGGGTCCGGCCGCGGAGATCGCCATGAGAAAGAAGACCTGGAAAGCCAGCGAAAACGTTTTGAGGCTCTTTCAGTCCATCGGCCGCGCCTCTCTTCTTTACGATATCCAGGACAGCCACAGCGGCAACATGGCCATGCGGTATCGGGACGAGGCGGGCAACGACTGGATCGTCATCACCGCGACGGGATCACAGAAGGGGGACCTTTATCCCGGCGACATATGTTTTCTCTCACCCAACGAGACCGACTTCGGCTACTACAAGGCGTCTTCGGAATCCGACATTCACGTCCGCATTCTCGCCTTGGAGGGAGTCGGCGCCTCGATTCATGCCCACACCAAGGAACTGACCCTCGTCACCCTGGACGACGCGGCCAAGCCCAACCTCCCGGCGCCGTTTCGCCCCGTGGATCCGCTGGGATATTACCTTTTGGGAGCCGCCGTGCCGGTCGACTGGGTGGCCGTTCCCAGCGGCTCGGCCGAAATGACCCGGGTCGTCCCCGACCGCCTGGCCGGGCATCCTGCCACAGTCGTCCAAACCCACGGGACGTTTGCCAGAGGCAGGACGCTCCAGGAAGCCTTTTTCCATGTCTGCGTCGCCAACAATGCCGGCGCGGTCGCCCAACAGCTGCGCCGGCTCAAGGTGGATATCGAAAGATTGAGGGAGCGGATCCAGGCATCGCCCGATGAGGCGTTCTCTTATCCACCCTCGGCCTATACTATCGGAGATGACGGCATCTGCGAATTTCCGGAGGAGACGGAGATCCTCCGGGAATTTTTCAGGGCGGGAGGCAGAATCTTCGAATCCCGCCTTTCGCCGTTCCATTCCGGATCGATGTCCGTCCGTGGTGTCAGAGACATGCTTTATGCGCCCAAGGCGTCCATGCCCCGGGAGATCGGGGGACCGCTTCTCAGAGTCGGGCTGGAGATCAGGGGGGACGATCCGCCGGAGCTCCGGGTCCACAAGCAGATCTATGCCGAGAGCGATTTTCAGACGGTCATCCACTGCTATGTCCCGGAAGCGGAAGCCCAGGCTCATTTCGTCTATCCGGGCGAGAAAGAGCCGCGCGACCGGATCGTGCCGGTCGATGCGGAGGGCAGCTTTATCCACCTCGTAATCCCGGTGGTCCCGCCACGGACCGGTATCTCCGATATCGTTCGCCTGCTCCATGATTATAAGATGGCCGTCGTCCGGGGAGGCGGTGTCTGGGCCGCCGGGGCTCAATCCCTCTCCGAAGCCCTCCATCACCCGTCTTCACTCCGGGAGATCTGCATTTACCGGACGGGGGCCTTTGAACTGGGCCTGGACCTGCGGAAAATGGAGCCGCAAAAAGCCCTGAAGTGGTGAGGCTCGGGATATATGCCTCGAAGTCACGCTCAGATTTCCCCAGCGAGGAAATC
>JBAUIH010000299.1:0-17415 GCA_049682755.1 Candidatus Aminicenantales bacterium | reverse complement strand
CCGACGGGACTGGTTCCCCGGGGTGCGGGGGCAGAGGGCGGCTCCCTCCCCCCTATCCAGCTATCGCGGATTTGGGGATACTTCCGCGCCTTGACTATTGGGGGGCGAGGGGCTATATTTGGGAGCGCTCCAGGCCGGCTAAAATGTTCGGAAATATCGGTTTCCCCGAGCTGCTCATCATCCTGGCCATCGCCCTGCTCATCTTCGGCCCCAAGAAACTGCCTGAGGTGAGCAGATCCATCGGGAGAGCCGTCCGGGAGTTCCGCCGGACCTCGGACGAGATCAAGGACAAGATCGAGCAGGAGATCCAGGCCAGCGATTTCAAAGAGATCAAGGAGGACCTGAAAAAGGACATCGACGAGGTCGTCAAGGATGAGGAAGGCCCGAAAATCCCCTGACGAGATGACCTTCCTCGAGCATCTCGAAGATCTCCGGAAAAGGCTCTGGTACTCCTTTGTCGCCCTTTTCATCGCCGTCATCCCCTGCTGGCTGTTCAGCAAGCAGGTGTTCGAGATCCTGTCCCGTCCGGTGACGCAGTATCTGCCCGAGGGCATGAAGATGGCCTTCACCAGCCTGACTGCCCCTTTTATGCTCTACATCAAGGTCTCTTTTCTAACCGCCATTTTCCTGACTTCGCCGTTCATCTTCCTCCAGATCTGGTATTTCATCGCCCCGGGACTCTACCAGAAGGAGAAAAAGTACATCTTCCCCTTCGTCATTTTCACGACCGTCTTTTTCCTCGCCGGCGCGGCCTTCGGCTATTTCGTCATGTTCCCCTGGGCCTGCCGTTTCTTCCTGACCCTGGGTTCGGATTTCACGCCGGTCCTGACCGTGGATACCTACTTCGGCTTCGCCTTGAAGCTTCTCCTCGGCATCGCTATCGTCTTCGAGCTCCCGACGCTCGTCTTTTTCCTCTCCAAGCTGGGGATTATCACCTCCCGCTGGCTGGTCCGCAATTTCAAGTATGCCGTGCTGGCCGTCTTCGTCATCGCGGCCGTGATCACGCCGACCCCCGACATGATCACCCAGAGCATCCTGGCCATCCCCATGCTCGCCCTTTACGGCCTCGGCATCCTGATCGCCTTTCTCTTCGGCAAGGAGCGGAAGATCCGGCGGGCGAAGAAAGACGGGGAAGACTTCGCCGGATAATCCAGATGGGAACGGGTCGCTCTCAGGCGGGTGGGCTCAGCGGAAGAGAAAAGGCGGCCCCGGCCCCGGCTTTCCGCCACCGCCTTGTCGGGCTCACCGGGACCAATGGAGCCGGGAAAGGAGAGGTGGCGAGCTACCTCGTGAAAAAAGGATACGCCTATGTTTCTCTCTCCGATGAGATCCGGGCGAACCTCCGCCGGAAAGGGAAAGAGAGCAGCCGGGACGAGATGATCGCCGCCGGAAACGCCCTGCGCCGAAGATACGGCGCCGATATCTTGGCCCGCCGGGTGATGGAGAAGGTCAAAAGCCCGACCGTCATCGACAGCATCCGCAACGTCAGCGAGATCGCTTTTCTCCGGGGCCAGAGCGATTTCGTCCTGGTGTCTGTGGATGCCCCTGCCGAACTGAGATTCGCCAGGATCCGGAAAAGGGGCCGCGCCGAGTCGGCCTCGACTTTCGAGGAATTCATGGCCAAAGAAAAAGAAGAGATGAGCGGCGGAAAGAGCGGTCAACAGCTCCGCCGCTGCCTGGGCCTGGCTGACCTGACCATCGTCAATGATGGAACTCTTCAAAACCTCCGCCGCAGGATCAAGGAGCTTCTGTTATGAAACCAAACCGTGCCTCCAAGGACGACTATTATCTGGGGATCGCCAAAGAGGTCGCCCGGCGGTCCACTTGTTTCCGCCGGTCCATCGGAGCGATTATCGTCCGGGACGATCAGATCATATCGACCGGCTACGTGGGCGCGCCGCGCAAAACCAAGAGCAGCCATGAGCACGGTTTCTGCCTGCGTGACCGGCTGGGCATCCCCCACGGCGAGCGCTACGAACTTTGCCGCAGCGTCCACGCCGAGCAGAACGCCGTGATCAACGCCGCCCGGGCCGGAGTCAGCCTTCTGGGCGGCGACATGTACATCTACGGGACGATCTATGGCGAGGAAAGGCCGATCAATGCCTTTCCCTGTTTCATCTGCAAGAAAATCATCATCAACGCCGGTCTCAACCGGGTCGTCTGTTCAACCGTTGGCGGCAAAAAGAAGGTCTTCCGGGTCAGCCAGTGGACCCAGGACTGGACCAGGGGAGATATTCTCGATGACACGCATCAATATGGCTAAGGGCACGGTTTTTCGCCGGCTGGCCATCCTGTTCCTTATTGCCGGAACGGTGGCCTTCCGGCCCCTCGGCTCTCAGGAGCTCCCCCCACGGGCGGGACAGCCGCGCCTTCTCAGGCTGCTGGGGCTTGAGGCCTCTCCGGAGTCCATCGACTACGTCCAGAACAAGACCCAATTCCAGCTTCACACCCTGCTGACCGAGCAACGCCATCCCAAGACCTGGAACCTCAGCGAGCGCCTGCAGAAGGACGTGGCCGACGGCCTGAAAATGCTGTTCTCGGTGGACGAGGACATCACCGCCCGAGTCGAGAACTTGGCCTCTGACGACTCATGTCTGGAGCCCCTGGTCAACGCCATCGAGCAGGCCATCCTCGGCAAAAAACGGATCTACATCTACGGCTGCGGCTCGACCGGCCGTCTGGCCAAACAGATGGAGAGCTCGTTCTGGCGGCCTTTCTGGAGAAGGATCAAGGCCGACCCGAAGATCTGGCCGCAACTCCAATCCAGGCTCTCTGCGACCATCGAGGACGACCTCTGCGGAGAGATGACGGGCGCCGACCGCGCCCTGATCAGCTCGCTCGAGGGATTTGAAGATCTGCCGCTCATCGGCCGTCTCCAGCTCGCCGACCGGGGGGTCCGACGCGGTGACGTGGTGGTCTGTGTCACCGAGGGCGGAGAGACTTCCTCGGTCATCGGAACCATCCTGGCCGCCCTCGACCAGTGGAAAGAAAAGGGGGATTACGACCCGGCTGAGACCCGGAAAAGACTCTTTTTTGTTTATAACAATCCCGAGGAGCGGCTGCTGCCGTTCGAGAGGAGCCGCCGTGTCATCGAGGAACCCGGGATCACCAAGATCAACCTGACCACCGGGCCGCAGGCCATCGCCGGCTCGACCCGCATGCAGGCGACGACTGTCGAAATCTTCGTCATCGGCTGCGCCCTCGAGGAGGCCCTGGAGCGGATTTTGGGCCGGTTCCTCTCCCCCAAGGATATGACCCGGGCCGGATTCAAAGATGACCTCACCGTCGCCCAAAGGCTGCGGGATTTCCCCGCCATCCTCGAGGAGGTCAAGAAAAATATACCGGCCATGGGCGCGCTGACAACCCTTGAATCCGACACCTACCGGGAGGGCCGCTTCTCGACGTATGTCGCCGGACGGGCTCTTATCACTGTCTTTATCGACAGCACCGAACGCAGTCCGACTTTCCGGCTCTTCCCTCTTGACACCGTGACCGAGCCCCGACGGAAAAGCTGGATCCAGGTCTGGACGCCGGCCCTCGACCTGGAGGAGGCCTGGCGGTCCTTCCTCGGCCGGCCGTTTCGGGGCCTCTCCCGGGAGTTCTACAAGCCGCCCTTCGAGGAAGAGATCGAGGATGCCTTCCTGCGGACAGCCGCCCTCGAAAGCCTGAAGAATGCGGGCGACGACCAGCAGTTCCTCTATGATTTCTCTTTTGCCGAGGACAATATCCGGAAGAGGGGCCCGCAAAAGGACGACCTCGGCGTCATGATCCTCGCCGGCGAAGAGGCCAAGAACTCGCTCGATGTCCGTTCGCCCTTCCGCGAGTTCGCCGACCTCTGCCTGAAAAGCGGAGCCCGGCTGGCTGTGATCGCGGCCGCCGAGAAGCCGCCCGCCGCGATTTCGGACCTCTTGCCCGGCGTTTCCTGTCCCTATGTGCCTCTCGCGATCTCAAACGCCAACGATCCTATCGGCCTGCGCCGGCAGATCGCTCTGAAGATGCTCCTCAACGCCCATTCGACGGCGGTGATGGCGCACCTGGGCCGGACGATCGGCAACACCATGACGAACGTCAGCCCGAGCAATCTCAAGCTCGTCGGCCGGGCCACGTTCCTCATCCAGTCGCACGTCAACGACGCCCTCTCCCGGCCGGACTGGGTGAAGCGCTACGGCCCCCGCGAACCGATCACCTACGGGGAAGCCAACGTCGTCCTCTTCGAAGCCATCGGCTTCCTGAAGGATGCAAAGGAAACGGTCGGGCAGACGGCGGAGGTTGCCCTGTCCATCATCCGCATCCTCGAGTCGCTACGGCAGAACAGGGGATTGACGAACGAAGAAGCCCTCAAGATCGTCCGCAGGGTCGGGCTGGACCGGTATATTCTCGCTCTCGGCCCGGGCCCAGCGTGAAACCGGGCGGGCGGCCCTCACCGCGTTTGAAAATAGGCCTCTCCTCAAAAAGAAGCGACTGGGTTAGCGTGACTGTCCGGGCTGGTGAAACAAAAGCTGTTTTGAGACAGTCCCGTCAGGGCTGCGCCGGCGCGCTGTAGCAGGGAGTGACGCGCGGCCTTTTCCCCTTTTTTGGCCGCACCTGGGGATAGACGAACAGATCGCCGGCATAGTTCCGGAGAACAACTTGTTCGTCGCTGATGGACTGGAGATAGCTGGGCACGATCGGGATCTTCCCTCCCCCGCCGGGAGCGTCGATGACGTAGTAGGGAACGGCCAATCCTGAAGTCCAGCCTCGAAGCGCCTCCATGATCTCGATTCCCTTCTCGACGGGGGTCCGGAAATGGGCCGTGCCCTTGACATAGTCCGCCTGATAGATGTAGTAGGGCCGGACGCGCACGGTCAAGAGCTTTTGCATCAACGTCTTCATGACCTCGGGGTCGTCGTTGATCCCCTTGAGGAGGACGGTCTGGTTCCCCAGGGGGATCCCCGCGTCGGCCAGAAGGTTCAAAGCCCGGGCGGACTCCTCGGTGATTTCGTCGGGATGGTTGAAATGGACGTTGACGTAGAGCGGATGGTACTTCTTCAGCATGGCCGCGAGCTCGGGCGTGATGCGCTGCGGCAGGTAGCAGGGCGTTCGCGTGCCGAGCCGCAGGATCTCGACGTGTGGGATGGCCCGCAGTCGCTTGAGGATGAATTCCAGCCTGCGGTCGCCGAGCAGGAGCGGGTCGCCGCCGGAAATGATGACATCCCGGACCTCGGGATGGCGCGCGATGTAATCGATGCCCTCCTCGATGAACCGCGGATGGATCTGGCCCGGGTCTCCGACCTTGCGCTTGCGCGTGCAGAACCGGCAATACGAGGCGCAGAGATGGGAGACCAGGAAAAGCACCCGGTCGGGATAGCGATGGACCACACTCGGCACCGGCGAGTCTTCGTCCTCGCTCAAAGGGTCGGCGGCGCCGTCGTGCTCGTCGAGTTCGGCCGCGTCGGGCACCACCTGGCGGTAGAGGGAGGCGCCCTTGGCCTTGATCAAGTCGGCGAAGTAGGGCGTTATCTGGACGCGGAAATGCCGGGCAATTCTCCTGACCTCGGCGATGTCGAGGCCGAAGAAGCGAGCGATCTCTTCCGGAGACCGGAGACTGCGCTTCAGCTGCTCTTTCCAACTCTCTTCCATTTCTTGCGTCGACTCCTTCAGACGATGCATTTGACGAAGGTGATCCGGTCATCCCCGGGTTTGTAGAAATCGGGGATGCGCGAAATCTCCTTGTATCCGAGGCCGGCATAGAACCGGCGTGTTGGCTCATACCGGGGCTGAGAAGAGGTTTCGATAAGCACCATCCGTCCCCCCTCTTCGGCGGCCTTTTTTTCGAGCCAGTCCATCAGCTCCCGTCCGAAGCCCGAACCCTGTTGATCAGGCGCCACGGCGATCCAGTAAAGGTCGTAGGTCCCGACGGTGAGGGGTGTAGGCCCGTAGGCCAGATAACCGGCTATCGAGCCGCGCCCGTCCTCGACGACGGCCAGCCGGTAATCTTTCTGGTCCGGCTGGTCAAGATAGATGTCGATGAGCTCCTGAGCAACGGACATCTCGTCGGGAGTGAACATCTCGGTCGTCCGGATGATCTCGAGAACGGTCTCTCTGTCCTCCGGCTTCATTGGCCGGACCATCTCCGTCCTTTCTTGCGGGCAGCGTTCTCCAGAAGTTGCTGCCAGAAGACCGGGTAATCGATGCGAACATCGTCCGAGCTGAACCACGGCTCTTCCTTGCGGCGCAGGGCGTTCTCGATCATCAGGCTCCAAAATCGAGGGTATTCGATGCCCGCCGCGGTCAGCGCCCGGCAATAGCCGGCATCCAGGCTGGCGTCGGGATTGGGGTTGACCTCCAGGATGGCCAGCCGTCCGTCCTCGCCCATCCGGAAATCGACCCGCGCATAATCCCGGCAGCCCATCGCCTGGAAGGCGGCCAGGGCGTACTGGTGGAGCCGCTCGCGAAGCGAGTCCTCGATCGGAGCGGGACAGACCGCCGGCGTCGTCGTATAGAGAACGTGGTCCTCAAACCACTTGGCTTCGTAGCTGCAAATGTGGGGGGCCGACTCCGGCATCGCCGAGAAATCGATCTCGGAAACCGGAAGGGCTTGAAGCCGGTCCGTTTCCAGGACGGCCACATTGAACTCCCGGCCCTGGATGAATTCCTCGACCAGGGCGGGCTCCCTGTAAACATTGATGATCTTGCCTACCCTTTCCTGGAGGGAGGCCTGGTCGCTCACCACCGAATCCTGAAAGATCCCGAGGCTCGCGTCTTCCTGGTTGGGCTTGACGATGGCCGGAAAAGGAACGTCGATCTTCTGGTCGGCCGAGGTCACCAGGCGGCCCTTGGCCGTCGGCAGCCCGAAGGCGTTGAGAATGGCCTTGGCCTTGAACTTGTCCTGGCAGATGGTCAGGGCCTTGGACGGGCAGCCGGTGAAAGGGATGCCGAAAGCTTCGAACATGGCGGCGACGTTGGCCTCGAGCTGGGGCCGGCTGCGAAATTCCTCGCACAGGTTGATGAGGACATCGACCTTGAGCTCCTTGATCCGGCGCACCAGGCTCATCAGGCTTTCCCGCAACGGCAGGATCGTGGCGTTGTAACCGTCATCAGTGATGGCCGCAAAAACGGAATCGGCCACTTCGGCGACGGTGGCCTCAGACAGCCCGTCGTTCGAGGTGTGAAGGGCAGGATTGAAATGACTGTAAGCGATCCCGACCAAAATGTTTTCTTTTTCCATGGTCCTTGATTCCATACCGGGCGGCCGCTTCATCGACGACGCGATGAATCAGCGCCGAATAAGAATAGCCGGCGGTTCGGGCGGCCTTGGGAAGACAGGAATTTTCTTCCGGGTTGGGCAGAACCCCCGGCAAGGGATTGATCTCCAGG
This sequence comes from Candidatus Aminicenantales bacterium, assembly GCA_049682755.1. Classification (GTDB taxonomy): domain Bacteria; phylum Acidobacteriota; class Aminicenantia; order Aminicenantales; family UBA8522; genus UBA8522. Next base: position 10,059 of record JBAUIH010000299.1, on the reverse strand, counting down.
ATATTCGGTTCCCCGCGCTCGTCCAGCCGGAGATCGATCCGGCACCAGTCCCGGACGCGGAGGATGGCGATTGTCTTTCTGACGACGCTCTCGATCCGGTTTTTGAGGTCAATATCGAGGCGGGCGGGGCAGCGGAAAATCTCCAGGGGTTTGTCCGGCTGGTCCCAGATCCACTTGGCCTCATAAGAATAAACCGGATTCGCGCCCGGCGGAAGCTCGGAGAGGTCGATCTCGACGATCGGCAGAATTTCGATGTTCGGCGGATTGCCGAGCGCTCCGACGGTGAACTCGCGCCCGGTCAGGAACTGCTCGATGATGACCGGCTCCCGGTACAACGACTGGATCTCGCGCACGCGCGCCTTGAGTTCCTGCCGGTTCCTCACCACCGAATTGTCCTTGATCCCCTTGCTCGAGCCTTCATGGAGGGGCTTGACGATGGCCGGAAGCTTGACCCGGAGGCTGATCCCGGACCCGTTCTCCACGACCCAGAAGGCGGGCGTCGGAATTTTATGATGGGCCAGAATCTCCTTGGCCCGCGACTTGTCCAGACAGATGCCGAGGGTCAGCGGGTCCGAGCCCGTGTAGGGGATCCCCAGCATTTCGCAGATCGACGGGATATGGGATTCGCGGTTGGGACCGATGAGGCCCTCGGCAATGTTGAAGACGAGGTCTGGCCGGATTTTTTTGAGGCGAAGATAGGCCTCCTCATCGGCCTCAATCGGAAAAACATCATGCCTCTCGCCGAGCGCTTCGCCGACCGCCGCAATGGTCTCGTCTGAGTCGCACTCGGCGAGAAAATCAGGTGGAGGATCGTCCCCTCCGCGGACTTCTTCGCAACGCCTCGCTTGAACGGACGCGGCGATGCCATTCTTGGAGCTGAAAAGAAATGCGATTTTCATGGAAAGGATGGGTTGCTTTATCGCAAGCGGATGGATGTTTCGGTCGGGTCAATCATCTGATGCCTTGACTCTTCTTCCCTCTTTTATTCTCTCTTTAAATTTTTTTTCGTCTCATTATTTAATATAAGTCAATTTTCCCAATTGTCAATACTCAACCCCCCTTTTTTTGCGTGTCCTGGAAAAGTGACTCAACAGGTTGTAGCGTTTGAGGGTCCGGACGCTTCAGCAATTTTTGTGCCACGAGAGTTCAGCGGCCACCGCCTCCGTGGTCATTGCCGGGAGACTCTTCAGCCGATCAAAAAACCAAGCGGCCTTCTCCAAGTGACTGCAATCGAATAGATTAGAGGCCTGTCGGCGAGGGATGCACACGGCCGGACGAAAGCGAATGCAGCGCGAAGGAAAGGCCGGGGGATGCGGCGAGATAACGGATTGAATCAGCCGCTGTCGATTTCATTTTCCGCTCTGCAGATTTTTTCATTCGGAAAAAATTTATTTGAAAAAATATTTCGTTGATCTCCGGACAGCGCGTCCATCCCGTCTTCATGACGACTCAACAAATCCCCAATAAGCCGGCGGACCGGATTCGGCCAAAGCGAAGATCCACCCCAATGTCGCCATCGTTCTCCTCGTCTCCGTCCGACCGGATTGAAATCCTAGAGCAGCTCAGGAGCATCGGCACCATCAAGTGACGGCCGCTCAGTGCGTCGGCAAAATCTCTTTGACCCTCATCAACTGAACCTGGTAGGACCGTTCTATCTCGTCCAGGCGAGAGGAGATGTAGGCGATCGTCTCCTTGAGGTTGGGGATGAGGATGTATTCCAGGGCGTTGACGCGGCGGCGGGTGATTTCGATATCGGCCGAGAGGAGCTCGGCGGCCTTCCAGAGACTGGCCATTTCCAGAAGTTCGGGCAGCACCTCGCGCATTTTCTTGATCCCGATATCGAGCTCGGACTCGGTATTCAGGAGGTCGGCGCCGGCGACCTCGAGCGCCTGGACCTTGAAATCCGGTATGGCCAGGTTGAGGATCCGCCTCCGCCTCGCTTCGAGGACGAGTCCCCCCTCCGGGATCATCCGCTCGAGCCCGGCAAGTGAACCGCCGCTCCGGGCCAACGCAAAAGACAGGAAGGCCTTGTTCATCGTCCGGCCGACGCGGCGTTGGAGCTCCGAGAGCCTCCGGATGTTTTCGAGGAACTGCCGCATCAGCTCTTCCAGTTTGTCCTTAAGCAGTTTGTGGCCGCGCTCGGCCAAGCCGAGACGACGCCGCAGTCGCAGCAGCTCCATCCGGTTGGGATTGACCTTGAGCCTCATCGTTTCACAATAAGATCAATAGTATGTGTTCAGATATTCGGGCCGGATGCGTTTGAGTTCCGCTCGCGGGATGAGGCGCAACAGCTTCCACCCCAGCTCGAGCGTCTGGACGATGCTCCGGCCGGAGAATTCCGGCTGGCGCACGTATTCGTTCTCGAAGGCGTCGGCAAAACCCAGGAACAGCTTGTCCAGGTCGCTCAGCGAAGCTTCCCCCAGGATCAGGGCCAGCTCGCGGGCCTCCTTGCCGCGGGCGTAGCAGGCGAAGAGCTGGTTCAGGACATCGGCATGGTCCTCGCGCGTTTTCCCGGTGCCGATGCCTTTGTCCTTGAGCCGGGAAAGACTGGGGAGGACGTCGATCGGCGGGTAGATGCCTTTGCGATGGAGCTCCCGGCTGAGCATGACCTGTCCCTCGGTGATATACCCGGTGAGGTCGGGGATGGGATGGGTCTTGTCGTCTTCGGGCATGGTCAGAATGGGGATGAGGGTGATCGAACCCGTCTTTCCCTTGATCCGCCCGGCCCGCTCATACATCGAGGCGAGGTCCGTATAGAGATAACCCGGATAGCCGCGCCGGCCCGGGATCTCCTTGCGCGCGGCGCTGATCTCCCGCAACGCCTCGGCGTAGAAGGTCATGTCCGTCAGGATGACGAGCACATGCATGTCGAGCGCGAAGGCCAGGTACTCGGCGCAGGTCAGCGCCAAGCGCGGCGTCGCCAGCCGCTCGATCGGCGGCTCGTTGGCCAGGTTGAGGAAGAGCACGGCCCGCTCCAGCGCTCCGGTGTTGCGGAAGTCCTCGATGAAAAAGTTGGCTTCCTCGAAGGTGATGCCCATGGCGCCGAAGACGACGGCGAACTTCTCTTCTTTTCCCAGCACCTTGGCCTGCCTGGCGATCTGGGCGGCGATCCGGGCGTGCGGCAGCCCGCTCCCCGAGAAGAGCGGCAGCTTCTGTCCCCGCACGATCGGGTTCATGCCGTCGATCGAGGACAGGCCGGTTTCGATGAACTCGGAGGGATAGTCGCGAGCGTCCGGGTTGATAGGGCTTCCGTTGATGTCGATCTGCTTCTCGGCGATGATCCTGGGACCGCCGTCCTTGGGCCGTCCTGACCCGTCGAAGACACGGCCGATGATCTCTTCGGAAACGCCGAGCATCTGAGACCGCCCGAGGAAGCGCACCCGCGACCGGTCCACGTCCAGGCCCACCGTCCCTTCGAACACCTGGACGACCGCCCGCTCGGTGGAGACATCGAGGACGGTGCCGCGGCGGAGAAGTCCCTGGCCGGTCTCGATCTCCACGAGCTCCCCGTACTTGACGTCCTCGACCTTCTGGACGACGACGAGCGGCCCGACGATATTGGAAACGGTCAGATATTCTTTGTACATGTCCGCCCCTCAGTCCTGGGACGCCGTGACGTCCCCGATCTCTTGAAAGGCCCGGTCAACTTCCATGTAGACCTCCAAGCCTTCCGCCTCTTCTTCCGGCAAATACTTGAGCTGCGCGATCCGCTCCCTCACCCCGAGCGCCAGGATGCTCTCCAGGCTGCGGCCGTCATCCAGGGCCTTGAGCCCCCGGTGATGGAAATGAAGAATGGCCCGCAGCATGAGGTACTGTTTTCTCAAGGAAGTATAGGTGTCCTGCGGATGATAGGCGTTTTGATGGAGAAAATCCTCCCGGATCGAGCGGGCCGATTCCAGGATCAGCCGCTCCCTGAGCGACAGGGATTCGACTCCGACCAGGCGGGCGATTTCCTGGAGCTCCGCCTCCTCTTCGAGGAGCTGCATGGTCTCCTGGCGCAAGGCCGTGAAATCCTCGGCCACGTGGACCGCCAGGAAATCCTTGATGTTCTCGCTATAAAGCGAGTAACTCTGGAGCCAGTTGATGGCCGGAAAGTGCCGCATGTTGGCCAGGCGATCGTCCAGAGCCCAGAATACCTTGACCACCTTGAGAGTGGCCTGGACCACGGGATCGGAGAGATCGCCGCCGGGTGGCGAGACGGCGCCGATGACGCTCAGGGCGCCCAGCCGCTCCTCGGAACCCAGGCAGACTACCTTTCCGGCACGCTCGTAGAACTCGGCGATCCGGCTGGCGAGATAGGCGGGGTAGCCTTCGTCTCCCGGCATTTCTTCCATCCGGCCCGAGATCTCACGCAAGGCTTCGGCCCAGCGGCTCGAGGAATCGGCCATCAAGGCGACCGAGTAGCCCATGTCGCGGAAATACTCGGCGATCGTCATGCCGGTGTAGATCGAGGCCTCGCGGGCGGCCACCGGCATGTTCGAGGTGTTGGCGATGATCACCGGGCGCTCGAGGAGCGGACGCCCGCTCCGCGGGTCTTTGAGCTCGGGAAAGCTGAGCAGGAGGTCGGCCACCTCGTTCCCGCGCTCGCCGCAGGCGACAAAGACGATGATCTGGGCGTCCGACCATCTGGACAACTGATGCTGGACGACCGTCTTGCCGCTCCCGAACGGTCCGGGAACGCAGGCCGTCCCACCCTTGGCCAGGGGGAAGAGCGTGTCGAGGACGCGCTGTCCCGTGATCAGAGGCTCGTCCGGTATCAGCCGCCGGCTGACCTCGCGCTGCTTCCGGATCGACCACGTTTGGTACATTCGAACCTCTCTGACCGCGTCTTTTGTCTTGATGCGGGCGACCCATTCCTCGATCGAAAGCCGGCCGGCGCGAACTTCGAGGAGCTCCCCGGCGCCTTCGGGCGGCACCATGATGCGGTGGCGGACGAGCGGCGTCTCCTCGACCTCGCCGAGAAAATCGCCGGCCACGACCGTCTCGCCGGCTTTGCGCGCCGGGACGAATCCCCACTTCTTCCGGCGGTCCAGCGCAGGAAGCTCGATGCCCCGGGGGATAAAGTCTCCCGTCTTGATCCGGATGAGGTCGAGGGACCGTTGGATGCCGTCGTAGATGGAGCTGATCAGCCCCGGTCCGAGCTCGACGCTCAGCGGCTTTCCGGTCAGGACGACCGGCTCCCCGGGCCCGATGCCCGTTGTGTCCTCATAGACCTGGATGAAGGCGCGGTCCCCTCTGAGCTCGATGATCTCGCCGATCAGTCCCAGCTCTCCGATCTTGACCATGTCGTACATCTTGGCCCCCAGGCAGCCCGAAGCGACGACGAGCGGTCCGGCGACGCGAATGATCCTGGCTTCATTCATTGTTTCCCTTTCCTCTGACCAAAGAGTCGGAACCCATGGCCTTGACGGCCATTTCCCGCACCATTCTCTCGGCCATATCGGTCAAGTCCCGGTGGTCGGAGTATCCCAAGACCACGGGACAGAACCGTCGGCCGATCTCCTCCCTCTCTTCTTTCAAAACATCCAGCCAATCCTGATGGACGAGGCACAGGGCATAGTTCTCCTTAACGATCCGGGCCAAGATTCTCTTGGCCTCATCAGCGCTCCGCGGCGAGAAGGTTCGGACACCCAGTGCCCGCAAGCCGAAGACCAAATCGGCGGCGCCGATGACGGCCATCCGGTCGAACCTAGGCATAGGTCTCACTGATCCTTTCTTGGAGGAGCTCCGCCGGAACAGAGTTCATCTTTCCGATCCCGACCAGGCGGACGAGGGCGAGCTCTCTTCTTTTTGCCTGGCCGTAGGCAAAGACAGGCTCCGGACCGAAGATGATGGACCGGGCCCGGCGGAGATCATTCATCAGGAAATCTTCGATCCCCCTTTCCAGGGGGACGAATGTTTCCCGTTCGCCGAGCGCCGTGAGCCCTTTCTCCCATAGCTCCCGGTAGGGCGACGAATCCCGGATCTCGCCCAACTCTAAGGAGGCGAGAGCGAAGCGGCCGATGAATTCCCTTTTCTGGATGAACCCGCCTTCGAGAAGCCGTGCCCGCAGCTTTTCCGCCGATAGACCCTGATATCTCGCCCGGACGAAGATCTTGATGTTCCCGAGGTCGATCCGGCGCCGGACATGATCCCGGAAGAACGGGTAGCCGCTCCCCGCGGCCGCGGCCAGAGCCTGCTCCGGCTGGGTGGCGTAAAGAAAGACGTCGAGGACGTCCTTCTCCAGTATCAACTCGGTCATTTCACGTTTCAAGGCCTCTTCTTCTCCGTCCAAAACGGCGTCGAGTTCGGCCGAATCCCGGACCTTGACCAGGGCCTCGGGATACCTTCCGGCATCATAGATGAGCTTGAGCGCCGCGGCCTGCTCGGGCATTTCCGCGGCCTCCTCAAAGACCGCCCGCTGGACGAGGAACCTTTCCAAGGCCCGGACGCGTCCGACGGAATAAATATAATCGAGACGAGACGGTCGCTTCATCGGCTTTTTTCAGATCTTGAGGGCCTCCAAGATGTCTCTTTCCAGCCGCGGGCGCAGCTCTTCGAGCAGCCTGTCCGGCTCGAAGGGCTCCTCCCTGATGCCGTCCTTGACCACGACCTGTCTCTTAAGCCGGATTTCCTCCGGAGCCGTTTGGCTGAACGCTTTCCTCAGTACCTCATCCAAGAGCTCTCTCTTTTGCCGAAGGAGAGCGATCTTCTTTTCCAGCCGGGCTTGGGCCCTGATCTGATTGGCCTGAAGGGAGGCTTCCCGTTCGGTTTCCTTCAGGTATGCGGCGGCTCCCTCGGCCGCTTCCTTCTCAGCTGCAGTCCGGATATCTGCGGCTTTTTTCCGGCTTTCCTGGGCGATCCTTTCCGCTTCGGCTTTCCCCTCGGCAATGATTTTTTCGACGATATGCTCTAAGCTCATGGTCCTGCCTTTACCCTCTTCGAACGCTCAGAATATCACGCTGTTGAGCAACAGGACCGTGGTGAGCAGGCCCAGCACCGCATAGGTCTCCACCAGGGCCGCCAGCACAATGGGCTTGGCCAGGTCTTTAGGCTGCTTGGCTATCATGTAGACACCGGTCGCGCAGACTTTGCCCTGATGGATGGCCGATAGCAAACCGACGAGGGCCACGGGAAGACACGCGATCAGGATCTGCCATCCCTGATGAACCGTGGGCGTGGCCCTGGTGCCCGCCAGCAGTCCCAGCTTGAGGACAACCAAGAACCAGGTCAGGAATCCATAGATGCCCTGGGTGCCGGGGAGAGCGACGAGGAGGAGGAGGCTGCCGAATTTCTCCGGGTCCTCGCTCATGACGCCGCTGGCCGCCTGTCCGGCCAGACCGACACCGATCGCGGAGCCGCTGCCAGCAAACAGGAAGGCGATGGCCCCGCCGAGGATCGCCAAAGTCAATCCTAAGTCCATCGTTTTTACCTCCTACTCTTCATGGGTCAACAATCTTATCAAGCGAAATCGATATATTTCCCCTCCATCCGGAACGGCCGGAAGGGCTTCCCCCCGGGCTGAAAGAACCGGGTGAAATACTCGACGAACTGGAGGCGCATCGAGTGGACGAACGCCCCGAGAAAGCTGATGGCCAGATTGAATGTATGCCCTCCAATGAAGACCACGCCGGCAAGAAGCCAGCCGAGCCAGGGAATGCCAAGCGCCGTCCTGGCGAGCGTGTTGACGACCATGGCGATCACACCCGTGGAGAGCCCGAGGGCGAAGAGCCGCGTGTAGGAAAGGATATCTCCCAGGTACTTGGAAATGTCGTAGAGGCTGTAAAGCCCTCCGAAGAAGCGGGCGAAGGGATTCCGCTTGGGCACGGCGAAAAAGACGACTCCGGCCGCTCCGGCGAGGGCCAAGATGCCGGTGATTTTCTGTTTGGTCAGAGCATAGACGATGAGCGCCGGTACGAGGAGCAGCCACCCGCCCTGGACAAGGATCGACTGGAGGTAATTCTTCTGTTTCAATCCGTTGATCAAGTTCAGGAGCGTGCCCAGCCAGACCTGGATGAAACCCAGGGCGAGCGCCAGGATGATGAATTTCATCGAGTCGACGAGCGGGTCGATGAGGAGAAACCGCCGGATGGGGAATCCGAACCAGCTTCCGACCAGGGTCCCGAGGATGATGTTCGATATTCCCAAGAGGAACAAGAGCCTGATGAAAAGCAAGGCATTGCCCTTGGGCTTGCCGTATTTGAGGTAGAGGAGGCTCAACAGGGTGATCACAACTCCGTAGCCCGCCTCGCTCAAGCACAATCCGACGAAGATGAAAAAAAACGGCGCCAGCGTAATCGTGGGATCTATGGAACCTCGCTGGGGGAGGCCATAGAGAGTGGTGATGATCTCGAAGGGACGGACCGGCCGAGGATTATCCAGGACGACCGGAGGATCTTCCTCGGGCAGGGGTGGACGCAGATATAGCTCGCTGGCTCCGGAGTACGGCTCCAGGACCGACCGGAGTTTGGGCACGTCGGCGGCCCTGATCCAGCCTTCGAGATAAGCGACCTTTTCCGTCTCGCCAAGCAAACCGGAGGAGGCGATCCTCTGGCGCTCGTTGTACAAGAGGTCATAGAGCAGACCCATTTTTTCGCGTTGATCGGTGAGTCCTTCCGATTCCTTGTCCAGTTCGACGATCCGGGCCTTGAGTTTCTCGATCTCCCGGCGGATGCTGTCGATGACATTCACGATCCGCATGCCGTCCGCCGCTCTGTCCAGAATCGGTTCGGCGATATAGACAGGGCTGAACTGAAGGTCCTTGAGCCTTTCTTCGATGAGGCCCGCATCGGCTTCCAGAAAGAGGAGAAGAATCAAAAAGCGCCTCTTTTCCGCTCTGACAAATTGATGCCAGACGGGATTCTCGCCGGCCATTTTAAGGAACGGCTCTTCCCGGGAACGCGGGAGAGTTCCCAGCCTGAATTCCCAATCGCCGTCCGAACGGAAATGGGAGAGCGGAAGGTCCAACTCGGCCAGGGTCAGGAGAAATTCAACTTCCTTCTCGAGCAGCTTGAGCCGGGAGAGAAGTTCCTGGCGTTCGGCCGCGAGACTCTCGGTCTTCTCAAGAACCGGGAGATAAGAAAAACTGTCGATCTCCTCGCGGACTTCCGGGGTCAGCGTCGGCTTCTGCGCGGCCAGCTTGTCCAAGAGTCCTTTTTTCTCCCGGCGCGAAAGAAAATCCAGACCGTCTTTCAAACGGTGGAGGAGCCGGTCAAGGGCCGTCACGTCCACTGCGGGAAGGTTCAACCCGAAATCCTCCCGGGGGGCCTCCTCGAGCTGGAGGATAGCCGCTTGCTGGAGCGAGGTCAGGAGCGGCGTTTTGACGGATGAATGGGCCAGAATCTTGACCTTCTCCATCCCGGCAATGCCCATGTCTTAAGCCGACCCTCCCCCCAGGATTTCCCGGATCTTCAGCCCGGCCTTTTTGACCGCTTTGTCAAAGGCTGCGCCGGCTTGGCGTCGCAGAATGGCGAGCTCCGCGTCGGCCTCGGCCCGGATGGTTTCGGCTTCCTGGTGAGCCCGTTCGAGGATGGCCTTTTCCCGGGCATCCGCCGTTTCCTTGGCCCCGGCGAGAGCCCTGGCTCTGATCCTTTCAGCGGTCTCCATGGCCTCCTTGACAATTTGGACCGCGGTCTTCTCCCGGGCTTCTTGAACGATCGCTTTGGCCCTTTCTTCGGCCTTGCGGATCCGCTCCAGGGCTTCGAGAGCCGGGCTTTTCTTCGGGTCGCCGTTCGTTCCCGCCATCTTGTCTCCTCTCCTTATTTTGCGCAATCACGACCCCTTATGAGACTCCAGGCCGATCCCCGCGCCCAACCCTGACAAAACGTCAACCTGGCCTCTTTCCAGCTTGTCTCAACGAGCAGATGAAGGCCTGTCCATTCTCACCCGTCAGCCGGCCGGTCAGGGAATAAAGGTCGTGTGGAGATAATAGGACCGGCGGTCCAGCCTTTTTTTGCGCGCCCGTTCCTCCACCACCCGGATTCGCGATCGGCGGTCTTCCGGAGGCGTCTTGAAAAGGAGAAAAGCTCCGGAACGCAGGAGATTGCGGAGCGTTTCCACGGGCCATCCTCTTTCCAGGTG
>JBAUIH010000298.1:0-5212 GCA_049682755.1 Candidatus Aminicenantales bacterium | reverse complement strand
GGGTGAAAGAGGCCTGGGTGGAGGCGGGGGGGCGGACCACCGGGAGGATCGACCGGGGGATCTGTCTTCTTGTGGGAGTCGAAAAAGGCGACACCTCTGAGGACGGCGAGTTCCTGGCCGGGAAGGCGACCGAACTCCGCATTTTCCCGGACAGCGAAGGCCGGATGAACCTGTCCTTGGCCGAGGCCGGTGGAGAAGTCCTGGCCGTCTCCCAGTTCACCCTGGCGGGCTCGATAAAAAAGGGACGACGTCCGAGCTTCGACGGAACCGAGGAGCCGGGCGCAGCGGCGTCTCTCTTCGAAGACCTGATCGCACGGATCAGACAGAGGGGATTTCGTGTGGAAACGGGGGTCTTTCAAGCCGAGATGAACGTGCATATCAACAACGATGGCCCCGTAACGTTCGTTCTTGAATCCAGGAAGGCCGGCGAAAAGGTGAGGACCGTCAGCCGCTGAAGCGAACGCTGCTGATCTTCCGGAGAGCGGAGACGGCCGCCTGCCGCACGTAGGCGCTCGTGTCCTTGGTGAGTTCGACGAGGAGCGAGAGAGACTCTTTTCCGCCGATCTCGCCAAGGGCGTCCGCGGCGCTCTTCCGGACATCGACGTTTGGATCCGCCAGGACCGTTCGAATGGCCGGGACGGCGGCGCTGTCTCTTCTCAGTCCGATCACCTTGAGCACGGCGCTTTTCCTGTACCAGGGAGGGTGGGAAAGTTTTTCGTAGACAGGGGAGAAGTTCCAGATTTCTCTTTTCCCCAGTTCCCGGACCAGGAAGTCACGGTTGGATTCGGAATGATCGGATAAGGCCTCCAGCAGAACTCTAAGCACCCAGGGGGTCTTGAGCCTGGAGATGGCTTTCAGGATCTTGAGGCGTTTGCCTTTATCGGCATGGGATTTCAGTTTCCGGAGGACGGCCTCGGCGTAATAATCATCCTTCTTGTCTTTTTCTTCGAACTCCTTGAGGGCGCGCTTGGCGGCATTGGCCAGCGCCCGGAAATCGTCCCCAAGGAAGCTCTCGTAGATTTCGGGCTCCTGGAAGGATGACTCCCTCAAGAATTTGAGAGCCGTCGCTTTGACCAATGGAGAGGATTCTTGTTCTTGAAGAACGGAGAGTAGAAACCGGATCCTCTCTTCTCTGGATAGGATTTCAATGTGGGTGTAAATGAATTTGATCTTCTCCTGGGGAGGGAGAGGAAAGAACTGTTCTCTGAAATCCTCGAGCGTCATGTGCGCCCAGCCGATATCCGATGAACTCAAACCATATCGAGAATATGGCCCAGCTTCTCTTTTTTCGTCTTCAGATATTTGAGGTTGGACCCGTTGGGGGGGATCTCGATCGGCACCCGCTCGACGATCTGCAGCCCGTAGCCGGCCAGTCCGATGAATTTGCGGGGGTTGTTGGTCATCAGCCGGATCTTCTTCACTCCCAGGGCAACCAGGATCTGGGCTCCTATCCCATAGTCCCGCTGATCCGGTTTGAAACCGAGCTGACGGTTGGCTTCGACCGTATCCGCCCCCTGGTCCTGGATGGCGTAGGCTTTGATCTTGTTGGTCAGACCGATCCCCCGGCCCTCCTGATTGAGGATGTACAGAATGACTCCCTGGCCCTCCTTCTGGATGATCTCCATGGCCCGTTGCAACTGCTGTCCGCAATCGCAGCGACTCGAGCCGAAGGTGTCCCCCGTCAGACATTGAGAGTGCGCCCGCACCAGGACGGGTTGATCCTCCTCGATTTTTCCCTTGAGCAGGGCCACATGGTTCTCGTGGTGGATGATGTCCTCGAAGATGTAGATGCGGAAATGCCCGTGCCGCGTGGGGAGGTCGGCTTCATCGATCTTCTGGACCAGGCTCTCGGTCTGCATCCGGTACTGGATGAGGTCGGCGATCGTCAGGATGGGAATGCCGTGTTCCCGGCTGAAGGTCTCGAGTTGAGGCATCCGGGACATGGTCCCGTCCTCGTTCATGATCTCGCAGATTACCCCGGCCGGCTTCAGCCCGGCCAACCTGGTCAGATCGACGGCCGCCTCGGTCTGACCGGCCCTGGACAGGACCCCGCCTTTCTTGGCTTCGAGGGGAAAGATATGTCCCGGCCTCACCAGGTCGGCCGCTTTGGTCTCGGGGTGGATGGCAACTTGGACGGTCTTGGCCCGGTCGTAAGCCGAGATCCCGGTGGTCGTGCCTTCCTTGGCATCGATGGAGACAGTGAAGGCCGTCCCGAAACGGGAAGTGTTTTCCCCGACCATCGGGGGAAGTTGAAGTTCGATGAGCCTGTCTTTTATCAAAGGGAGGCAGATAAGACCGCGCCCGTAGCGGCTCATGAAGTTGATGATCTCCGGGGTGACCTTTTCGGCGGCCACCATGAGGTCGCCCTCGTTCTCCCGGTCCTCATCATCGACGATGATGATCAGGCGCCCCGCGGAGATCTCCCTCAAGGCGTGTTCCACCGTGATGATTGAAGATTCCTTTTCCATCGTTCCGTGCATGAAATTCTTATTTCGGCTCGCGGCCAAAGCGCCGTCGGCTTAGGCTCCGGTCTTTCCTCGTGATATCCAATTATACACGTATTTGCCGATCATGTCACACTCCAGGTTCAGCATTTGGCCCCGGCGCAGGTCTTTGAGGTTCGATTGGGCGATGGTCAGAGGAATGAGCTCGACATCGAAGGAGGATGTCCCGAGCCCGGCGACGGTCAGGCTGACGCCGTTAACGGCCACCGAGCCTTGGGCGACGAGAAGCGGCCGGAGAGTCCGGGGGAGGGAGATGGTCAGGCGGCGGCCGGGAGCTTTTTCCACGATCCGGAGCACCCTGCCCAGGCCATCGACGTGACCGTTGACCAGGTGTCCGCTGAGCGGAGACTGGAGCGTCAACGGCAGTTCCAGGTTCAATTTCTCTCCGCGTTTGAGCGAGCCGAGGTTTGTCCTGGCGATGGTCTCCTGAGACAGGTTGAAAAAGAGGGTGTTCGCTTCGCGCCGGAGAAGGCTCAAACACACTCCTTCAACCGCGATACTTTCCCCCTCCCTCTGGGAGGGGAAAGCCGCCGGCACCTCGACGGTCAACTCCCGTTTGCCTGATTGATAACCCGTAAAAAGCCCTTGATGGTGGATGATTCCTGTGAACATTAAAGGTATCCTTCGATGACGATATCGTCTCCGATCGTAAAAGATGAGACCCGGCGGACCGGATAGGAGTCCTGAACAAGGCGGACGCCTTCTCCTTCGAGGAAGGAGGGCGCGGCGGAGCCTCCGATCAGCCGCGGGGAAACGGTCAACATGAGCTTGTCGGCGAACCGGCCCTCGATCATGGCGGTCAACAGGCGGCTTCCTCCTTCGACGAGCAGGCTGGCGATCCCCCGCTTGCCCAGATTGGCGAGCACCGCGGCGATATTGACCCTCGTCCGGGGACCGGGAATCTCGATGACCTCGATGCCTCGTCGTTCGAGAAGGGCCCGTTTTCGAGAGGCGGCTCCCCGAACCGCGAAGACGATGACGTTTCCTGCGGGGAGAGTGGACAGAATCCGGGCCCGGAGTGGAAAGCGGAGCTGAGAATCGAGGATGACGCGGAGGATCTTTTTTCCGGCCCACTGGGGATGCCGAACAGTGAGCAAAGGATCATCCTTGATGAGCGTCTGGATTCCCACCAGTATGGCATCCTGCTCTCCTCTGAGGAGATGGACGTAATTTCTGCTCAGAGGATGGGAGATCCATCGGGAATTCTTTGTCCGGGTGGCCGTCCGGCCATCCAGGCTGAGAGCGGCCTTCAGAGTAACAAACGGGATCCCTCGAGTGATGTATTTGATGTAGCTCTCATTCAGGGTGACGTTCCTCTCCTGGAGGAGTCCGACAGAGACGTCGATCCCGGCCGCGCGGAGCCTCCGGATTCCCTTCTGAAAGACGATCGGGTTAGGGTCGAGCGAAGAGACGACGACCCGTCGCGGCCTCGCCCGGATCACGGCGTCCACGCAAGGAGGAGTCCTCCCCCAATGGATACAGGGCTCCAGGGTGACGTACAGCGTGCTCCCCCTGGCTAGGCGGCCCGCCCGCTCCAGAGCAACGGCCTCGGCATGCGGTCTGCCGGGACGTTCATGAAAACCATGGCCGATGATCGCGTTCCGGCGGACGACGACGGCGCCCACATAGGGATTCGGGCTGGCCCAACCCCTGGCTTTTTCGGCCAGGCCGTAGGCCATCTCGAGGTAGGCAAAGTCTTTGAGGTCGGTCATGAGATCAGAGCGTTGACGAAATCCCGGGGGGAGAACGGCAGGATGTCGCCGGCATCCTCTCCCAGGCCGATATACTTAACGGGGAGATGCAGCTCCTCGACGATACTGATGACGCTGCCTCCTTTGGCCGTGCCGTCGAGCTTGGTCAGGAAGATCCCGGTGATTCCGGTGAACTTGAGGAACTCCCTGGCCTGGACGAGGGCGTTCTGACCGATGGTCGAGTCCAGGACCAGCAGGATTTCCTGGGGCGCGGCGGCGATTTCCCGGGCGATGATCCGCTTGACCTTTTCCAGTTCGCTCATGAGATTGGTGTTGGTATGGATTCGCCCGGCGGTATCGACGAGAAGGAGATCGTGGCCGTGGGACTTGAAGGATTGGAGGGCATCAAAGACCACCGCCGCCGGGTCAGCGCCATACTGGCCGCTGACGACCGGGACGTTCAATTTCCCCCCCCAGATCATCAGTTGTTCCTGGGCCGCCGCCCGGAAGGTGTCTGCGGCGACCATCATAACGCTCTTCCCTCCGGTCCGGAAATGCAGGGCGAGCTTGGCCAGAGAGGTCGTTTTTCCTCCGCCGTTGACTCCCACCATCATGATCACCGCCGGCGTGGAACGGACGGCGGTTTCGGCGGGATATCGGCCGAGTATCCGGATGAGTTCTTCCCGCAGAGCGTTTTGAATCTCCGCTGCCGAGTCGTTTTTCCTTGTCTTTTCCCTGAGCGCTTGGATGATCCGGCCGCTGGAGGAAGCTCCCATGTCCGCCAAGATCAGAGCTTCGGAAAGATCCTCCAGGATAAGGTCACGCGGTCTTCCGCTCTGGAAGAGGCCTTCCAGCCTTTCCCGGAAGGTCCGGCGCGTTCTGGCGAGTTTTTCCCTGAGGTTGCCCGGCATGGCAGTCATTATATTTTTGGGGTCTCATCCCGTCAAGAGGAGGCTCGGGATATATGACTCGCCTTGGGGAAAAGAACTTGAAAAAACCGGCCTTTTGCCCTATTGA
>JBAUIH010000297.1:0-4078 GCA_049682755.1 Candidatus Aminicenantales bacterium | reverse complement strand
AAACCCGGGCGAAGACGCGGCCGGCCGCCACCTTCTCCGCAAGAGCCTCGTTCCCGGACCGGCTCAGGACCTCCAAGTCCGGACCGGAGATGACCTCATCCCCGGAGCGGGCGATTCCCAGCTCGCGGGCGATGGCCAGGGCCGTCGCCGGATGGTCGCCGGTGATCATGGCCACCTCGACTCCCGCCGCCCTGGACTCTTCCACAGCTTTTATTGCTTCAGGACGCAAAGGATCGATAAACCCGACGAGACCGAGCATGGTCAGGGCCGGAAGGTCCGCCTCTTCCCAGGACTGTTTCCCCTCGGTCCGATCCAAGCGCCCCGAGGCCACGGCCAAGACACGTTTGCCATTTTCCGCCAGCCGCAGCGCTTCCGCCTCGATGGCCTCTTGGTCCAGGGCGACGGCCCCTTTCTCCGTCTCCATTGTCCTGCAAAAGCCGATAATGGTTTCGACGGCCCCCTTCGCGGCCACGGCGATCCCATCCCCATCGCGATAGAATTCGGCCGCATACTTGCGCTCGGATTCATAGGGAATTTCGCCGACAGACTCCGCTTCCTTGCGGATGGCGACCGGATCCAGCCGCAGTTTATAGGCCAGGGCAAGAAGAGCCACATCCATGGCGTCCCCGTGATAAGCCCAATCTCCGTTTTCCCGGCTGAGTCCGGCCTCGTTGCAGAGGACAACCGCACGGGCAAGGTTCTTAAGCCGGGAGCGCGCGGATTCGGACAGGGAAGCCGCTGGAGAGCCGGCGAGGACTTCCCCTTCGCCGGCATATCCTTCGCCGGATACGGTAAAGCTTTCGCCGGAAGGAAGATGGATCATCTTGGCGGTCTGCTGGTTGACGGTGAGAGTGCCGGTCTTGTCGCTGGCGATGATGGTGCAGCTTCCCAGGCTCTCCACGGCCGCGAGCTTGCGGACGATGACATGACGTTTGGCCATGCGCGATGCGGCGATCGAAAGCGCCACCGTCAGCGCCACCGGAAGCCCTTCCGGGATGGCCGAGACGGCCAGGGCGACCGCCATGAAAAAAACCTCCGTGAAAGCGAAGCCCCTAAAAAAAGTCAGGACGGCGAGCAGGACGCAGGCTCCCAGGATAATGAAGCTGATCTGCCTGCCAAATTTCTCCATTCTGATGAGGAGAGGGGCTTTCGTCGTATCGGCCGCGCTCACGGCCTCGGCGATCCTGCCGACCTCGGTGGAAACTCCCGTGGCAACGACCAGTCCCGTTCCCCGGCCGGAGACGACGGTTGATCCGGCAAAAATCATATTGGCGCGCTCCGGCATCGGGATTTCATTCTCCAGAACGCCCGTCCTCTTTCCGACGGCCGTCGATTCGCCGGTCAGGAGCGATTCATCGATGAGCAGATTCCTGACCTGGAAAAGCCGGAGATCCGCCGGAACTTTGTTCCCGGATTCGAGAATGACGATGTCGCCCGGGACGAGTTCATCCGCCCCCACCTGCTTCTCGCTTCCGCCCCGCTTGACCTTGGCCTGGATCTTGATGAGGCTCTGCAACGCCGCGGCGCTCCTTTCCGCTTTCCACTCCTGGACGGTGCCAATCGAAGCGTTGAGAAGGATCACGGCGAAAATGAAGACGGCATCGGTGATCTCTCCGATGACGAGCGAGAGGGCGCCGGCCGCGAGAAGGATGTAAATCAAGGGGCTGAGAAACTGGAGAAGGAAGACCTGGGCCACGGTGAGCGGTTTTTTCTCGGGAAGGACATTCCGTCCGAACTCCTGCCGGCGGGCGAGGACTTCCTCGGAGTTCAAGCCGTCGGCCGTCACCCGGAATTCCCGGAAGGCGGCGTCTTCGGAGAGAGCGTACCAGGCGAGGTTTTGTCCGTCTTCTCTGGATTCTTTTTCGTTTTTCATCGGTCCTGAAAAAAAGCGAATGGACGGTGCCGAATCGCGGCTATTATATCAAAACTCGTCTTCTTTTCCCTTGGCAATTTCAAAAATCGAGAGCTCAATCTCGGGCAAATTTCATTGGAAGAATTTGCCGGGCGGCGCGTCTAATACAATGAAAGGAGAAAACTATGCCAAAGGCAAGAAACATCATCTTTGCATCCCTGCTCCTGCTGGCTCCCCTGACCCTGTGCCTGGCCCAGGAGGCTGTCGATGTCAGCGGCGAATGGGATCTCACCATGAACACCCCTCGCGGCGAGATGACCCAAACCGCCAAGTTTGTCCAGGAAGGTGAGACGATCACGGTGACCATGATCGGCGAGCGCGGCGAATCCTCCGGAACGGGTACGATCAAGGGCGCCGAGATCGAATGGACGGTCACCCGAGATACCCCCCGCGGCCAGTTCACCATCACCTACAAGGGAAAGGTCGAAGGCGATACCATGAAGGGCGAGGCCCAGATGGGCGACTTCGGCAGCGCGGAGTGGAAGGCTACGAAGAAGGCCGCCTGATAGACCCGACAAAAAAAGCCTCGCCTTGAATCCGCCCCTGGCTTTCTCCAGGTCGCGATGCCGTTGGAGAAGTCTGGACTCCATCTTCGGAAAGTGAGGCCGGAGCTTGCCTAGAGCACGGCTTTTCGCTAAGGTAGAAAGCTAAAGTCGTACGACTAATCTATTTGACAGAATAATGAAGAGAGCATTGATCGGCCTGACGCTCGTCCTGGCCTTGGTCCCTTTTCTCGGGCAGGAAGCCAGTATTCGCGCCGGAACCGCGGGCGTCAACGCCGCATTGTCCGAACCCGCACCTCCCGTCCTTCTTTCAACCTATGACCTCCAGAGGCGGATCGACGGCATCCTGGGCGCGGCGGGCCTCAGCCGGGTCCTCTTCTCCGTTTGCGTAGTCCACGGCAAAACCGGCGAGATCGTCTACGAGAAGAGCGCGCACCTGGCCCTCATCCCCGCCTCGAACATGAAGATCGTCACCTCGGCGGCCGCCCTCGAGTACATGGGACAGGATTTCGCCTTCGTCACCCGGGTGGGGTTGTGCGGCGACGCGCTCGTCGTCAAGGGGAGCGGCGATCCCCTTCTCGGCGACAAGGAGACGGACGCCCGGAACGGCCGCGGCTCCCAGCCGGTCATCCGGGAGATCGTCCTCCGGCTCAAAGAGGCGGGAATCACCTCGGTCTCGGACATCGTCCTCGACACTTCGATCTTCGATAGCGAGCGCGTGCACCCGAGCTGGCCCCCAGACCAGCTCCACCAGAAATACGCCTGTGAGGTCAGCGGGCTCAACTACAACGGCAACTGCGTCGATATCTCCGCCGCCCAGCGGAACGGAAAGGTCGTTCTGTTGCTCGACCCTCCGAACGACTTTGTCCAGATGACCAACGCCCTGACCATCTGGCGGAGCCGCCAGAGCTGGTTCAGCGTGGTGCGCACTGATCTTCCCAACATGCTGGTCATCCAGGGGAATTGCCGGGCGCAGGCCGGGCCATACTCGGTGGCCGTCGAAAACCCGGCGCTCTTCTTCGGCCAACTGCTCCGCGAATCCTTGCTCCGGGAAGGCATCGAGGTCAGCGGCGAGGTCCTCGAAGACACCGTCCCCGAGGGCTGTGAATTCAGCGAGATGATCGCCTTTTCGACCTCGATCGGCGACTGCCTGCTGCGCACAAATAAGGACAGCCTGGGCCTGGCGGCGGAGGCCATGTTCAAGCGGCTGGCGGCCCAGTCCGATCCCGAAAGCAAACAGGGAAGCTGGGAGGGAGGCCGAAGGGTCTTGACGCAATACGTTAAGGGCCGCGGTGTGGACGAGCGGGAATTTGTGATCGCCGACGGCAGCGGTCTCAGCCGGGACAACCGCCTGAGCGCCAACGCCCTGATCCGCATCCTTCTTCACCTCGCGGCCGGCCCCGACTGGGAGGTCTACAGGAATACGCTGGCCGTGGGCGGACTCGACGGGACGATCGAAAGGCACTTCTGGGAAAAGGATTACCGGGGACGGGTCCAGGCCAAGTCCGGCTACATCCAGGCCGTCCGGGCGCTCTCGGGTGTCGTCAGCACGGACAACGGTGACTACATCTTCTCCTTCCTGGCCAACCGGGCCGGGAGCGGGGCGCGCGCGGCCATTGACTCGGCCGTCAAGGCCGTCGTGGACTGGGCCGCCTCGCCCGCC
>JBAUIH010000296.1:0-32949 GCA_049682755.1 Candidatus Aminicenantales bacterium | reverse complement strand
GCAAAGGACATGGAAAAAGAAGTTCATCGGCTGTTGTCCGGTCTCTTCACCGAGGCGAGGGGTATGGGCGAGAAGGTCATCCGGAGGCGAGCGGGCAGGGTTCCGCGAAGCGGAGAGCGAGCCGAGGAAATAAGGGGATTTCCCTCGCCGGGGGAAATCCTCGGGCCTTCGAGCCCGTACGCTGAGCCTCTCTTTCAGAACTTATACCCGATCTTGCGGAGAAAATCCTTCCGCCATTGGATGTCGGCATCGCTTTCGACGCCCTTCGTCTTTTCTCCGTCGATGACGCCCAGGATGCCCCGCCCTCCCTCAGTTTCGGCGATGACGACTTCGACCGGGTTGGCCGTGGCGCAGAAGACCCGGCAGACTTCGGGCACGCTCTTGATCGTGTTGAGAATATTGACCGGGAACCCGTTCTCCATGAAGATGATGAAGCTGTGCCCGGCGGCGATGTTGAGGGCGTTTTTCTTGGCCAGATCGATGAGCGAGTCGTTGTTTCCTGAAAAGCGGACGAGCGCCGGGCCGGACGATTCGCAGAAGGCGAGGCCGAACTTCATCTGCGGCGCCGTGTTGACGATGGCTTCGTGGATATCCTCGACGGTCTTGATGAAATGGGACTGCCCGAGGATAAAGTTCATATCGTCAGGCTTCTCGATCTTAACTGTTTTCAATTCCATCGCATTCCCTCCTTGGAATCCCATTATTATACACATATCCCCGGGAGCGCAACCGGCTGCATCTCCGACCATGAATCCCAGAGGGTTGACTTCGTCTTTCGCGTTGTTTATATTCCCCACTGAATCCAACGAGCATAAGGAGGTCCCATGGCCAAATCTTCCCATGATCCGACGGCCATCATCACCATCGAGCGCCATGTCCTGGATGAGCAGCGCAGCCATCCCGAGGCCACCGGCGCCCTGACCAACCTGCTCTACGATATCGCCCTGGCCGGAAAGGTCATCGCCAGCAAAACGACCCGGGCCGGCCTGGCCGAGATCCTGGGACGCACCGAGGACATCAACGTCCAGGGCGAGGAGGTCATGAAGCTCGACCGCTTCGCCGACCTGACGATCTGGCGCCTCAACGACCACACCGGCCGGTTGGCGGCCATGGCCTCTGAGGAGAATAAGGATTTTATGCCGATTTCCGATAAATATCCCAAGGGGAAGTATGTCCTGGTCTATGATCCCCTGGACGGGTCTTCGAACGTGGATTTCAATGTTCCCATCGGCACGATCTTCGGCATCTATAAGCGGTTGAGCGAAGACGGCCCTGGAACGCTCGAGGATTTTCTCCAGCCCGGCCGGGAACTGGTCGCCGCCGGCTACATCGCCTACGGCTCAAGCACGATGTTCGTCTACACCACGGGCCACGGCGTCCACGGATTCACCCTCGATCCCTCGGTCGGTGAATTCCTCCTCTCCCATCCGCACATCAAGATTCCCTCGCCGCCGAAATATTTCAGCGTCAACCTGGGCTATCAGATGTACTGGAGCAAGGGCGTCCATCGCTACACCGAATACCTCCAGGGACGGGAGGGCGGGATCAAGGGGCTTTCGTTGCGCTATATCGGGACATTCGTCTCCGATTTCCACCGCAACTTGCTGGCCGGCGGCGTCTTCTACTACCCCACCGACATCAAGGACCCGAAGAAGCCGCATGGCAAGCTGCGCCTGCTCTATGAGTGCGCTCCGTTATCCTTCATCGCCGAGCAGGCGGGAGGAGCCGCCTCCGACGGCCGGCAGAGGGTCATGGACATCGAGCCGAAATCGCTCCACCAGCGCACGCCCATCTTCGTCGGCAACCGCGAACTTGTGGAGAAGGCAGAGGAGTTCATCCGTCAGTATGACGTCTGATATCCGGCCGGCGCGCTCGCCGCACGGCCCGACCTTGTAAAATGAATTACTCGATGGCCCGGAGGGTGATGCCTTCCGGTTCAAAAATGACGCAGCGCTCCCCTTTTTCGACCCGGCCGAGGTCAAGCAAATCATATCCCGCTTTTCTGCCCGTCTCGATGGTCCGGTCGGCTTCCTCTTCCGGCACAAAAACATAGAACCCGATCCCCCAGTTGAAGGTCGTCAGGCAGTCCTCCAGGCCGACCCCGATCCCGAGCATGAACCGGAATAGCGGCGGGATCTCGTCCACCCATCTTTCAACCCGATAGGTGAACGGCCTTTTGGCATAGGCGATCTTGGAGATCCCTCCGCCCGTGCCGCCAAGCAGGGAGTGGATTTCGATATTTCTTTCCTGCAGGGCCTCGACGAGCCGGACATACGAGCGGGTGGGAATCAGAGCTTCCTCGCCCAGAGTCCGACCGTTCGGCAGGACATAGAGAAACGCGTCTTTGAGCGCCAGGGCCCGCTTGATCACCAGGGAAATTCCGTTGGCGTGAAGCCCCGAGGATGCCGCGCCGATGATCCGATCCCCGAGAGCGAGTTTTTCTCCCGTAACCATCCTGTCCCGGGGAGCGATGATCCCGGTCACGCAACCGGACAAGGAGGGAGCGCTCCGGACCGGCGGCTCGGCCTTGACCAGGTAACGGAGGGCCGGGGATTCGCCGGCCGGTAGAGCCATGCCGCACATCTCGCAGGCTTTGTAGAAGCTTTCCGCCAGGTCATGGCTTCGTCTCTCGTCCATGAACCATTCGCTGTCGCCCGCGGCCACTTCATCCGTGTAGATTACTGGGAGGGCCCCCTGGCAGATGACATCGTTGGCCGCCATCAGGGCCGTATCGATCCCGATGCCCTCGTAATATGTCCTCCCGGTCCCGGCGTGCTGATACATCCACTCCGCAATCCAGTTCTTGTTTCCCAAGCCCTCCTGGGTCATGCACCAGAAATGGGGGTTGTTGCCGCGATAGCGATAGACAACCCCGTGCGCACCCAGGCTCTCCGGCTCGATATAGACTCCGCGTCTGTTCGGAAACGTGAGCGTCCTCTTCCCGGCGCTCACCATGGCCATTTTGAACGGCTCGATCTTGGTGTAATCCACCCCGGCCCGGGCGTATTCGGATTTCACCCCTTTTTTCGGCATCTCAGGATCCCTTGTGGAGCTCCTGCAGATCGGCCCGGGAAGGACGGTTGGGAATAACGGCCACGGTCTTGCCTTTATACTCGAAGACTTCCTTGTCGTCGCTGTTGATCTCGCCGA
The DNA here is from genome assembly GCA_049682755.1 of Candidatus Aminicenantales bacterium. GTDB lineage: Bacteria > Acidobacteriota > Aminicenantia > Aminicenantales > UBA8522 > UBA8522. Next base: position 29,799 of record JBAUIH010000296.1, on the reverse strand, counting down.
TCACTTCCGCTTTGACTCCCCTGGCCCGCATCGTCTTGAGCAAGAGGTCGACGTCTTTCTTGGCCACCTGGACAACCATCCGCCCCTGGGATTCACAGATCAGAATCTCCTCCGGCGAGAGGTTTTTTCCCCTGACGGGGACCTTGGCCAGATCGACGTGGGCCCCGAAACCGCCGTATCTAGCAGATTCACAGACAGCGGCACCGACGCCGGCCGCTCCCAGGTCGGAGCAGGCCTTGACCTTGCCGGTCCGGAAGGCGGCCAGGGCAGCTTCCATAATCATCCTTTCTTCCTTGAAAAGCGCCACGGCCGGCCTCATTTCCTTGACCAGCCCGGCCCGGTACAGAGTGTCGTTGCCGTCGCTTCCTGTCCGGCCGAAGAGGATGATCTGGTCCCCGGCGGACTTGGCCGGCTTGGTCAGCGGCTTGGACGTGACCAGCTTACCGATCACGGAGACGACGACGGCCGGAACGATATCGGAGAACGAGGTCGAGAAACCGCCGCCGACGATGAAGACGTCCATGGCGCTGCACATGTCTCTCAGGCCTTTGACCATCAAATTGACCCGTTCCCGGCTGGTCATCTCGATGCATTTTCCGCAGGTGCACTTCCCGGTAAATCCGCAGGGACCGACAATCACCTTGTCCTCGAGCGGCCGGGTGCCGATGAAGTTCATCAGGAAAACCGGCCTGGCCCCCATGGCCACGACATCGCGCATGGCTCCTCCGGCGCCGGTGGCGGCCGCATCATACGGCCTGGGCACGCAGGGGGAGCAATGGCTCTCCATCTTGCCGACAAAGGTTCCCTCCGTGCCGGGGAATTTGAAGGCGGCGGCGTCGTCACCCGGGCCGACGATCAGGGCCTTGGGAAAGAGCTTGCCGACCTTTTTGTTCAGGGCGTCGATCGCCTCGAAGTCAATCGCCTTGTCGATGTTGTGATGCAGGTGGACAAACAAAGCATGCATCAGTGCCTTCTCTATCGTGTTCATTCTCCGTCCTCCTCATAAAAAAATCGTTCGTTCCTGCCGACGGAACCCGATAAAAATAACTCATCCCGGTTCGCGAGGCAAGCACAAGATGGCTCAGTCAAAATACCCGAAAATCTCCGCGGGAAAGTGGCCAGGGAACCCCATTCGCTCCAAGGCCGCGTTCATGGAATCAGCGATATCCGCAAGCGTGTCCAAGAGTGTTCCGTCGAGGTCGAAGATCGCCGCCTGGAATCGCATGGTTCTCTATTCTATCTCCGCTCCCCCCAGGACGCAATGTCAACGCTTGTGAACAGATCATGCAAATTGACAGGGTCCGTTCATTTCCCTAGAATCTTTTTGCGGTGGATTTTGTTTCGAAACGGACGGCAGGAGAATCCCAAGAATGATGAAGCTAAAGGAAAAAAGGAAAATGCCTCACACCAATGACTCACTGAGGTCGCTTCTCAACATCGGTCCGACCACCGCCGCGAAACTTCGCCAGATAGGGATCACGACCAAAACGGAATTCCTCAAGCGCGATCCCTACCAGGTTTTCGACGAGCTGAAAAGGAAGGTCGACCCGACTCTCTGTCGCTGCGCCCTGGCCGGGATCGTCGGGGCCAAAAAGGGCGTGCCCTGGCACGCGATCACCAAGGAATCCGCCAGAGTCTATGAGAAGAGACACCCCCGGCACGTCTGGGGGAAATGTTAGGATAATCATCCCTGCTAGGAAAGGAGAATTTTCAATGACCATTCAGAAAAGCGTCCTGGTTTCCATTATTTTTATGAGCTTGACAATCGGTCCGCTGCTTGCCGTTGAGACGCCGCTTCTCCTCCAGCAGCCGACGCTGAGCCAAAGCCAGGTTGTATTCGCCTATGCCGGCGATCTCTGGACTGTCGCCAGGAACGGAGGCGAGGCCAGGCAGCTGACCACGGGAATCGGGGCGGAGAGCGATCCCCTCTTTTCTCCGGACGGCACCCTGGTCGCTTTTACCGGCGAGTACGACGGGAATACCGATGTCTATCTCGTCCCGGCGGCCGGGGGAGTCCCCAAGCGCCTGACTTTTCATCCCGGCCCTGACCGGGTCGTCGCTTGGTCTCCCGACGGAAAACGGATTGTCTTCCATTCGTCCCGGGGGGACGACGTCGGAATCGGCATCAGTCGTTTTTACAGCGTCGGCCCGGAAGGCGGGTATCCCGAGGAACTCCCCGTGCCGGAGGGTGTTCAGGCGTCATTCTCCCCCGACGGTATGCGCCTGGCCTACGTCCCGACGTTTCAATGGCAGAGGGCCTGGAAACGCTACCGCGGGGGGCAAACGACACCCGTCTGGCTCGTCGACCTGACGGACCTCAAGGTCGAAAAGGTGCCGCGGGACAATTCCAACGATTCCAACCCGATGTGGGTCGGAGACAAAGTCTACTTCCTCTCCGACCGGAACGGCCCGGTGACGCTGTTCGTTTACGACACAACGTCGAAGAAAGTTGATCAGGTGATCCCGAACTCGGGCCTCGACTTCAAGGCCGCCTCGGCCGGTCCCGGTGTGATCATCTATGAGCAGTTCGGCTCGCTCAACCTCTACGACCTGAAGACCGGCGAGTCCCAAGAGCTTGCCGTCACCCTGAAGGGGGACTTCCCGGAAGTGCGTCCGCGTTACGTCAACGTGGGCAAGAGGATCGTCAGCTTCGGCATCTCTCCGACGGGGGTCCGGGCCCTTTTCGAGGCCCGCGGCGAGATCCTGACCGTCCCGGCTGAAAAGGGTGACATCCGAAACCTCACCCGGACGACGGGAATTATGGAGCGCAGCCCCTCCTGGTCGCCGGACGGGAAATGGATCGCCTTCTTCTCCGACGAATCGGGCGAATACGCCCTCCACATCATCGACCAGGCGGGCAAAGGACCGGTGAAGAAGATCGAACTCGCGGACAAGCCCTCCTTCTACTACACGCCGGTCTGGTCGCCCGACAGCACGAAAATCGCTTACAACGATAAGCATCTGACGCTCTGGTACGTCGATATTAATAAAACGTCCCCCGTTAAAGTCGACACCACTCACTACTTCAATCCCGCGTTCGTCTGGGACTTCAGCTGGTCGCCCGACAGCCGCTGGCTGACCTATGCCAAGCAGATCCCCAGCCATATGCATGTCGTCATGGTATATTCATTGGAAACGGGGAAAACGACCCAGCTCACCGACGGCCTGAGCGACGCCAAGTTCCCCGTTTTCGATAAGAGCGGGAAGCACATCTTCTTCACGGCCAGCACGGATGTCGGTCTAACGCCCGGCTGGCTCAATATGTCCGTCCTGGACCGCCCGGTCACCAGGAGCGTCTATGTCATGGTCTTGCGGAAGGACCTGCCCTCGCCGCTCGCCCCGGAGAGCGATGAAGAAAAGGGCAAAGAAGAGGAGAAAGCCGAAAAAAAGACTGAAGGAAAAAAGGAAGCCGAGAAAGCGGCCGAGAAAGCGAAAGATAAAGACAAGCCGAAGGAACCTGAGAAGGTCAACATCGATTTCGACACCATCGGCCAGAGAATCCTGGCCCTGCCCATTCCGGCAAAAAATTACCAGAAACTGGCCGCCGGGAAGGAGGGGACGATCTTCGTCCTCGAAGCCTCCCCGCTTTTATTCCGCTATTCCCGCGAGGGGATGACCCTGCATAAATTCGAACTCGCCGAGCGAAAATTTGAGAAGTTCCTGGACAACGTGAACGGCTTCGTCCTCTCCGCCGACGGAGAGAAAATCCTTTATATCTCGGGCGAAAGCTGGACGATCGCCCCGACCACCGGTAAAGCCGAGCCCGGCAAGGGCCTTCTCCGCACCGCCGAGATGGAGGTCTATATCGAGCCCCGGGTCGAGTGGAAGCAGATGTACCACGAGGTCTGGCGGATCGAGCGGGATTTTTTCTATGATCCGGGCGCCCACGGCCTGGACATCAAAGCGGCGGAAAAGAAATACTCCGTTTACCTCGACGGCCTCGCCGGCCGGCAGGACCTGAACTATCTTTTCGAGGAGATGCTCGGGGAACTGACCTGCGGCCATGTCTTCGTCGGAGGAGGTGACCTGCCGGAGATCAAGACGGTACCTGGCGGGCTCCTCGGGGCGGATTACATTATCGAGAACGGCCGCTACCGGTTCGCCCTCGTTTACAACGGCGAGAACTGGAATCCCCGGCTCCAGGCGCCGCTGACCCAGCCGGGGGTGAATGTCAAAGAAGGCGAATACCTGATCGCCGTCAACGGCCGGGACGTGAAGGCTCCGGACGAGATCTATAAATTTTTTGAAGCGACGGCCGGGCGCCAGGTGACGATCAAAGTGGGGCCAAGCCCGGACGGCCAGGATGCCCGCGAGGTGGTTGTCGTACCGGTGGCCGACGAATCCGGGCTCCGCCATCTGGCCTGGATCGAAGACAACCGCCGGAAGGTGGACAAAATGAGCAACGGACGGCTGGCCTACGTCTATCTACCTGATACAGCGCAGGGCGGGTTCACCAACTTCAACCGCTATTATTTCGCCCAGGTCGGCAAGGAGGGGGCCGTCATCGATGAACGCTACAACGGCGGCGGCCTGATCGCCGACTACATTATCGACTACATGCGGCGGCCGCTGATGGGCTACTTCGCGGCCCGCGACGGGGCCGACTACATCACCCCGGTCGGCTCAATCTACGGCCCCAAGGTCATGATCATCAACGAGTACGCCGGCTCGGGCGGCGACATGATGCCCTGGCTTTTCCGCGCCGCCGGGATCGGCCCGCTGGTGGGAAAGCGGACCTGGGGCGGACTGGTCGGGATGGCCGGCGCGGCGCCGCTCATGGACGGGGGATTCACGGGAGCGCCGCAGAGCGGATTCTGGAATCCCAACGGCACCTGGGACGTCGAGAACCACGGCGTTGATCCGGACATCGAGGTCGAGAATGACCCGGCCTCTCTAAAGGAAGGACGCGATCCGCAGCTCGAAAGAGCCGTCCAAGTCTGCCTCGAGCTCCTGGCCAAGAACCCGCCTCCCAAACATAAGAAGCCGACCTATCCGAATTACCATCAGAAACTTTGACCAAAGGAGGCATCATGAGCCCGTCGGAAAATGGACTCTCCGGCTACATGGGCCGTTGGGCCTTCGTCGATCTGACCGGCCGCACCGTGAGGATCGAGCCGGCCGACCCGGCCGTCTGCCGCGATTATGTGGGCGGCAGGGGCGTTCAGGCCCGGCTGATCTATGACCGCCTTCACTCCGTGGGTCCGCTCCGGGACCCGCTCTCCCTGGAGAATAGGATCGTCATCGGCGCGGCCGCTCCCAACGACACGTTCATCCCGACGGCCGGACGCGGCTCCTGTTCCTTCGTGAGCCCCATGACCCGCTCTCCCGAGCCGGCGGCCTGGGTGCCGGGGCACAAACCTCTCTACGGCCTGCTCACCCATTCGAGCGCCGGCGGCCTTTTCCCCAACATGTTGAAACGGACGGGCATCGACCAGTTGATCATCGACGGCCGGGCCGACCGTCCTGTCCGGATTCTTGTGACCGAGGATTCCGTCCTGATCATCGAGGCCGAGGATGACCTCTTCGAAACCGTGGACGGCCGCAGGATGGTTCGCCCGGCTTCGGCCATAACCGACTTTCTGACGGCGAAATACCCCGGATCGTCGACGATGTGCCTGGGCCCGGCGGGATGGAATGGGGTGGCCTTCGCCTGCCTGACGGGCGATCATCACCGCAATTTCGGGCGGGGAGGAGCCGGCGCGGTCTTCGGCTCGAAAAACCTGGTTGCGGTCACCGCGCTGGGGCGGCGCCAGACGACTTACGCCAACCCGGACGCCTTTCAGAAGCTGAGCAAGGAACTGGATGCCTTGATCAAGGCCCACGTCGCGGACCCGGAATGGACGGCCTCCTTCCGGCCCAGAACGGGCACCACCTGGTGGCTCGACCGGGCCTTCAACGGCCGCTACCTGGGCAAGCAGGGAGGCTACCTGCCCTGGCATAACTTCGACGAAGGCTGGTTCGATCCGGGACTCTACTCCAAGGTCGGCACCGACGCCTTCCTGGCGATCGCGGGAAAGCACAAGGTCTGCAACCGCTGCCGGCACGTCATGTGCACGCGCTCGGCCAGGGTGGAGTCGGGGCCTTACGCGGGAGAAGGGGTGCGTCCCGAGTTCGAGACGATCGCCCTGTGGATCAACTGCTGTATCACCGACCGCGAGGCCATCTTCCACCTCAATCGTCTCTGCAATGAACAGGGCGTGGACACCATGAGCTTCGGTAGCGTAACGGCCGGGGCCATGGACCTCGAGGAAAAGGGTTTCTTGGAAAAATATGCCGGGGCGCCGAAGTTCGGTGATGCCCCGAGTATGATCCGCTTCCTCGAAGATATCGCCTACCTGAGGAGTGACACCGGGCGCGTGTTCTCCCGCCACTCCGACGCCGTCATCGCCGAGGTCGGAGGGGGAGCCACCGCGGCCGGCCTCGAGGCCATCGCCCGCTGTGTCCTCACCGCCTACGGAGGACTCGGCTACGCGGGCATCGAGCCCAAGGCATTTCCCGGGATGTTCACGGCCTACGGCACGTCCAACCGCGGCCGGGGAGATCACACCTACGCCTGGACGATCCAGGCCGAGGAGGGCGGACTGGAAGGCGCGGATAAGCTCGCCGCCTACGTCGCCGGCGGGCAGGTCGGGAAGGCGCTCGTCGACTCGTTGGGGCTGTGCGACTTCTTCCCCGAGTCCGTCACCTCGGACCTTTTCCTAGGGCTGTACAGGGCGCTCACCGGGATAGACTACACGGCGGAGTCGATGAACGCCTGCGGCGAAAGGATCTATAATCTCGAGCGCCGCTTCAACAACATCCAGGGCCGCGACCGTGCCTACGACGCCTACGTGCCGGCCAAGCTGACCGTTCCGCTCACGGCCGGGGCGCACAAAGGCAAGGCTGTCGATTTAGAATATTACCGGCAGATTCTCGACGCCTACTACGCCCACTACGGTTGGACGGCCGACGGCCTCGTCCCGCCGGAGAAGATCAAGGGATTTTCATAGATTCCCCTCGCGCCGCTGCCGGGTTGACCAGGACAGTACCCCCGTGGTATGAGTAAAAAAGGAAAAATACCGGATTGAGTCGGAAAGGGAGGTGCCGAAATGTTGCCTCTGACTGAACCCAGAAAGACGTTTGGCCTGTGGAGAGTCCTCCTCATCCTCATTTTTGTCTTTTTTTCGCCTAGTGTCGGACAGACGCCGCCGCCTCAGAAAGAAGACGCCATCTCTCTGGACCAGAAGTTGGCTATTGACCCGGCGCTCATTCATGAGCAGCTCGACAACGGCTTTCGCTACTTTATCCGCAAGAATCTCCGCCCGGAAAACCGCGCCGACCTTCGCTTAGTGGTCAATGCCGGCTCCGTGCTCGAGGACGATGACCAGCTCGGGCTGGCCCACTTCGTCGAGCACATGGCCTTCAACGGCACCAGGCATTTCGCCAAGCAGGAGCTTGTCCATTTCATGGAGTCCATCGGCATGCGATTCGGCCCGGAGCTCAATGCCTTTACCAGCTTCGACGAAACGATTTATATCTTGGAAGTCCCGACAGAGAAGCTCGAAATCATGAAGACGGCCTTCCAGATTCTCGAAGACTGGGCCCATGGACTTTCCTTCGACCCGGTGGAAATTGACAAGGAGCGCGGCGTCATCATCGAGGAATGGCGCCTACGGCGCGGCGCCAACGCCAGGATGCAAGACAAGCAATTCCCCATTCTCTTCCAGGGGTCCCGGTACGCCCTGCGCCTCCCCATCGGCGAGATGAAGATCATTGAAAGCTTCGGCCACGAAACGCTGAAAAGGTTTTACCGGGATTGGTACCGTCCCGACCTGATGGCCTTGATCGCGGTGGGGGATTTCGATCCGCCGACGGTCGAAAAGCTCATCCGTGAGCACTTCAGCCTTCTCCCCCCTCCTGCCGATCCGCGGCCGCGCATTCTCTACGAAGTCCCCGAACACGCCGAGACTCTCTTCGCCATCGCCCAGGACAAGGAAGCCACTGGCACGAGCGTCGCGGTTTACAACAAACTGCCGCTTCGCGACCAGAGCACGGCAGGCGCTTACCGGCAGGTGTTGGTGGAGCAGCTCTACAATGCCATGCTCAACCAGAGATTTTACGAGATCACCCAGAAGCCCGACGCCCCGTTTATCAGGGCCTTTTCGGGCCGGGGGCAGTTTATCCGCTCGAAGGAGATCTATTCGCTCGGCGCAATGGTCAAAGAAGAAGGGATCGAGCGCGGCCTGGAAGCCCTGTTCATGGAGTCGGAACGGGTGACGCGCTTCGGGTTTACCCAGTCGGAGCTCGACCGGCAGAAGCTCGACCTCCTGCGCTCCATTGAGCGGATGGCCACCGAGAAAGAGAAGCAGGAATCGAGCTCTTACGTAGAGGAGTACACGCGCCATTTCCTGCAGGGCGAGCCGACCCCCGGAATCGAGCGCGAATTCCAGCTGGTTCAGCAATTCCTCCCCGGTATCACACTCGAAGAAGTCAATCGTCTCGGCCGGGAATGGATGACGACTAAAAACCGGGTTGTCCTGGTGAGCGCTCCGGAAAAAGAGGGCTTCACTGTGCCCACCGAAAAGAGACTCCTCGAAGTCCTCAACCGGACATCCTCGATGGAGATCACTCCGTACAAGGACACTGCTGCCGAGAAACCCCTTCTTCCAGCCGTTCCCGAGCCCGGGAAAATCATCAAGAGCTCAGCCCTTGAGGAGATGAACATCACCGAGTGGGATCTCTCTAACGGCATCAAGGTCATCCTCAAGCCGACCGATTTCAAGGCGGATGAGATTCTGTTACGGGCCTTCAGCCCGGGCGGCACATCCCTGGCTAAAGACGAGGACTATATCGCCTCTGCCACGGCGGGCCTGATCGTCCCGGCCGGGGGATTGGGGGATTTCAACGCCGTCGACTTGAAGAAAGCTCTGTCGGGGAAGGTCGCCTCGGTCAGGCCTTTTATCACCGAGATCGAGGAAGGCCTGGCCGGGAGCGCCTCGCCCAAGGACCTGGAGACGCTCTTCCAGCTCATCTACCTCTCCTTCACCGCGCCGAGGTGCGATCCGACGATCTTCAACGTCATGACCACGCAGATAAACGCGATGCTGGCCAACCGGGCCGCCAGCCCCGATGTCGCCTTCATGGACACGCTCCAGACAACCCTGAGCCAGAACCATTATCGCACCCGGCCGATGACGGCCGAAATCATCACCGAGATGAACCTCGACAAATCCTGCGCTTTCTACAAAGACCGGTTCGCCGAAGCCGGCGACTTCACCTTCCTTTTTATCGGCAATCTCGACCTCGAGGCCATGAGGCCTCTTGTCGAGAGATATCTCGGTTCCCTCCCCTCTCTCAACCGGAAAGAGACCTGGCGGAATGTCGGGATCAATCCTCCCTCAGGCGTAGTGCAAAAAGAGGTCCACAAGGGAATGGAGCCGAAGAGCCAGACGGCCATCGTATTCGGCGGGTCGTTCGAGTATGACCAGGCCCATCGCACGTCCATCCGCGCGCTCGGCCTGATCCTCGAATCGAAACTGAGGGAGATCGTCCGGGAAGAGCTGAGCGGCACCTACGGCGTGATGGTCCGCCCCAGCTATTCGAAGATCCCCGACGAGGAGTTTAGCCTGATGATCAATTTCGGCTGCGACCCGGCGCGCGTGGACGAGCTGGTCAAGGCGGTCTTTCAGGAGTTTGAGAACCTTAAAGACAAGGGGCCTTCAGACAAGGACGTGAGCGACGCCCGGGAAGGCCTCTTCCGCGAATACGAGACGGGAAGGAAACAGAACAACTGGCTGCTGAATCAGATTGCAGCCAAGTATCAGCTCCAGGAAGACCCGAGGCATCTTCTGGCCCTCGAGAAGTCTTTCCAGGCATTGTCTTCACAGATGATTCAGGAAGCCGCCCGCACTTACCTCAACACAGACAACTACGTGCGGGTGACGCTCTACCCGGAGAAAGAAAAAGAAAAGAATAGCCTCCCCTAAAATGGGACATCAAAGGGCTGGTGTCAAAAACGCCGAAAATCAGAAAGACCTCGCCTTCCGGTATTCGCTCGGCCTCCTGCTGAGGGAATGCACTTTGTTTCGTGCTGGGCGGGCAGAGCGGCGGAAAACGAAGTGACTATCAATAAATACCGAAGGTGGTTGCCGGCCAATCAATTTGCGCCCCTGAGGAGGATCACATGAAAAAGGCTTTGAAAATCCTGGCCTTTGTCTTAGTCTGCGAGCTCGCGGGGATCATCGGTTCCGTTTTTACAACGCCATCGATCCCCGGGTGGTACGCGGCACTGACTAAACCGCCGTTCAATCCGCCGGGCTGGGTCTTCGCCCCGGTCTGGACTCTCCTTGATCCGGATGCGCTGGGGCGGCCGTCTCCGCTGGGATGTGCAGGCGCCGCCCGGGATGCTCTTCGGCTCCGCCGTCCGGGCGGTATTGTCCGGTTTTTGAATCCATTTTTCGGATCAGAGTCCGGGGCTTCTTGGACAGCGCGGCGCCCTCCGCCCCCATCGCCTTCCAGAATTTTTCTTCCGTGGTGGTCACCGGACAAAAAAAGAGACCGTGACCCAGGCACTCCTGGAGTACATTCAGAGCCTTGAGCAGAAGAAGATCCTTGATCTGTTCGGCCGCATCGAGTTCGATGAATCCTATGATTACAGGAAACAGAGGGCCCGGACGTGAAGGTCATCGTGGATACAAGCGTACTTCTTCGGATAGCGCCTCAAGAAATCGTTCGATGGTCAGCGGCGCACTGCCCTCGAAGTGATTGTTGAGGTAGACATAGGTCAGAGTCTTTAACCGGCTGTTGTGCCGGGTGATGCGGACGGCGGCCCGGATGGCCTCGGGACGCGGGTCGACGATTTTGTCCCACACAGACCCCGTCTCCGCTTCGATTTCCGCCCGGTCTCCCCCGTGCAGGCGGATGACTTGGAACGGCGCCGTCTCCGGCTTGAATCGATCAAACACCTGTCCGATCGGCGGCATATAATAGCCCTCGAGATAGACAAACCCGAGCTTATGATTCCTGAGGAAATCAAAAAACGCCGGAGAGAGGTAGTTCGGGTTCCGGATTTCCACGGCGTACTGATAGCCTTGGGGAGCAGCGGCGATGAATTCTCCGAAGCGCCCGAAAAACGCCTCTTTGGACGGCATTTTTTGCTTATTCAGATATTCGAACTGGAACATGACCGGGCCGAGCTTTTTGCCCAAAGGGGAAAGACGGGCCAGGAATTCCTGGAGAAGTCCGCTGTCGAGAAAACACGTGTTGGGCTTCCCCCTTAATTCCGGGTTCGTTTCTTTGGCATAATAATGGGTCAGCGTCAGAGCGTTCGGCGCTTTGACCGCGAAGATAAAATCGTCGGGGACGCTTTCCGCGTATCTCTTGACAACCCGGACCTCCGGCAGCTTGACCGACCCGGGAAAAAGGCTCCAAAACCACTGGTCGATCTCCACAGAACTCAAAAAGCGAGCGTAGTCTGCCAGGTAGTCGTCGGGGCGGTAGGTCTTGCCCTTGTCATAGATCAGCCCCTTCCAGGAATCGTATTTCCAGGAGCACGTTCCCAGGCGCAGATAAGGCCGATACACCACCGGAATCTCAACGGAGACCATCCTCTCCTTTTTAACACGGGATCATCCGTTGATCAAATAGTCTCCGACATAATCCGCGAGTATTTTGGCCTCAACTTCGACAGCCTTCGGTCCCGGAGGTGGTACCTTTTTTGCCGTCGGGTCGAACCGCGGATACCCCAGCCAATCAAAAGGCGATTCGTCCGGCCCGATGACTGCGGCGACGATTTCCCGGGCCACGCTTTCAAAATTGTCGCAGTTGCTCAATAAGACAACTCCGATGCCGGCCTCGGCAGCTGTCGTTTGCATCGAGCCGGCCGCCTCCGCTCCGCTTCGCCTGTCTTTCATCCAGGGCCTCTCAAATTCGTCATGGGGCCAGGCATAATTTTTCTCGAACTCTTCCTTCCAGACATAGCTCGTCCGGGTCATCCCGAGCGGATCGAAGATTATCTCTCTGGCCAATTCCTCGAGCCCGCGGCCCGTGATTTCCTCGACGACCATCTGGAGCAGGGCGATCCCTTCACCCGAATAGCTGTATCTGGCGCCGGGATCGAAAAGAAAGAACAGCTTGCCCTCTTCGGTCAGGAATCGCCAGTTCGCCGGCGTTCCGGGCGTCCAGGTAGCGGCCCCGGGTCGATTTGGCGATCGACTTGAGCTCGGCCCGGGCCTCCTCCTTCTTGATGTCGAAGCCGACGACGCAATCGATGACTTCGGGCGTTCTTGATATATTCCATGGCACGGACTCTGCTGGGTAAAAACATGAAATCCGAAAAGACAGTGCTGAGACTGACATGGCCAATGATCATCCTGTGATCTACGGCGACGGTCGGCAAACCAGGGATTTCATTTATGTGGGAGATACGGCGGAGGCGGCGCGGGTCTCTCCGCAATAAAGCTATGCTTCAAGTGATCGATGATCTTGTCCATCACGGCATAGCCGTCCGCCCTTTCTCGAGCAGGCGTTTCTGGGCTTTCTTCTCGGCAAAGGTGCGGGGAACGTGCACCCGCTCGCCCGTGACGGGGTCGATCCCGGTGTGATACATGCAAGTGGAGCGGGTCATCGGGGTCGGGGTGAAGATCTGGACGCCCTCGACCGGCCTCTCCCCTTCCCGCTCCAATTTTTCGAGATGCCGGGCCAGCTCTCTAGCTTCCTTCTCCGATGTTCCCGGATGGGCCACCATGTAATAGCCTTTGAGCTGTTGTCTCCTCCCGCGATTGAGCTCCTTGAAGAGGCGGCGGAATTCTTCGCTCCGGTCGCGGCCTTTGTCCATCAGGCGCAGGACGCGCGGCGAGACGTGCTCGGGCGCGATCTTGAGAAGTCCGCTGACGTGGTGAGCGCACAATTCCCGGAGATACTCCCGGCTCTCCATGGCCAGGTCGTAGCGGATGCCGCTCCGGACAAAGACCTTCTTGACGCCCGGCGTGGCCCGGGCGCGCTTCATCAGCCGGATGAGCCGGCCGTGGCTGCGGTCAAGCTTCTTGCAGGTCAGGCATTTCCCGTCCCGGCAAGGTGTTGAACAGTCCATGCCGTACATGTTGGCCGTGGGCCCTCCCAGGTCGTCGATATACCCCTTGAAGTCGGGATGCCGGGTCAGCCGCTTGATCTCCCCCAGGACGGATTCCTCGCTCCGGGAGACGATCCTGTCGCCCTGATGGAGAGAGAGGGAGCAAAAGGAGCAATCGCCGATGCAGCCGCGGTGGGTGACAATGGAAAAGCGTGTCATGCCGAATTCGGGGAAATCCGGAGGAATCCGGCGCGAATAGGGCAATCCGTATATCCAGTCCAAGTCCCCCGTTGTGTACACCGGCATGGGAAACTGCAGCACATAGCGGCCGGCATGAGCCTGTGCGAGATTTCGGCGGTTGGAGAACAGCCGTTGGGCAGCGCAGAACTTGGCCGGGTCCTTGCTGACATCTTCGTTCGAAGGGATGACGTTGAACCCGGCGGGAAGCTCCCGCCTCACCACGCATGTTCCCGGCACCCCGAGGAGGCCCTCGCCTTTTTCGAGGCGGCGGGCGATCTCTATCGCCTGTTTTTCCCCGGGGCCGTAGACGAGGATATCCGCCCGCGAATCCAGAAGGAGGCTGCGCCGGACCGTGTTCCCCCAGTAGTCGTAATGGGCGAAACGCCGCAGGGAAGCCTCGATCCCGCCGAGGACGATCGTCAAGCCGGGATAAAGATGCTTTATTCTATTGGCATAGACAAGAACGGCCCGGTCGGGGATCCCGGAACGATGAGGAGCGTTGGGATCCTTGGCTCTTTCTCTTTTCAAAGAAGTATAGTTGACGAGCAGGCTGTCCATCGAACCGGAGGTAATCCCAAAGAACAATCGCGGCCGGCCGAGCCTGAGGAAATCCGCATCGCTCTTCCAGTCGGGCCGCCCGATAACCCCGACCTTATAGCCTTTGGCATCGAGCACCCGGGCGATGACGCCGGCCGCCGACAGGGGGTGATCGACGTACGGCTCGCCGCTCACCAGGATGATATCGAAATCTCGGCCGGTCGTAGAAATCATGGGATTTTCACTACCAGAATAACCAATTTTGTTTCAGTTTTCGACTGGAAAATTGTTAGGAGCAAGCCTTATGCATAGCCATCTTTTTCCAATGATGATTTCCCCGGGCAATTTGGGGATGGAGGTGCGACCTCGAAGCGTGAGGGCTTTCAATACTCGGCCTTACGGAAGCAGTAAAGGCTGAAGCCGGCATCGGTGATGAGCAATCCTCCCGCCACTAGAAACGGATAGACCAGGCCGAAACGGAAGCCCAGCGAAGAAAAGAGGAGCGCCCCGACCATGTGGCCGCAGGTCATCACGGTGAGCAGGATGGCCGAGCTCCCGCCGATGCTTTCCTTCTCGAACAGCCGGGAGATGAACAGGACGACCAGCGCCCCCAGCAGGCCGTCGCCGGCCTCGTGGACCAGCCGGAAGAGGAAGGACAGAGGGAGGCTCCGGTTGACCATCAAGATGAGGCCTCCACCCGAGAGAAGAAGAGAGAGAAGGAAGAGCCGTTTATTGAGCTTCAGATCGAAAGGAATGAACCCGATGAGAAAAGAGGATAGCGCCAGGGCAAGAAGAGACAGGGAAATGTAGACCGAGAGGGCAAACGTGCTGAGGTTGAAGTACTGCTTGAGGAACGGGCTGTAAACAGTCCCTTCCAGACCCCAGTGAAGTCCGATGACGAAGATCATGGCCGAGAAGAGGAGCGTCTTGGGCCGGAGCAGGCCGCCCCTGTAGACCTGCCGGGGGACCGGACCGAAACGGATGCTGTTCAGGGACGGGACGAAAGCCTGAACGGCCAGCAGGAACGCCGCAAAGACGAGAAAAAGCACCGAGAAACCGGCTGAGGTTACGATTATCCCCCCGAGGATGGGGCCCGCCGCCGAACCGAGGGATTGCCAAAAAACGAGGCGGCTGTACTTTTTGTTCTGATCGATCGCCGTATCGTCCTTGTAATAAAGGTTGTTGATGGAGACATCCAAGGCGTTGTTGGCCAGGCCCAGGAAAAGAAAGATGACGGCTGTGGGCAGGAAGCTCTGAACCCGGCTGAGGACGAAGAACATCAGGCTGAAAAGAGCTAAACCGGCATGGATGATTTCTTTGATGGAGAAACGGTCGTTCGCCCAGCCTGTCGGGAAGGAAAAAAGAAGCGGGGCGAAGGCGTATAGAGACGTTACGGCGCCGATCTCCCAGCCCTTGAATCCCAGCTTCAAGAAGTGAAGAGGAACGAGAAAAAAGACGGCAGTGACGGCCAGCTTGCGGCTGAAATTGACCAGGTGGACCTGGCGGTGGGAGGTCATGAACGGCCCGAAGCAGGATATTATAACAAAAAGAGCAGCCCCGATTGAAAACGGCTCGCCTAAATTCAACAAATGCCCAATATATGCGCCATTCCTTTTCAAGAGAGAGGCGTTGCGCGCAGCAAAACGAGCTTATCGAGCATCATGAGAAGAATTTCGGACTGGCTATGAACCGCGCACACGCGTCTGTTCTTTGAACATCCAGTCAATATAATCGTACTCGCTGCTTCGCTCCAGGAACAGGATGTGTCTCTTGGCGAACTTCTCCATGTCCCAAGTCCCATCGTCGTATTTCTCGCATAAATCCTCATATTTTGTGGCCGAGATAATATAGCTATCGAGCAATACTTGTTTATCCGTCTTGCTTCGCGAGGCGATCTTTTCTGCCAGGGCCGGAAGGGATTCATGCAGCCGTGCTTTATTGTCATTATTATAAGGCATCGCATGTACCATGCCGTGGGGCTCGATGAATACTATGGTCTGCTTTTTACGCCCGACAACCCACAAGATGAAGTCTGGATAGAAACCTCGCTCCTCAAAGAAGCCGATACCGCTCCCCGTGCTCAGGTTACGCAGCAGGTATACCTGCAGTCCGGCCAGTGAATTGTCTTTTTCCTTGGCCCAATATTCCTTCAAGTCGCGGACGAACCGCGCTTCGCTATCATTGAGACCAGGAGGAACCATCTTGATCTGATCGCCATATTTCAGGAGCAACGGCTGATAAAGGTGCCTGTCGAAATAAATGCGCGGCAGCTTGTCGTTTTCTTCCTTGTAGAGTCTCACTGCGTCAGCGATGAGTCTCTGAATGGCGGATATAATGCCTTTCTTGGAACGTGAAACTCTTACAATGTACTCCGGTGTGCTTTCCTTTACCTGTCGGCTGAAGCTGATATTGGGATCGCGCTCACTCAGCGTTTTAAAGACCATGCGACCCGATTCCCATTGCTCCCTTCTGATACGATAAAATTCGTCTGCGTATTTCCGGAGAATATTCGCTACGGCTTCTTGAAGAAGTCCGTTTGCGGCAAATGACGACGGATTAACCACAGAACTGTCGGCCAGGAGCCGGTAAAGTCGGGTTCCCTTGTCGGATTTGTATTTGATGATTTTCTGGATCGCATTTTGCGGAATAATCAGATTATCAAACCCCTTGCGCTCTTTGTGCTCGAGAAGGCTAAGGTAAGCGCCTTCCCAATTCACGAGATCCAGGCTCTCGTCCGGGATGGGAAGATCCTTCCCTGTCTGGCCTGCCGTCGAAAGGAAGCCTTCCGGGCCGCTTTGAATTGTCTCGACCTTCATCGACATGTCCACGCGCACCTGAACCGCCGGGTCGGGTCCCAGCATGACCGCCGTTCCGGCCCCGAAACTGCGGCTCTCCGGCACGCGCGGCACCAACAGGCCCTTTCTCAAAAACTCTTTGTTGGTCCGCACGAAAAGCGACAACTCGACCGACTCTTCGGTTTCCACCCCTTCCTTCTCCAGATACCCGCGGAACTGGCCCATATAATTCGCCCGCACGGCAAAGATGTTCAGCGTCTCAAGAAGGCCGATATGCGGCGGATGCGGGCCATCAAGCACCGAACTTCTCTTTAGACTGAGCCCCTTGCCTTGCAGTCGGACTCCCCGCCCGAACAACTGGATGATTTGTGAACCCTCCTGGCGCCCGATATTGAGCAACCCCATGGTCGAGACACGCCAGGAATTCCAACCCTCCATGAACTTTTTGGCGCCAATGAGAATTTCTATAGTTGTGTCCGGTCTAGCGATGCTCCCGAAGAGTGAACTGCAGATAGCATCCTCTTCAGGCACGATCCCGGTGACATCCTCTTCCACGAGCTTCCTGAAGGCGCTTGTATCGCCGATGTAGATGAGGCCGAAATACTCCTCCGTGCCACCCACCTTCAGGCCGATTTCCCCGGCGCCGCCGCGGATATCACACAGGTGCAGGGCGCCTGGCGTGGGAGCGTGAAACACCTTGCCAAGAACATCCTGATACACCGCTTCCGGAGAGAGGCCGCTTTCCCGGAGGTAGGTAAACTTGCCCGAAAACACGTCCACGCCATCAAGGGTCGCAAGACCGCTCTTGCCCTGGATCAATTTCTCGATAGTCCTAACAACCCAGCCGCGTTTGTTCTCTAATACATGATGCAAAAACCGAACTACGGTGAGGACATCGCTTCGCTTCTTCTTATCCTCGGTATAGACCGCGTTCACGGTGCTCCCGACAAAAACCCATAGCGGTCGCTCCAGATTATAGGGATGCAGGGCTTCCGCGTTCTCATCGAAAACGCGCTTCTGCTCGTAAAACGAAAGCAGATTGCCCAGGAGCAACGTCTCCGTTTGTTCCTCCGTTGTCTCCTGTTTGAGATTCAGGACACGGAAATCCTTCCCGTAGCCGTCGCCGTGAAAGTAACGGTAGGAATAATCAAAGACTATCGCCTTCCCATACTCCGCCGTAAGCAAGTCATTCCGCGCTGCGGTAAGGGCCTGGCCGAATGTGGCACTGTACTCAAAGGTGAAGCCCGTCTCTCCCAACTTATCCCGGTAATTGCGCCAGACCTCGCCGCCCGACCCTTTATGGCCCTCATCCACGAAAATTAGGTTATTGCCCTCAAAAGCCTCTACCGGTACGGTTACCCCGCCGCCGCGCTTTTCTTCTACCAGCTTGGTAATCTCGATTACCCGAACCGCGTTCTTCGCTGCGAGACCGAGCCCGCTTTCGTTCAGGTCAAAGCGCCGGGCGGGAATATCCGAGGCCGCAAGCTCCGCCAGATGTTGCTCGGTCATGCCCTCATTCGGCGTAATGAGCAAAATGTTGTCCAGCGGCCAGGTGTTAAAGTGCAGGAACTGCCGGTAGTTGAGGTGCATGATCAGAGTTTTGCCGCTGCCGGTGGCCATCCAGAAGGCCAGCTTTCCGAGATCCTCCTCGCTAAAAGGCGTGTCCTGCGGTTCACTGGGAAGTCGCCCTGCATTGCGGGCCGCGACAAAGGCATTTAGCGAGCGGAGCATCTCGGCCCGGCGATAGAAGTAGTAGTCAAGAAAGACCTCTGTGTAGAGTGCAGCGAGGTATTGGAAGTAGCGCAGAGTGACCGGCTCGGGCCGGCGGGCATTCATCGCCTGTAAATGAGTTCGGACGTTGTCATCATAGCGAGCCAGCTCCCCGGACGGGATTTTGACTTTGTCGCCCCTTGCGATCAGCCGGTGATAGACAAAACTCCGGCCAGAGGAATCGAACCCTTCGGCAGTTTCTTTCATATCGGCCAGGAGGTCTCGGTTACGCTGGTAACCGAAGAGGCTGTTCAGCCAGGCCAGCAGGACCAGGCGTTCTTCGAGCTTGATGTACTGCTGGATGCCGTTCGGCATTATTTATTCCTCGTCCAAAGCCGCGGAAAGAGTCTGCACAAGCGGCGGAAGGTTTTCTTGTACCGTCTTCCAGAGGATGTCCAGGTTGATATCAAAATAGGCATGGACCAGGCGGTGACGCATACCGACAATATCATCCCAGGGTATATCCTGTAGGTTTTGCCGCGTATCCTCCGATATCTGATAGGCGGCTTCCCCGATGATCTCAATGTCCTTGACCAGGGCAAGGGTCAGTTTCCGGTCATTGTCCAGATCCTCGCGGCGGCTGTCTTTAACGAAAGCGACGGCTTCACAAGCCGCGTCAAGCATATGCCGCAGGCGGATAAGGTCATCCTTGCGCATACTGCACCTCCGCCTCCTTCAGCACCTCTTGACGGAAATAACGGCTCAGGTCTTCCGGTGTGCGCAAATCCACCTTGCGCCCCAGGACGATTGACAATTCGCGTTCCATGCGCGCCATTCCAAACAGGCCGGGGATATGGTCCGGTTCGAACTCGACCAGAATGTCAATGTCGCTGGACTCATTGAAATCAGCGCGTAAGGCGGAACCAAAAACCGCCAGGCGGCGGATGTGATTCCGCCGGCAAAACCCGGCAATTTGATCTTTTGGAAGCTCTATTCTCATACCCATGGTTATCCCTCCACCCCCGCGAACATGCGGGCCTTGAAGATCGGATCAAGCGCCCGAGCGTTTGGAATGAGAGAATCACCGTTGACGAATACTTCGTCTGCGCCGTCGGTGAGGTTATGTTTGATTACAAACTTTTTATCCCGCTCAAAGTCAGCTTTTTGCCAGCCTTCGGTTTCGCGCCAGATCACGGCGATTTTCCGGTGATCGATTCGACCGCGATATACGAGATAGCGTCGCTCGCCATCCATATGAACGCGGCGGGTCAGGACATGCAGGCCAAGCAGATAATTGAATGTTTCAGGGATATCAACCACTTTCTCTCTCGTCTGGCCGTCGGCATGGATGCGCAATTTGTATTGAAACGGAAGGGCTAATTTCTCCACGTTAAGAAACGTTTCGCTCGCCCGCGACTCCCATTTGAGCATGTACTGGAGAAAGTAGTCATCGAACCTCATCGCCTGCTGGCCGGATGCATCGTCAAAAGCGATATTATTCAATGTATCCTCATAAGACTCCAGGCGGTTGTATTTGACAATCCGCGGG
The DNA here is from genome assembly GCA_049682755.1 of Candidatus Aminicenantales bacterium. GTDB lineage: Bacteria > Acidobacteriota > Aminicenantia > Aminicenantales > UBA8522 > UBA8522. The sequence continues at coordinate 9,920 of JBAUIH010000296.1, read as the reverse complement.
CTTCGCCCCGCCTCCTCGCGCGTCGCCATGCGCTTCGGCTTGCCGTCCTTCCATTCAGGCGTGAAAGTGACTTTCTTGATGCGTGGGAGCAATACGGTGTCGAAATAATCCGCCATCTCGACCAGGATAAATTTGCGCCAACCGCCATCCTCGCGGTTGAGGTTGATAACGGCGTGGCCGGTCGTTCCAGAGCCAGCGAAGAAATCCAGTGTTGCCGCGTCGGAACCGACGGCAACTAAAGATATGACACGCCTTCCTAAAGCAACAGGTTTCGCAGTGTCAAACACCTTGTCCCCGAACAGATCTTTGATTTCCTTCGTGGCTGTGGCAGAAGTGCCGCAGTCGTCCAAAATGTTCGACGGGGCAGAAACGGTAACGGTGCCTTCGCGCACCTTGCGATATACGGTGATCTCACCCGTCTTCTTGTTTTGAACGAAATCGAGATCGCCAGCTTCGAGCATCTTGTCCACTTCCTCGCGACTCGCCCGCCAGCAACCATCTAAACCGTCGGCTCTCTTGGGATAGACATCGACCCCAAATGGGGCTCGTATGGGGAAGTACATTGTCGGTCGGTCTTCGCGACGGTCATGCTGACCACCCCATTGCCGGAGTTGTTCCCGGTTATATCCGCCTCGTTCATCACTGAACCTGCAACTGGTGACTTCTTTTTCAACAAGATTCAACCTGGTTGAATTGGTATTGCGGGCGCATACTATGTACTCGTGCTTCATCTGAAGCACTCTTTCCGTGACAGCCTTTCCCACTCGGGCAAGCCAAACGAACGGGCCGAGAGAATTGTCATCCCCGAAGATCCGCTTGATGAGAAATTCAAGCCTAGGCTGTTCTCGCTCGTCAATGTGGATAAAAGCCAAACTTTCGGGGGAAAGCAGCTTCTTGGCTACGGACAGTCGGTTTTCGCTCATGCCAAGCCAGCACGAATGCTGATAGTTATCTCTGTAAAGAAACTCGTCACTACCAGTATTGTATGGCGGGTCAATGTAGATGCAATTTATTGCCTCGCGATACTTCTCCGCTATTAAATTCAGCGCCTGCCAATTTTCACCTCGGATTAGGAGGCCGTCGGTCATCTCATCAAGGTCATCGAAGCGGCCAAAAAGTCGGTCCACAAAATCGCCATCAAAGTGCTTGGTATCCAGCACCAGTGTCGGGTGGGATTTCAAAAAAGCAATGCGCTTGTCCGTCTTGCTCTTTCCGGAGGTAAAAAGGTCGGTCTTCTCCTCATCGATATGAAAGAGAGTTTTCCACTCGTCCCACTGGACATCACAAGCGGCGATATCAGGATAAAAACTCTCGTCGACATTCCCGACAGTGATACAGTAACCCGTCTCGGTGATGAACTTGCGCTTCTCCCAGAGCGTTTTCTGGAATTCTTCTATCTGATGGAGGAATTCGATAATCCGGCCTCCGATGGCCTTGATGAGACGTATTATCTGAAACCAGCCCTCGGCGCGATCTTCGCCGGAAGCCTCTACCTCGTCCAGGTTCAGCACTTCATTCTTGAGATAAAAATCCAGCTCACGGGAGAGGAAATCCTTCAGGTCCTTATGAATGAAGAAGTCGGATGTGTTGCGGCGGGTATATTGCCGCAGGTGATGCTCAAAGAAAGTAACTGGCTCACCATCGCTTGTTTTGCGCCGCTCAGCCGTCAGGGCAGACAGGGCAAGACCGGCGGTCTTCGGCGATAGCCGCTTGGGGATTCCCTCCAATGCCTTTGCGATGATTGCCTCTTGCTGGTTTTTCTGACCATAGGCGATATTTTCTTGTTCTGTGAGCGGCCTATACTCAAAAGGAATAACGAGATTCCGCTCCTTCTCGTCCCAAGAAATCTCTGCAAGACGGGGAAGGAAGAACCGCTTTTCGCCCTTGACGTTGTTTTGCTCGACGTCGGCGGCCTTGAGCTTGAAATGCACACTCACACCATTGGGGGAGGTGAAGGCATAGTCCGTGAAGTATTCAGCGGTCTTGACATAGTACTGGTCGCGGTTGGCCCAGTAGAGATAGACTTCCTCGCCATTGTAGGGGATGGCGTAACGTTCACGCTTGGAATAGCGCCGCTTGGAGATGAAATCGCCGTCCTGGTAGTAGCGGCTGAAGAAACTGTAAAGGTGATTGTAGACCGATGCTTCGAGCGCGTCGTGGCTTCGAATGCCCGAAGCTTTAGCGCGCGCCGCCAGGTATTCCTTCCCGGCATTTGTGTCGCGGTATTTATCAATAAGATTCCCCTCTGAATCCAGGGCATCCTTGCCCAAGCCCTCAAGCACTTTCTTTTTGGCTGCCTCAAGTTCCTTGACCGCCTGCGACTGTGCCGCCAATGCCCCGCGATCCAGCTCGTCAGCGACGGCCTTGGGGAGAGTCTCCTTTACGAACTTCTCGACTACGTCCCGCTTCTGGTTCATGATGCGGTAGATGCCGAAGTCGAGGTCGGCACAATCAAACTGGAAGAGATCGCGTAAGAGGTCTTGGAACCTGGAAAGACTTTGGCTCATTTTCCCCCTCCCAATCCAGCCACACAAGGGTGGTACTTGGCACACCGCTCGGGCTGAGAGTCGTTATGGCGAAGTCTTCCTTTCTGCCGCGTGCCTGGATACATTTTAAAAAACATATCCGGCCCCTAAATTGGAAGAATTATGAGCATCGCAATTCATTGATACATTTATATTACTATTCTTTTTTCTCTGCTTCTTTTTGCCCGATGTACTTATATTGAGCCCCCCGACCATGCCCTTCAAGTTGGACCTGGCCTTCTTTTTCCAACTCGTGAATCAGGCGGTTGACCTGCTGGCGATCGAAATGTATGATCCGTCGGACTTCCCGGTTTTGTAGCCCAGCCTCGCCTCTCTCGGCTCGTCTCTTCAATACGCTCAGCACGCGGGTTTTGGCCGCCTCCCAATCGATCCGCCGGTCGCTCTCGGCGTAGCCTGGGATAGAAAGCCGTCTATGCAGGTCATGCCGCAAAATCCAATAGGTGCCCCGGCCGGTTCTGCCGCGTTCAAGGAAGCCGAAACCGGTCTCCATTTGATTCAATATCTCTCGGACGTCCCCTTCGGCTTGCTGCGTAATTAGAGCGGCTGTCGTCGTATCGATCTCGGCATGTCGCAGCAGGTGCTGAATGATGAGGAGATGTTCGACGGACAAAATGCGCCCTCGCCCGGCCTGTTCCGCAACGAACATTCGAATAGGGACGGAAAGGTCGGATGCCCGGAGAATGATCCTCACGGCCTCGCCTTCGTCCAGAACCCGCGGCGGTTCTTTGCCTTCCTGAAGCAGCGCCTGGTACATGCGGCGCACGCCGAGGTTGCTCCGGTTGACAAGGCGCAAGCGGGTCAGAGCATCCACCAATGCCGGATTGCGTGAAACCGGTTGGTGGCGCAGGATGTTCTCAGGCGTGATTCCGCCGGGCAGGCCGCCGGGATTACTGATTTCGAGCCTGTCCTTGAATTGCTTAACTAAAATCGGCCCGTGTATCCGAAAATCAGCGTGGACAAGGGAGTTGAGCAGAGCCTCACGCAAAGCTATTTCCGGATAGGTGCGGATTTCGAAATGGAACAGCCCTTGCCTTACGGTCGTAATGGGGTTATCCGCCATGATCCGGTCGAGAATGCGCTCCAGGGCTACGGGAATTGCGTCATACCCATCGCCCCGATCGCTATAGTCGGTATCGGTGGCCATCCGAAGATGGGTCCAAACATAGCCAGGGAAATGCCTACGAATCGCGTCTGCGTTGCCGGCAAGGAGAAGTCCGGCCCGCAGCAGTCGGCCGTTGTGCATGAGTCCGACGGCCTCCAAAAGATCCCGGTCGCTTTTTTGCACAAGGTCGGCGGGCGCTTTCTCTCTTACGGCGGCCTCCCGCAAGCGTTCCATGGCGGAAGCGGAAATCAAGGAATTGACATTCCCTTGAATATCGCCGGCCGTGAAATCCGTCTCTCCGGTTTCAACCATGATCTTGCGGCGTAAAGTGCCGGTGAGTGGTTTGCATTCCTTTCCGATGCGGATAATCCCTTGCTCGCTGGTATCGGTGTAGGGCGGAAGCCCTGGATAAATATGCATAACGATAAGCCGGCCTGTTCCCTCTGGAACGACCAGTTCCTGAAAAACCGGTGTCAGTTTTGGATCGGAGGAATCATAAACTGCCTTCTTGAGCCGATTGACATCAACTTCAGGAGGGACGCCCAGAATCGCCGTCGCTCGGCCAATTGTCTTATCGTTGACGCCAAAGACCACAGTGCCCCCGCCTCCGTTGGCCATGCAGATGGCCATTTGAACCACCGAACGGACGGCTTTGTCTCTGCTCTGAACGTCCCATTCCTTGAAATCCAGATCCTGATCTTCGAGTTGATCGGCCGGATGGTTTTCGAGCTTATCAAGAAGGGAACGGATTTCGTTGAGGTCCCTCATATCAACCTATTTACATTCCCACCGGGCTGATAGCTCTATCGTCCTTAACCGGAGATGATCCTGTCATTATCGATTTCCTCCGGAGCCAGGCGCGTTCGCCCGAATCTCCTCAAGCCAGTGGTCAATGGCGCCTTTTCGGAATCGCCAGTGCCGCCCTATCTTCTGAGATGGGATTTTACCTTCCCTGACCAGCTTATAGAGCGTCGACTTCGGGATCTTCAGATAAATAGCTAACTCCTCGATGGTCAGAATATCGGATATTCGGTCTTCCATGCAGCTCACCTTTCACGTCTCAGCGCGAAGTCTGAATCAAACAGCCACTGCCCATGTACAATAATTATAGTTATTGCTAGTCATTGTCAAGTATTTATTGGAGTCACATAAAAAAAGGAGCGGTCCCGATCCGGAACCGCCCCTTCAATAGTCGGGGGAAGACTAAGTTCAGGTTTTTTTCAGCCGGATATCGCCGCTGAACGAGGAGACCTTGAGCGTCGCGCCGCCGCCGTTGACCGTCCCGCTCATCTCCTTGGGGGAGACCTTGCCCACGACCCTGACCTCGAAATCGGTCTCGATGCCGCCGCTGAAGGTCTCGGCTTCGAAATCGAAGGCCGAATCGGCCGGAAGATAGAGCTCCACGTCGCCGCTGTGCGACTTGAAATTGTAGCTCCCCTGCGGGTTGATACGGCCTCGATAGACGACTTCACCGCTCAGGGCCTTGGCCCGGACCGACGAGGCCTCGGAAACATCGAGCAACTCGACGTCGCCGCTCACCGTCTCGGCCTCGACCGAACCCTTGATCATGTTGGCCTTGATATCGCCCGAAACCGACTTGAGGAAGGCGTTGCCGGTCACTTCGGCGACGACGACCTCCCCGCTGATCGAGTTGCACTCTGCGCCTCCGCCGGCCTTGGTGAGCCGGACATCCCCGCTGATCGCCTTGAGGGCGGCCGCCCCGCCGATCGCTTCCGCGGTGACATCACCGCTGATGCTGTTGGCTTTCAGGGCCGCCTTCTCGGGGATCCAGAGTTTATAGTCCACCGAGACGTTGGCCGATTCACCGCCCCAGGATTTTTCGTTCCTGGGGTACTTGGTCTCGATCTTGACGACACTGCCTTCCTGGGAGATTTCGATCGTCACCTTGGCGGCGTTCTCCTTGGCCTTTTCCAGCGAACCGGCCGTGGAGACTTTGAGGGCCTCGATCTTGACCTGGTCCTGATTCCAGCTCATGGCCACGATGTCGCCTGAGATATTGCTGATATCCACCTTGCCGTCTTTGGCCAGCGCCATCGTCTTCTCGAACTTCTCCTCATACTTCTCCTTGGCCACGGCGAAAGAGAAGACCAGCAAAAGAGTGACGGCCAGCCAGACCGTCCGTTTCATCCGCAGATTACTCATCGTTTTCCTCCTTCTCTTGTCGGATTCAAAGGGCCGTCTCCGCCCTTCCGCGGGCGGAAGATCGTTTGAGGCCCATCATTTCCTCGAGCACATTGACTTGTTCCCGGTAGGCCGTCAGAAGATAGGCCCGGGCCGTCAGGTTTCCGGGATCTTCCTCGACGATCTGCCGGCAGGCCTGGATGGTCTCATCCATCGCCGCCAGGCTGCGCCTGAAGATCTCGGCGACCTGAGGCGACAGGTTGCTGTCTTGAGACTGAACAGCCTCGTTCAACGACCGGATGGCCTTTTCATAATAATCCTGGGCTTCCTGGAGCTTGGCCAGGGTATATTCGACGGAGCCTTCTCTGACCGGATCGGCGGCCACCCGAGGCTGTTGCCGGATGATAACCGTGCCGACTATCACCAGGACGAGGGCGGCCGCGGCGGCGAACCGCCAGGCGTATCTATTCCAGAAAACACCGGGCCAGCTCTTTTTCTCCGGGAAGGACACCGAGTCTCCCTCGCAAGATCCCCTGACCGCGGCGGCGACCTTTGGCCAAACGGCGGGAGACGGCTCCAGCACGCTCAGTTTCCCGGCCTCTCGAACGATCACCTCGAGGTCACGCGCGAGCGCCCGGCAATCCGGACAGGCCTCGAGATGGGCCTTGAGTTTCGCCTCCCTCTCGGGTCCGAGCTCTCCATCCAGAGACCGGCTTATCCATTCCTGGGCGAGCGGACATTTCATCGTCGTCCTCCCTATAAGGCCTTCTTCTCTTTGAGCCGTTCCCGGATCCTCATCCGGGCCTTGAACAACTGGGATTTCGATGTCCCGACCGAAACGCCGAGCATCCGGGCGATCTCTTCATGCTTGTAACCCTGGACATCGTGGAGAAGGAAAACGGAGCGAAGGCGTTCCGGGAGTCCCTGAAGCGCTTCGTCCAGAGGTTTAGCCAGGCTGTCTTCATGGCCGTCATAGACCGCTTCCTCTTTTTTCCCTTCGACCTCGCTGAGGGAGAGCGTCTTTCCGTTCCGGCTCCGCCGGCTGCGCAGGAAAGAATAACAGGTATTGACCGCGATCCGGTACATCCAGGCCACGAAAGTGGCGTCTTTCTGAACATCTTTCATGTGGGTGAATATCTTAATGAAGATGTCCTGGAGAAGGTCCTCCGCGGTGACCCGGTCGAAGGTATAACGGTAGGCCAGGTTGAAAAGGGGCTTCTTGTACCGTTCATAGATCTCCTCCATGGCGCGCTCGTCGCCCTGCTGGCTGCGCAGGATCAGAGAGGAGAGGGTGGCGAGAGGCCGGGGCACAAGCCCGTTATCTTCGTCCCTTTCATCGGCGGTCATGAGAGGAAATGCACTTGAGGGAAAGGCCCGGACAATCCAACTGCCATTATCCCCCAATCGGGGAGCCCTGGCAAGAGCCGGTGTCAGGTTAAAGACGCTCATTCTTTCCTCATCTGGATAAGATGAATGAGCGAGGTAAAAGGTTGCCTCCTGATGTCCTTTGTTTAAAAAGAAGCGGCGCTGGGACGAGCCGGCTAAAAGGAAGCCGAAGAGGGCCTGAAGGCGGGCAGGGCCCTCTTCCTCTTTAGAGGTGATATCAGAGGGGAAAAAATACCCCCACAATTCATCCCCATGGGCGATTGTTCGAACCCCCGCCGCCGGATAAAGTGAACGAGACACTTCGAGAATTGTGTTCTGCCGGAAGACGGTTCGGAGAGAGACTCCCAAGCCATGAGGCCATCTAAAAAAGCCGAAGTCAAAAAAAGTACCAGGGGACGGAAAAAAAATACCGGTGCGCGCCGGGCGGCGGAAGACCTGAAGGAAAGCGAAAACAAGTACCGCGCCCTCTTTAAAGGCATCCCCGTCGGACTCTACAGGACGAGCCCGGAGGGAAAGTTGCTCGACCTCAACCCCGCTATGGTCAGGATGCTCGGATATGACAGCAGGGAATCCGTCGTCGGCCGGTTCATCGGCGAATTCAACCTCGACCCAGAGGACCAGGAAAAATCATTCGCCATCATGGCCCGGGACGAAGTCCTCCAGAACTTCGAGTTCCGGTTGAAACAAGCCGACGGTTCGGTGATCTGGGTCCGGGACAACGCCCGGGCGGTCAAGAATGCCCGCGGACAGGTTCTCTACCACGAGGGAAGCCTGCTGGACATCACCAGGCACAGGGAAGAGGACGAAGAGCTGCAAAGACGGGCCGAGCAGGTCATCCGCCATCAAGCCGCCCTCCTGGATCTGGGCAAGCTCAGCTTTTCCGACCTCGACTCCACCCTTCGGAAAATCACGGAAATCGCCTCTCACACCCTGGATGTGAACCGGGTAAGCATCTGGTTTTTCGACGCCGGGCATACCGAGATCCGCTGCCGGGAACTCTATACGAGGCCGGACAAAGGCCATGACCAGGGCATGGTGCTGAAAGCGAAGGATTTCCCCGATTACTTCCGGGCCCTCGAGGATTCTTGCATCATCGCCGCCGATGCCGCACGGTCCGACCCGAGAACGTGCGCGTTCACCGGCTCCTACTTGAAACCGCTAGGGATCGTTTCGATGATGGATATCCCAATCCGGCGCCGCGGCGGGGTCATCGGGATCATCTGTCATGAGCATACGGGCATTGAGAAAAAATGGACCCTGGAGGAACAGCATTTCGCCATCAGCGTTGGAGAGAACATCACCCTGGCCCTGGAAGACTTTGAACGACGGCGGATGGAGCGGGTCAACGAATCGATCTTCAAGATCTCCGAGGCGGCCAATTCGACCCGGAGCCTCCAGGAGCTCTTCCATTCCATCCATGAGGTGATTTCCGGCTTGATGCCGGCCGGCAACTTCTACATCGCCCTCTATGATCCGGCTCAGGAAATTCTGAGCTTTCCCTACTTCGTGGACGAATACGACCCGCCCCCAAAACCCTACAAGCTGGGCCGGGGATTGACCGAGTATGTCCTTCGGACAGGGATTCCTCTCCTGGCTTCTCCGGAGGTATTTGAGGAGCTTATCCGGCGCGGCGAGGTTGAGTCCATCGGCCCCCCCTCGATCGACTGGTTGGGCGTCCCGCTCAACATCGATTCCCGGACGATCGGTGTCCTGGTCGTCCAGACCTACACCGAAGGCCTCCGCTACAGCGAAGAGGACAAAAATATCCTCAAGTTCGTCTGTGACCAGATCGCCATGGTCATCCATCGCAAAAAGAGCGAGGAGGAAGTCCAGGAGCGGGAGCGTTTTCTGACCAGCATGTTCGAGAGCATCCAAGACGGCATCTCCATCCTGGGCCAGGACTACACCATCCTCCGGGTGAACAAGACCATGGAGAGTTGGTATGTCCATGCCATGCCGCTCGTCGGGAAGAAATGCTATGAGGCCTACCGCCTCCGCAATGAGCCCTGCGATATCTGCCCGACCCGCAAGGCTCTCGAGACCTCGGAGGCGGCCTACGAAATCATTGCCAAGGTGGGCCCGGAAGGCGCCGTCACCGGCTGGATCGACCTCTTCAGCTTTCCCTTGATCGACAACAGGACAGGCCAGATGAAGGGTGTTATCGAGCACATCCGGGACATCACCGAACGCAAGATGGCCGAGGACCGGCTCCAGGCGTCCCTGCAGGAGAAGGAGGTCCTCCTGAGGGAGATCCACCACCGGGTGAAGAACAACATGCAAGTCATCTCCTCGCTCCTCAACCTCCAGTCCCGCCACATCCAGGACCCCGCCGTCCTGGAGATGTTCAAGGAATCCCAGCGCCGCATCCGCTCCATGGCCCTCATCCACGAGCGCCTCTACCAGTCCTCCGACCTCTCCCGCATCGAGTTCTCCCAGTACCTCCGCAACCTGGCCACCCATCTTTTCCATTCCTACCAGATCGATTCCTCCCGCATCCAGCTCCGCATCGAGGCCGAGGAGATCCATCTCAACATCAACACGGCCATCCCCTGCGGACTGATCGTCAACGAGCTCGTCTCCAACGCGCTGAAGCACGCGTTTCCGGAGGGACGGAGGGGCCACTTGAACCTGGACCTCCGCCGGGTGACGGGGGACGGGTACGAGCTGCGGGTGAAGGATGACGGCGTGGGGTTTCCGGAGAACCTGGATTTCCGCAAGACCGAAACCCTGGGCATGCAGATCGT
>JBAUIH010000295.1:0-6085 GCA_049682755.1 Candidatus Aminicenantales bacterium | reverse complement strand
TCACAATGAGGATGTGGGGCCGGAAGAGACGCCGGGACTCGACGGCCAGATTTTCAGGCCGGATGCTCATCAACTCGGTCACCAATGCCCAGGAACCAACGCCTGCGGCCGTTTTCAGAACCTTTTTTTGTTCCAGGATAGCCGGGAGCCCTCTCCGGATGATTTCCTCCTCCCGGCCGTCGGGGAGGATGAGAACAGGCTTCGACCCGGTCGTTTTGGCCAGGACCGGAAATCCGCCCTCCTTGAGAGCGCCGGCGATAAGCCGGGTGACTGTGGACTTTCCCCTCGTTCCGGTCACGGCGATTCGGAGCGGGACGCGCCGGATTTGACGGTTGACGAGCCGCCGTTCAAGATAAAGAAGGAGGCAGAAAAGTCCCAGGCAAACGACCGTGGTGGCGAGTCCTCGGATGGCCTGTCTCCTCTTCGGTATCGGCTGCAGCGCCGGTCTTGTATTATATCCGAATTGACGGCCGCGGTTGAAATAAAACTGCGGACGCGTCTGCGGAAGGTTGCCAAGTAACGCCGATTCCGTTATAATGTCTACTGTATCTATAGTATTAGTAAGGACCGGCCGAAGCCGATTCCGGGAGGACGCGATGAGTCAACATATCATTTGGAAATCCGCCGCTGCAGGCCTCTTGACCCTGGCCTTTTCCCTGGCGGGATTTGCCGGAACAAGCGGAGCGGGGTCGACCGAAGGCCCCGTTCTTCAAGAACACCCGGCCATGGAATTCCCCGAGCTTCCTTCCTCAGGAAAGAAGTGCCGGATCGATGACGCCTACTATTTCATTTACGAATTCACTGAAAAGCCCCGGTTGGGAACCGCCATTCTCCGAATCAGGATATCCGACGGCGACGAGAACAGAAGCACGGACTTCACCGTCCTCGGCCGCTCCGATATGCCGTCGATGGCCGGGTCACACGATTCCGGCGACCAGGAGTTCAAGCTCAACAACAAAGGCGATTATCTCCTTCCCGTCAACATCGTCATGCCGGGCGAGTGGGAAGTCAAATTGACCTTCAAGCGAGGGGACACGATCATTAGCCGCGGCGCCTTCCGTTTTGATGTCTAACAGGATCGCCTGGTTTCTTGTCCTGGCGGCCTTTTGTTTGCCGGAACGGACCTCCGCCCAGACATCGCTCTTTTACCTGGAGGTCCAAGGAGTCGCAGGCTACTCGACCGCTCAAGACAAGTGGCTCTTCTACAGCCTGCATCCGGACCACGTCATGCAGAAACCGGGCCTGGGTTTCGATTATCTGCAACGTTTCTCCCGGGAGACCGGAGATTTCGCCCTCCTGGCCGTCCAGGCCAGGCTGGCGTGGGACGGCGAAGGCCAAAAGACGCTCGAGCCGCAACTCTATAACGCCTATCTCAAATTCAAGTTTCCGGCCGTCGATCTCTGGGTTGGGCATAACCGTCCGGCCTTCGGCCTGTCCTCGGTTTTCGACAGCCATTCCTTGATCCTGCCGACGCTGGTGATGAACGGGTTCGGGTTCGACCGGGATTGGGGTGTCGGCTTCGGCCGCGACTTCGCCCGCGGGAGTTGGGGGATCTCTGTGACGTCCGGTTCGGGTATGCCCCTGCGGTTTGAAGGCAACTATCTTCTCTCCGGACGACTCTCTTGCGGCGTCCTCGGCAGCGACAACTGGAGCATCGGGCTGTCCGCCGCCTATGGGGAAGCTTTCGATGCCATGGGATACGAGATCATGTCGCCCGCTCCCCTCCCCTTGCGCTTGGCCGGCCTGGACGTCACCTCCCTGTGGAACAATTTGGAAAACCGCCTGGAGGCCGTGGCCGGACGAAAGTCCGGTGATCATGCCTGGGCGATCTTCTGGCGTCTGGGGGTCAACCTGCTCGAAGAAAGCCAGCTCAAGTGGGAGGTCCAGCCTGTCGTCCGGAGAGAAGGAGAGAGGACCCTCCTGGAGCTCGGAACCGGCCTTTCCTATATCGCGACCGCGGACCTCACCCTGCGGACGATGGTGACCTATGACCGGGAAGCGCGCGATTCGCGGATTGTTTTTCAGGCATATTACTATAAAAGGTTCATTTTCTAGGATCATGAAAGATGCGCCAAGGTTGGACCTATCAAAGAAAGATCGTGAGGGATTTTTTGTCGTGGAGGAGATAATGAGATTCCTGCGGAGTCAGAGCATCTGGTTTTTGGCCTTGATTTTTCTTTGGCTGGGCTATCTTCCCCTGGATGCGGCCGTCGGCTGCGACCTCAACGACCCCGACCGGGACGTCAAGCGCCTCTTCCCCAAGTCGACGGGATATAAGACGATTTATGTGTCGATCGACCAAAAGGGCGGTGAGAGCCTCCTCCGCCGGATCGAGGAGCGGCTGGGAGACCGTTTCCAGGGCCTCTACGAGACCATCGATGTTCCCTATACAATGTATCAGGTCTTTCGGGGCCAGGAACTTATCGGTTATATTCACGGGGTCAATCAGAAAGGCCGGTACGGCGGCATCCAGGTCTTCCTGGCCCTCGATCTCGAGGGAATGATCCGCGCCTTCTATTTTCAGAAACTCACCTCCCGGCAGGCCAAGGTCCTCCGCGAACCCGAGTTCGGGAAACAGTTCGTCGGCCTCAACTTGAAGGACTTCTACGCCTACGATATCTTAACTCATAAGGCGACCGGAGAGACCCGAGTCGAGGCGATCAAGAATCCGGCTCCCGAGGCCGAATCCGACTTCCGGGCGGCACTCCGGGCGGCCAAGAAGAACCTGATCCTCGTCGACGAGTTTCTGCTCGGCAACCGCTACCTGAAATATTTTCAAGCGAACAGGGAGGAAGGATAACGCCATGAAGATTTATCAAGTGGCCTATAAAAACCTTTTGCGAAAAAAAGTCCGCAGCGGGCTCACCCTTCTCGGCATCGCCCTCTCCGCCTGGGTTCTGGTCTCTCTCTTCGGGTTCAACCGCGGTTATGAGCAAGCGCTCAACCGGGATATCGACAACATGGGTTTCCAGGTGCTGGTGACCGCCAAGGGGTGCCCGTACGAGGCAGCCACCCTGATGCTCAAGGGCGGGACCGGGCTCCGCTACATGAACGAGTCCATCACGGATGACATCCTCCGGCATGACGAAGTCGAAAAGATCACGCCGATGTTGATGGCGGCCATATTCGACCCCAACAAAGGGGAGAGCGGCGGGATCGGCGCCTACCTGGGGATCGATCCCGTTACCTATCCGGGGATGAAATCCTACCTCAAGTTTCAGCAGGGAGACTGGTTCACCGATCCGGAATCTTTCGAAGCCGTCATGGGGTATGAAGCGGCCGAGTTGGAGCAGAGAGAGGCAGGCGACAAGCTCCTTATTCCGGAGAAGGACATCGAGCTCACGGTCGTCGGAGTGCTCGCCCGCACGGGGACACAGGACGACGGAACGATTTTCGTCCCCCTCCGGACCGTCCAGAAGGTATTCGAGCAGGAAGGGAAGCTGACGGCCATCGGAGTGAAGATCAACAAAGACGCCAACATCACCCTGGTCGAGCAGAAGCTTTATGACCTCCCCGATGTCCAGGTCGTCTCCCTGGCCCAGGTCAAGGAGACGATTATGAGCCTCATTTCCACGGCCAAGATGATGGTTTTTTCGATTGCCCTGATCGCCATCCTCATCGCCATGCTCGGGGTTGTCAACACGATTTTAATGTCGGTGTTCGAGAGGTTCCAGGAGATCGGCATCATCAAGAGCATCGGCGCTATGCCCTGGGACGTCTTCAAGCTTATTTGGGTGGAAACGGTCATCCTCTGCCTGCTCGGGGGAACGCTGGGGATCGGCTTTTCGTTCGCGCTTTCCAAGATCACCGAGACGCTGATTCGGGGGCTCCTCCCCTACACGCCGACCGGCAGCCTGGTCGCGATCAACGCCGGTCTCGCGGCCGTGACGATGGCCATGGTCCTGGGGATCGGCATCGTCAGCGGGCTCTACCCGGCCTGGCGCGCCGCCCGGGTGCGGCCGCTCGAGTCCATCCGCCGCGAAGGAGAATAACATGAACGGCCAAGAATGGGCGCTCGAAGCCACCGGGATCACCAAGGTCTACAAACGGGGAAGCGAAGATATCCCGGCGCTTGACAGGGTCACCTTGAAGATCCGCCGGGGAGAATTCGTCTCTTTCACCGGGCCGTCGGGATCCGGGAAAACGACCTTGATCAACATCCTGGGCTGTTTGGATAACGCCACCGTGGGAAGCCTGGTTTTGGGCGGGCGGAAAATTTTCACCGAAAGTCAAAACCTTTCCGAAGCCGAGTTGACCAGGATCCGCCGCTCTGTTTTCGGCTATATCTTCCAGAAATTCTATCTCCTGCCGACGCTCACCGTCCTGGAGAACGTCGTCCTGCCCTTCACTTTTTTCAAGAAGGAGGGAGCGGCCAAGGACCCCCTGGAGATCCTCCGTTTACTCGGGATGGAGAAAAGGGTCAACCATCTCCCGGGACAGCTCTCGGGCGGCGAAATGCAGCGAGTCGCCATCGCCCGGGCCCTCGTCAATAATCCCGACATCCTTCTGGCAGACGAGCCGACCGGGAACCTGGATTCCAAACGAAGCCAAGAGATCGGCGAGGCCATCCGGATGCTCAACCAGAAGGAAGGCCTGACGGTGCTCCTGGTTACTCACAACCTTGCTTTGGCCGGGCGAGCCGGCCGCACCATCGAACTCCGCGACGGCAGGATCCAAGATTGAGGGATAAGCTCAGAGATCCTTAGAGACTTCGATAAGAGGGTTCTCCGGGTCCGGGCGGAGATTGAAGCCCCGTTTGCGAAAGACGGCCTCCATTCGGTGATTATCGGACGTAGTCACGGCCGTCATCGTTTTGACCCCCCATTGTCCGGCGATCTCGAGGCAATAATCCGTCCGCGGCGAAGCTGGCATTGAGGTTTTGACCCGGCGCGATGATCCCGAAGATTCCCGCCTGGCCGCACTCGGCGACGATACCCGGAACCTGGGTTGCAGGAGCGCAAATGACGGCCAGGTCGGGCGGGCGGGGAAGGCTTCGAACATTCGCATAGCACGGGATCCCCATGACCGCCTCGAGCGTCGGGCTGACGGGGTAGACGACCCCGCGGAAGCCGCCGCTGACCAGGTTGGAGAGGACTCTCCCGCTCACGCTCTTCGGATTGGCGGTGATCCCGATCAGGGCGATCCGCTGGGGCTCGAAAATGCAATCGAGGTTATGGATGTCCATGCGCCTGCCTCAAAAAGATGATTGAATCCTTATTGTGCAATTAGCGTTTCTGTTATTCAATGCTTCAGCGGGTCGCGGACCAGAATAATGATTCATCCGAACCCGGGAAGCTTTCGTAAAGAGAATTTACAGGAGCGAAAAGAAATTTACGGACGGACGGCTTTTCTCGAAGAGAAAGACCTCAGCAGGTTTGAGGCGCTTGTGAGGAAGAGGGAGTCCCTGCTGAAGTCTATCTATGAGAGAAGAAAAGGTGAAGGATGGCCTTTGTTCTGGGGAAAATGCGGTCGGATCCGACGGCTTTTTTCATCGCTCTATCCCAGGAAAAGAAGAAAGATGATCACCGCGGCCAGCAAAAACAGGATTTTCGCCACTGCTCATGCCTCCTTCGGCAACTCCTTCGCAGTTACAGCAGCAAACTTCGTGCCAAAAAGGGCCCGCTCCGCCGGCCTTTTCCAGAAACGCCGGCCTTCCCTGGTAAGAAAACTCAGGTGCGGTGGGCGGCGAGGGTCCGGACTCCCTCCAGCAGGTGGTCGATATCCTTTGTGGTGATGTAGTAATGAGTGGACACCCGGACTCCATAGGTCCCGGCGTCTCTGTTGCCGATTGTCCGGACCACGAGGTTGTATTTTTCCCGTACGTAGTCGACAATCCTTGCCGGATCGACGCCCTCCACCGAAAAGGCGGTCAACCCTCCTGAAAGGTAGGGATCATCCGGGGTGTGGATCTTGACGCCGGGAACCTCCCGCAGTCCCTTTTTCAGGTAGGCGGCGAGGGTCTTGATCCGCCGTTCGATCCGCCGGCGGCCGATGGCGTTCTGGAAGTCAAGGGCTTCCCCCAAAGCGAAGATGAGCGCATCGGCATCCTGGCCGTGGCATTCGAATTTGCGGGCATCTTTATAAG
>JBAUIH010000294.1:0-5720 GCA_049682755.1 Candidatus Aminicenantales bacterium | reverse complement strand
CTCAAGAACAGTCTGTTTCAAGATTGTCACATGATGGCCGCCGGCGACCACTCTCGCGGTTGGAAGGATTCTCTTTATTTTAGAGATCATTCGATATGTGTTTTTATATTCAAGGGTGATCATGCTGACGCCGACCAAATCCGGTTCGAAAGCCAGCAGCGCATTCTTGAGTTGTTTGAAACCGTATCCAAGCCTCATATCCATGTATTCATATCTTGTTTTCTTGTCCTGCAACGCCTGGGCAATGTGGCCGATACCCGCGGGGGCTCTCAAGCCGCCGTAGCGGCTTGACGAAGGAGGACTCATTAAAAAGATTCTTTTAAACATCATCTCGCGTCGGGACCCCGACAAATCCTGGCAACAACAGAAGATCCCGCCTTCACATAGTCTCCGGGCTTTGCTTCAATTTTAATAGACGGCCAATTCGGCAGTATCAAGTCTACCTGGGATCCGAATCGAATCATTCCCAGCCTTTCTCCCCTTCGGACTTTTTGACCTTCTCTAAAATCAATAACGATTTGCCGAACGAGGCGCGAAGCGATTTGGATAACTCCAACCTTGAAGCGCTCATTATTGATGACGGTTAGAGCCCTTTCATTTAAGACGACCGCCTCTTCCCTCTTCAAGGAAATAAAATTTCCCTTGATATGACGGATAAAAGTGACCTGGCCATCAATCGGAGATCGATTTACATGGACGTCAAGAAAGGTCTGGGAAACGCCGATGAGATATCCCTCCGTCGGGAGGATATCGGTTTGGATAAAATCGAGGAGACTGTATCCTTTTCCCTTTTTTTCGGAATAAGGGATCGATCCATTCTCAAATCTTTTTATATAAATGACCTTCCCATCGGCAGGGGATAAAATGCAATTTTTATCTTCAGGAGGAATCCTCTCGGGATTTCTGTTGAACTTCCAGGCAATAAAAGCCGCGAATATTCCCAAGATCAGAATGAGCTGCAAAATCAAAGAAGGAACGTATTTCAGACCGGAAATTTTTGCAATTCCACTGACAACGATCCCGGAAAAAATGCCTATAAAAAGAGAGGAGCGAACTGATATTCCCAGAGGAAACTGCCATTTTATGCTTAAGGGAAGGATGATGAATAAACTCAGTCCTACGCTTGATAGGAGTATTTTCCCTATCATTCCTAGAAACCTTTTTTAGTCCACAGATGCGGTAGAAGCGCTATCTCGGCGATAAAAGGAAGAGGATCCTTGAGGGATAATACCGCCTCTGTCATTTCCCCTTTCATGGATGCGATATAATCTCCAATTCGCAGTTTTCCTTTTATGATTTCATGGAACGATGTTGGGATATCCGTAATCAGACGAACCCACTTGACATGATTGAGGGAAGAAGGCACGTCTATGTCCTCTCCGAGCAAATCCTGGTAAAGGAAATAGGGCAAATCAACCCCTGCGGCCCTAGCGAGGGTGTGCCATCCCCATATTCGCGGATTCACTTCCAGCAACTTATATTGATGATCCCGGGGATCCCGCATAAATTCGACTTCTGCGATCCCATAAAAGTTTATTAAGTTCAAAAATCTTTCAGCCATACGCCTGAGTTCAGGAATGTCGGCAAGCTGTACGTACGTTGAAGCGTGCCCAAATTCCATCGGATGCTGACGCGCTCTGTTGGCCGCCAGACCGGCGACCACTTTTCCGTTTTTGAAAAAAGGACAATACGAATACAGATTCTTTGGACCTCCCGGGATAAAATCCTGAACGATAATTTCGTCGGAGGCAATGATCCGGTTGACGCGATTATATATTCTTATGAGCTCATCTTCATTATCGACTCGAAAAGCTTTTGACTTAAACCAGGGATAAAAATGATCTCTGATGGATGGCTTTATTACTACCGGAAATTGAAGATTTTCCCCTAGCAACTGGCTCAGGCAATATTTATCATACGTTTTGGGGATTGGAATCCCATTTTTAGCGGCGATTTCGTACGTTTCTCTTTTTACATAAACACAGCGCATCACATCCCAGCCGGGCGTTGGTATCCTGAAATAGTCTTCCAGAGTTTCCTTGTAGCGCGACAATATAAAAACAACGAGATCACTATTCGGGTAGATCACCCATCCCTCGATTCCCTCTTTTTTCGCCGTGCGCATAAGAAAATCGACATACTGATCGGGATTCGAAGGGTGCGGAGATTTGAAAAATTTCTTCTGGTATTTTGAAAATCGACAGATGCCCAGTTCGTGATCCAAAAGGACGACCGGGATTCTCTTCCTGGCCAGAGTCCTCAATAGGCCGAGGGCCTGAAAATCTCCGCCCGCGATGACCGCTCCTACCCTATTTGACAACTTGGACCTTGTGCCGGATATGATTCATTGGATGGAGCTATGAAGACACGGTGAAAATGCGGCTTCCTGCAAAGAAAACTCTATCCCTCTGATGAATAGAAAGCCTTCCGCGCACTCGCCTTTTCCTTTTATTCAAACCGACATAAAAGATTCTATCTCTGCCTGGCAAAAGAAGTCAAATTTTTTTGCAATTATGCAGATTTTTTCGGTTCTGCGGCAACAATAGGACAAGAGCAGGAGATAATGGGATTAGCCTGAAGGGATCGGGTTTTCCCCATATATTTTTGACAAATCCGGGAAGTTGGATTATAGTAAGGATGAAAATTAGGGCTGAAGACTCAAGCCAAGGTTGAAGCCGAATTGTTCGAGATGCCCATGATGAAAAGGGGATACTTTATTTTCCTCGTGCCGGCAGGAATTGTCTTATTATTCTTTCTGTCACTTTCCGCCCGGCAAACCGACCCATTCTACCTCAATGTTCTCGAAAAAGCCCAGAAATCCTTCCTCGCCAGAAGCTACCAGGAAGCGGCGCACGA
This sequence comes from Candidatus Aminicenantales bacterium, assembly GCA_049682755.1. Taxonomy (GTDB): domain Bacteria; phylum Acidobacteriota; class Aminicenantia; order Aminicenantales; family UBA8522; genus UBA8522. Next base: position 2,864 of record JBAUIH010000294.1, on the reverse strand, counting down.
TTTCGAGATCGCCGCTTTCGGTCTGATGGGGAACAAGAGGCTCCAGGCCAAAGCGAAAGTCTACCTAAGCCTCTGCCGGTATTATCAAAACGATCTTGCGGCGGCCGAGAAGAGCCTTAGAGAAGCGACGGGCTTGATGGGCGACCAGGGATTCTCCTCTCTCGAGATCTACGAATCGACCTGGCCGGACCTCGACAAGATGATATCTTTTTTTAACCTCGCCCGGCCTCAGAACCAAGCGCTCCCCCAGGAAGTGGAAAAGCCTCTGCCGGCTAACCCCGAATCCCAGAGCGCAAGCCCCGGCCAACCCGCAAAGAGGCCGGAAGAAAATCGGGACATAAGCACAGCCAAAGAAGCGGAAACAGACACAGCCCTCGCTCCTCCCCCCGTCGATCTGAAAATCAATGAACTTAAAGAGGGCGACCTGGTGGCGCTTGACCTGGTTGAGACGCGCCCTACCTTGATCAAGAAAATTCCGGCGGTCTATCCCGAGCATAGCCGATCGCGGGGCATCGAGGGAACGGTCCTCATCAACGCCCTGATCTCGGAGAAGGGAAAAGTCGTCAAGACCGAGATCATCCAAGGCATCAAGAACGCCGTCGGTTTCGACCAGGCCGCCCTAAAGGCTGTCCGGCAGTGGAAATTCGAGCCGGCGTCCATCAAAGGCATCAAAGTCAAGGTCTGGATTCCCGTCGCCATCGAATTCAAGCGATCGCTCAGCCTGCCGGAATGACGCGCCTTTTTGGCGGGTTTTTCTTGACACCCGCCGCCGGGAATTTTAAACTAAAGCGTTTCTCCGCTTTTGAATTCCATAGAGGAGGTCTTCCATGAAGGTTGTCAAGCTCTCTAAGGTCAGGGATAAAATCAAGGATCTTGTCCAGGTGGCCAATTTCGAGCTCCAGGACGATGTCGCCAAGGTCATCAACGAGATGGCCAAGATAGAGGAATCACCGGCCGGCCATGAAGTCTTCAACCAGATGGTCGAGAACGCCCGGATCGCCCGGGAGGAAAGGATCGGTCTCTGCCAGGATACCGGGCTGGCCGTTTTCGCCGTTGAGATCGGCGAGGACGTCAAGCTCGACAAGGACGACGGGATGGGCAGTCTCCGGGAGGCGATCACCGAGGGGACGCGCCTCGGCTACGCAGAGGGCTATCTCCGGAAGTCGGTCGTCGAAGACCCGGTCCGGCGGAAAAATACGGGCACCAACACGCCCGCCTACATCCACTGGGAGCTCGTGCCGGGGGACGACTTCAAAGTCACCTTCGTAGCCAAGGGAGGCGGCGCCGAGAACATGAGCGCCATCCGGATGTTCGCCCCGGCGGCCGGGCTCGAGGGGATCGAGGACTTCGTCGTCGAGACGGCGGATAAGGGCGGCTCCAACCCCTGCCCGCCGATTATCGTCGGAGTCGGCGTCGGCGGGAACTTCGAATTTGCCCCCTGGCTCGCCAAGAAGGCTTTGATGCGACAGCCCCTGGGATCACATAACGCGGATCCCTTTTACGCCGACATGGAGAAGCGGCTGCTCGAGAGGATCAACAAGCTCGGCATCGGCCCCCAGGGAATGGGAGGGCGGATCACGGCTCTGGCCGTCCACGTTGAGTCCTTCCCCTGCCACATCGCCTCGATGCCGGCGGCGGTCAACATCGAGTGCCATGCGCACCGGGTCATGAAGTTCGAGCTGTAAAAAATGGGGACGGTCCTATTTTTGCAAGGAGATCGCAATGATTGAAATACGATTCCACGGCCGGGGCGGCCAGGGCACGGTCGTCGCCTCCAAGGTCCTGGCCGACGCGCTGGCCAAAGAGGGCAACTACGTCCAGGCCTACCCGGAGTTCGGAGTGGAGAGGCGCGGGGCCCCGGTCATCGCCTTTATCCGGATCGACGACAAGCCGATCTACGACAAGAGCCGCATTTACGAGCCCAACCATGTCATCGTTGTCGACCCGACGCTGGTCGAGGCGATCGACGTGACCGAAGGCTTGAAGGAGGGCGGGATCATCATCATCAACAGCGAGAAAGACCCGGCCTCGTTCAAGTTCCCGGCGAAGTTCAAGGTGGCGACGATCAATGCCACGGGGATCGCCGTCAAGCACAAGCTCGGGACGCTGGCCGCTCCGATCGTCAATACGGCCATCGTCGGTGCCGTCGTCAAGATTTTGGACCTGACCAAGCTCGAGCCGCTTCTCGCCGCGATCAAGGAGGGCGTGCCGACCCGGCCCGAGGACAACATGGCCGCGGCCAAAGAGGCCTACGAGATGGCCGAGAAGGCGGTATAAAATAATCTGGGGATGTCCCCCGAAATGACGATCTCCCAGGGGAGAGGGGAAAAGGAAGCGCAATGAAAGAAAAGAAAAAGGTTGAGAAAATCATATTCCTGACGGAAAAGGATGTTCCCCTGATGCCCATGTCGCTGGGCTCGATGCTCTACAACAAGACCGGGGCCTGGCGCAACATCCGGCCCGTCATCGACAACAGCAACTGCATCCAGTGCGGCATCTGCTGGAAGTTTTGCCCCGACGTGGCCATCTATATCGAAAACGAGTTCCCGTTCGTCGATCTCGACTACTGCAAGGGCTGCGGCATCTGCGCCGAGGAATGCCCCTCCAAGTGCATCGCCATGGTGGAGGAAGAGAAATGAAGAAAGTCATCATGGGGAACCACGCCCTCTCCTGGGGCGCCCAGCTTGGCCGCGCCCAGGTCATCGCCGCCTATCCCATCACCCCGCAGACCCAGGTGGTCGAGCTCCTCTCGGAGATGTGCGCCAACAAGACCCTCGACGCCAAGTTCATCAAGGTCGAGTCCGAGCACTCGGCCATGGCCGCCTGCATCGCCGCCTCGATCGCCGGGGCGCGCACCTTCACCG
>JBAUIH010000293.1:0-1667 GCA_049682755.1 Candidatus Aminicenantales bacterium | reverse complement strand
TCGCCTTGTCGTTGATTTTCCGGGTCACAGGGTCCTCCGTCAGTCTTCAAGCGCCCTGGAGGGAATCGGCCTTTTGTCCACCACGTTGTCGATTATACCAGAGGTCTTCGCTTGCTCTGCGGACATGAAAAAGTCACGCTCGGAGTCCGCCGCAATGCGGGAAAGCGGTTGCCCCGTGTGCTTGGAGAGGATCTTGTTGAGCTCTTCCCGCATCCGGAGAATCTCCCGTGCGTGGATCTCGATCTCGGTGGCCTGCCCTTTCGTTCCCCCCAGCGGCTGGTGGATCAGGATGCGCGCGTTGGGCAGCGCCGTCCGTTTCCCCACGGCGCCCCCGGCCAGAAGCACCGCGGCCATCGAGGAAGCCTGACCGATGCAGACGGTTGCCATCTGGGGCTTGATGAACTGCATCGTGTCGTAGATCGCCATCCCCGCCGTCACGTACCCCCCGGGAGAGTTGATGTACAGGTTGACATCCTTGTCCGGGTCCTCCGCCTCGAGAAAAAGGAGCTGGGCGATGACCAGGTTGGCGATCTCGTCGTCGATCGGGTTTCCGATGAACACGATGCGGTCCTTGAGCAGCCGGGAGAAGATGTCGTAGGATCGCTCGCCTCGGCTTGTCTGTTCCACAACGATCGGCACAAGGGTCATCTCGCCACCTCCTCCCTGGCCTCGGCGTTCTCCTGGAGGAAGGCCATTACCTTCCTGTCGAGCAACCGGTTGCGCAGGCCGTCCATTCGCTCCTCGTCCCCGTACATTTCCCTTATCTTTTCATACTCTATCCCGGCACCGGCCACCATCTGTTTCATCTCCGCCTCGATTTCGGAGTAGGGGACGTCGATGCCCTCCTTCTCCGCGATCGCCGACAGGAGCAGGGACAGGCGGACCGCCCGACCGGCGTTCGGGGCAAACCTCTCTTTCATCTTTTCGAAATCCATGCTCACTTTCTTTAGGTCGACTCCCTGGGACACGAGCTGGTTCGCGGTGTCCTCGATCATGGCGATAATCTGGCGGTCGACCAGCGTTATGGGGACCTCGAAGGAATTCCTCTCCAGCAGCCCCTGCCGGAGCTGCTCCTCCACGCTGCGCCTCGCCGCCTCCTCCGCCTCCAGGATCAGGCGCGCCCGCATCTTTTCCTTCAGATCGGAAAGGCCGCTTATGTCTCCGAAACTCCTGGCGAAATCATCGTCCATGTCGGGAAGTTTCTTCTCCCGGACGGCGCTCACATTCACCTCGAAGAGGACCTTCTTCCCGCGGTACTTCTCGTTGGGAAAATCGGGCTCGAACTGCACCTCGAATGTCTTCCGGTCCCCTGTGCGGACCCCGGTCAGGTGGGACTCGAACTCCTTTCCGAAGGGGACTCCTCCCTCGAGAACAACGCTCGCAGAGTCGCTTTTCTCGACCGTCTGCCCCTCCGATGTCGCGGTGACCCCGAACTCCACGAGATCGGAGCCGCCGGCTCCTCTCCCCTCGACCGCGTGGTACTGGGCGAAGGATCCCCGCAGACGATCGACCGCGGCATCCACATCCTCGTCCTTTACCTCCCGTTTCTCCTTCACCACGGGGATTCCCTTGTACCCCTCCGGGTTCAGCTCGGGGACAACTTCCACGGTGGCGGTGAACACGAACTCCTGCCCTTCCGCGAGCTTTCCTCCGTCGATCTTCGGAAG
>JBAUIH010000292.1:0-2710 GCA_049682755.1 Candidatus Aminicenantales bacterium | reverse complement strand
TGAAACTAGAAGCGATGGGATTTGGTCTTAAGCAGCTCACGTGGATCTATAACGTCGTCAAGGAAATCGCTGAAGCAAATGGCTTCTCAGAAACCGATGGCTACGCTGTAAAAATGTTTCTAGATCAGGTAGAACAAAATTACGATACTCTACTTGGCTTCGAGAAACGAATAAACGAAGTAAAAACAGAGATCTACAATCTCCATATACAGCGCTCAAGCCAATTGAATATTCTTTCTGCTCAACCGTATGTTGGCGGCGCACTGGCTCGCCTACTGGGTAAAGGACTACGGGAGGACCAGATTTTGAAGCTTGATAATTTAGTAGAGATGCATCCTGAGATAGTCCAGTCATGTATAAAAAATGATAGCAGTGAAGGACAGCAAAATGATGACATTAAATCGAGATTGTCGCCATCATCATCATCATCATCATCATCATCATTAGCTGCTGCTTCTCCATCTCTCCCTTCCTTCGCTTCAGCATCACCATCATCATCATCTCCATCTTCATCTCTAGCCCCATCTCAGCCGGCTTCCCCTCAGACATCGACGCCTACTTTTCAGACATCAGCGTCAACACCACTGCCAGAAAAGTACTCAACTACAAAACTATCCGCAGATGGCACGTATCCTGGCACTGAAACAAATATCCAGTCGATGATGACACCATCGCAAGAGACACATATTAAAGTGAAGGATAATTCGGCAGCAGCGGTGGTTGCAGAACCAGAGCAAGGCGAATCTACTCATAAGGATAACTCCTCCCAAGTTGGGGATACAAGGCTCAGAGATAATATTCAAAACCGATATCTTCTGATCAACCCTTTTCTGACCTTGACTCCTACATTTTTGGGCAAGGAAATCAGAATTCCGAAATCAAGTCATCCTGGAACAAGCAGCCAGTCTATTTGCGGCGGGGCGCTGCCGCTGAATACCCCCGCAGTCCAGAGGAATTATAGGACAAAAAACAAAACCGCTCGCTTACCTGATGAGAGTACCTCCACATTGCAGAGTGCCTCATACAATGCATATGGGAATTGCGCGTTATCTGACCAGGAAAGTAGTCAAGAAGTAGAAGAATCAATCGAAAGTCAAGCACTTAGATCTCCCGATTCCACTCCAGATCAAATAGAGACATTCCCTGTCGTTAGTGTAACTGCAAGCGATAGTAATAATGACCACACAAATCTACCACTCAATGTATTGGATGGAAACTTTGAAACGAATTGGTCAAATAAAGGGGCAGGATCATGGATTTCATTGGACCTAGGTTCGATCAAGACCATACTTAGGGTCAAAATTGCTTGGTATCGAGGTGATTCATTTGACTATTACTATAGTATATCCTTGTCTGATGATGGCATAATATTTACCGAAGTTAAGAGAGGATGCAGCGGCGGTAACTCTAGGTTATTTCAACAATACATACTCAAGGAGGGGTATCGGGCGAGATATATCAAAATTACAGTGAATGGAAACAACATGAATGATATTGCTGGAATAGCACGAGTCGAGGTCTTGGGATCTTACTTGGACTCATAAGTTGACTAAATGTCTATGGAGGAGAAGAGATCAGCGAACACAGATATACACAAGGAATGATGATGCAAAATGATGACGCAAAAAGAAGAAAAGAAAAGAAATGTGATTCCTTTATCACATCCAATTGATTGTTCTACAACTGAAGTCTGCATATAATCAATCGGATCTCTTGAATATTGAGGAGATTTACTCTTATATAATTAATGAATATCAGTTCAAGATCGGAGGCCACGAAATTCATCAAAGTCTACAAGATCTAAAAAAACTGAGTTTGATGCAGAGGGCAAACCTCGTAACTAAATTCTGCTCCAAATAACTGGGAGACTGCATGGCTCAACTGGAATGGCATTGATCAGTTTCATTCGTATGGATTTACTCTAAAGATACAAGGCTTCCAGTTGGAAAAGAAGGATAATGATAACCATGATGATAGTGCAGAAATTTATCTAGTAACCCAGAATACCCCTTCAGTGAACTTGAATACTTGACAGAAATGGCATATAACGATGACTGGAACAGAAACGGGAACGCCGCGTATCCAAGTATGGATTGACAACGCAAAGATAGCGGATTATACAGATAATCAACCTGGTATCCCACCTAACAGCGAAACCATGAAACAGGGAGGGCCAATAGTACTATATACTGAAGATGCTGCTGTAGGTTTTGACAATGTACATACAAGGCCATTGTAAGCGGCCCCAGGCAATTATCTGGATCAGATAGCATATTCGTGTGTGTTGATGAATAACCTGTTGGTGGACCCTAGGCCACGGATAAGGGTTGCCGAAATCAAGCGAGCGAAAGGTAACATCAATGGCAACGATATCTCCCCAGAAATACCCTCCTTTAGCAACGTTGGTTGAAGGATATGTGTTCAGTCTTGGTCGGAGGAGTTCGGATATCAGAAAATTCTGATTTCACGTTCTACAACTACTTCTGTCATCGATAACTTAAGAAGTTGGTATTTCACCTGCTTAAGCAATAATAAGCATTTTATATATTTGATTCCGACTAACGTATATGTGCTCACCAGTAATTTTTAGCTCAGTTACCTTCCGCATATATATTACTCTTGCATTTAGCATTTTTCTATTTGTTGTTGCTGCGGTTCCTATGGCATTAGCAACATCAGCTGAAAACAATAACAATAACAATAACAATAA
>JBAUIH010000291.1:0-13224 GCA_049682755.1 Candidatus Aminicenantales bacterium | reverse complement strand
GCTTCGTACTGAGTGGCATCGAGCTTGAGGAGAAAGTCGCCGGTCTTGACTTCCTGTCCCTCGATCACCCCGATCTTGATGATCTGGCCGGGGACTTGAGGGCTGATGTTTACGTTTTTTTTCGGCTTGACCTCTCCGGAAGCCGAAATGATCGAAGTCAAGTCTTGCCGGGAGGCCTTTTCAACCGTCACATTGATGGATTTTTCTCTCCGGGAACGGAGGTTGCCGATGACGAGGATAAGGACGAGAAGGCTGAAAAGGACGATGAAGAGCGCCTTTTTCCGTTTCCGTTTGGGTCGTGGAGTCTCCATAGTCTCCGGGTACCGCTCCTTGGGCTTTTTTCGCCAGATGATTCGGTAATTCATGCCCGGCCCGTGCTTATCATAATACAATACGTAGAAAATGCCAAAGGATTTAGGGGAGAAGGGGGAAAGGAGTGGGGTTGCCTGCCGCGAGGTGAGTTGATAATATATGGTCATCATGGCGGATTGGGATAGGCACCTGAGGACGGCGCAGGCAGCGGCGCAGGAGGCCGGGGCGATGCTCCGGTCGGGCATGGATGAAGGCCGGGAGGTCTCCTTCAAAGGGGCCGTTGACCTGGTGACCGATTTCGATTGCCGGGCCCAGGATTTGATTTTCGACCGGCTTGCGGCGGCCTTCCCCGACCACGGATTCCTGGCTGAGGAAGGCCTTAACCAGGGGGAGGAAAACGAATTTCGCTGGGTCATTGACCCGCTGGACGGGACCACCAATTACGCCCATTGCTTTCCGGTCTTCACGGTCTCGATCGCCCTGGAATACCGAGGACGCGTCGTCCTGGGCGTCGTCTATGACCCGATGCGGGAAGAGATCTTTAATGCGGTGAAAGGCGAAGGCGCTTGGCTCAACGGACGCAAAATCAGTGTTTCGGCCGTCGATGACCTGGACCGGAGCCTTTTGGCCACCGGATTTCCATATGATCTCCGGGAAAGCCCGGTCAACAATATCGTCCACTTCAATCATTTCCTGACTCGAGCCCAGGCCGTCCGGCGCTGCGGCTCGGCGGCCCTGGACCTCTGCTATGTCGCCTGCGGTCGTTTCGATGGTTTCTGGGAGCTCAAACTCAAGCCCTGGGATCAGGCGGCCGGCGCATTGATAGTCGAGGAGGCGGGTGGATGCGTGACCGATTTCGAAGGAGGCGCATTTCTAATTTCGGGCCAGGAATGCCTGGCTACGAACGGATTCATCCATGAGGCGATGATCCGAACCCTCACGCTCGGGAAAAAGCCGGAGGACCGGGGAGGCCTCAGCGGATGAGGGCCGCCCGTCTTCTTGCCCTGGCCTGCCTGCTGTCCGTCTTCGGGCTGGGAGCCGGAGAGAAGACGCGCAATATCGTCGTCGCGGGGAACGCAGCCTGGACAGACACGGGCATCGACGTCGTCCAGGGCCAGAAGGTGTCGTTTGAAGCCGAGGGCGTCATTTCGCTCCAGAAAGGGAATCCCCAGGCCGAATGCGGGCCCGCTGGCTACGATCTGAGGACCGTCCAGCAGCCCCTGTCGGAGCGGAACCTGGGCGCTCTGATAGGAAGGGTCGTTTACGCCGCCACCGTGATCAAGGATGAAAAAACCGGGGAGGAGAGAACGGAGGAAGTCTTCGAGCTTTTCTTCATCGGCGCTAGGAACCGGCTGGAGATGCCGGCCAGAGGACGGCTCTTCCTGGGCATCAACGAGCTTATCATCGGGGATAACGCCGGCGAATTCACCGTGGCGGTCGTGACCGGGTCGGAATCGAAAGCTCCCTATTTTTGATTGTTGTTCTTCGCTTGGTATCTTTCCATGAACTGCGTGTTATAGCGCCCGGCGATGAAATCGGTATCGGAGAGAATGGTCAGATGGAGGGGGAGATTGCTCTTGATGCCGACGATGGTGGTCATCTCCAAGGCCATCTGCATCTTCCGGATGGCCTCCGCTCGCGAGGGCGACAGGACAGCGATTTTGGCGATCAGGGAATCATAGTCGGAGGGAATCTTCCAGCCTTGGTAGGCGGCCGAATCGACCCGGATGCCTTGACCTCCGGGAAGGACCAGGAAATCGATCGTCCCCGGGGAGGGACTATATGTCACCGGGTCCTCGGCGTTGATCCGGCATTCCAGGCTGTGCCCCCGCATCTCCAAGCCTTCGGGGATAGACAGTTTCTCTCCTGCGGCGATACGGATCTGTTCCTTGACCAGGTCCACGTTATAGACCATTTCGGTGATGGGGTGTTCGACCTGGATCCGGGTGTTGGCTTCCATGAAATAAAATTTCTTTTTTTCATCGACCAGGAACTCAAATGTCCCCAGGCTCTGGTAGCCGATAGAGCGGGCGGCTTCCTCGGCCGCTTTGATGATCTTCTTGCGCAGCCGTTCGTCGACAAAGGGAGAAGGAGTCTCCTCGATGACCTTCTGGTGTTTCCTCTGGATCGAGCATTCCCTTTCCCCGAGCGCCAGGACATTTCCGTGGGTGTCGGCGATGATCTGGATTTCGATATGGCGGGCACTGGCCAGGTATTTTTCGATGTAAAGAGAGGAGTTGTTGAACGCGGCCATAGCTTCGTTCTGAGTCAGAGCGAATAACTCCTCGAGTTGGCCCGGCGTGCGGACAATTCGCATCCCCTTGCCGCCTCCTCCGGCCGCCGCCTTGAGGATGACGGGATAACCCATTTTCTTGGCGATTTTTTTGGCGTAGGGAAGAGACTCGACAACCTCCTCACTTCCCGGGAGGATGAAGAGACGGGCCCTCTTCATCTCCTGGCGGGCCAGGCTTTTATTGCCCATCAGCTTGATCATGGCCGCTTGTGGGCCGATGAAGGTGATTCCGGACGATTCGCAGATCTCGGCGAAACGCGGGTTTTCGGCCAGAAATCCATATCCGGGGTGGATCGCGTCCGACTTGGTGATGTCGGCGGCGCCGAGAATGTTCGGGATGTTGAGGTAGCTATCAGAGGCCTTGGCCGGGCCGATGCAGACCTTTTCGTCGGCCAGGATGGTGTGGAGGCTGTTCCGGTCGCTCTCGGAGTAGACGGCCACCGTCTTGAGGCCCAGTTCCCGGGCGGCCCGGATGACCCGGAGGGCGATTTCTCCCCGGTTGGCGATTAGGATCTTGGAAAACATGAGGGTTCAGACCGCCGCCGGTTGGATGGAGAACAACCGCTGCCCGTATTCGACCGGCTTTCCGTTTTCCACGTAGATTTCGGCGACGATACCGTCCACATCGGATTCGATCTCGTTCATCAGTTTCATGGCCTCGATGATACAGAGCGTCTGGCTTTTCTTGACTTCCTCGCCGATCTCGACAAACGGCGGCGAGGTCGGATCGGGCGCCCGGTAGAACGTCCCGACCATGGGGGAGGTGATGAAGTGAAAATGATCCTCTTTTTCGCCGAGCACCGGCCCGGAAGGAAACGCCGGATTGGACGGCTCTTCAGCGGATGGAGGAACCGGAGCAGAGATATTGATAGGCGATGCGGGCGCGGCTAGGGCCCGGCTGATTTTGATCTTAAATCCTTCGACTTCGAGCTCGAAGTGAGTCAGATTTTTTTCTTCGAGGAAGCTGACGAGCTTGGTGATTTCTTCGTAGTCGATTTTTTTGTCGCTCATTAAACTGTCCTCCAAAGAGGGCAATGATGAATTTATTATCTTCTCTCAGGGTGTGCTTATAGCCGGAGTGATTCATACCTTACCCGGAATGTCCGGCCTTGTCAAGCCGGATCTCAAGCCGGCGGTTTGACTTCAGGGGGGAAAGCATCATAATAAAGAAACGATTACGGCTTGTCCCTGAGGCTCATGATGTTCGAACAGCTCTCGGCGCGCCTGGAGAAGGCGTTGAAGTTCATCCGGGGGGAAGGAAAGCTCACCGAAAAGAACATGGCCGAGGCTCTTCGGATGATCCGTCTGGCCCTCCTCGAGGCCGATGTCAATTATAAAGTCGTCAAAGACCTTGTCGAGAGGATCCGGGAGAAGTCTCTGGACCAGGAGGTTTTGGACAGCCTGACTCCCGCCCATCAGGTCATCAAGATCGTCCGCGACGAGCTGACGGCCGTCCTCGGCCGGGAGGCCGTGCCCCTGCGCTTCTCCGGTCAGCCGCCGACCATTTTCATGCTGGTCGGCCTCCAGGGTTCAGGGAAAACCACCTCCTGCGGCAAGCTGGCCAAATGGTGCCTCGCCCTCCGGAAGAATCCTCTGCTCGTCTCCTTCGACCTGAAGAGGCCGGCCGCCCAGGATCAGCTGAAGATGATCGCCGGGCAGATCGGGCTGCCCTTTTATGAGCTGAACCGGGAGCAGACGACATCGCCCCAAAAAGCTCTCAAGGACGTTCTGATTCAGGCCAGGAACCGTGGTCATGACCTTCTCATCGTCGATACCGCCGGACGTCTTCACGTCGACGAAGAATTGATGGCCGAACTCCGTCTTGTCAAAGAGGCCCTGCAGCCGACCGAAATCATTTATATCGGCGACGCCATGACCGGCCAGGACGCGGTCCGCTCCGCCCAGGCTTTTGAGAAAAAGATCGGGTTGACGGCGGTCATCCTGACCAAGCTCGACGGCGACGCCAGGGGAGGGGCCGCTCTCTCCATCGTTTCGGTAACGGAGAAACCCATCAAGTTCATAGGGACGGGCGAGAAATTCGACCGGCTCGAGGTTTTCCATCCGGACCGGATGGCTTCCCGTATCCTGGGGATGGGAGACATCCTCAGCCTGATCGAGAAGGCGGAGCAGGAGACGGATGTCAAGGAAGCGGAAGAAATGGCCCGCCGGCTCCGCCGGGAGGAGTTCACTCTTGATGATTTCCGGAAACAGCTCCGGCAGCTCCGCAAGATGGGCTCTTTTTCCAGTCTCCTGAAGCACCTGCCCAGCGGGGGTGTCTTCAAGAATCTTTCCGCTGTGGGCATGGACGATCGCAAGATTCTCCACTTCGAGGCCATTATCAGCTCGATGACTCCCCGGGAGAGAGAGGATCCGCGGATGATCGACGGCCGGCGCCGCCTGAGGATTGCCCAGGGAAGCGGGCGCCCCGTTTTCGAGGTCAACCAGCTCCTCAAGCAATTCGTGGAGATGAAAAGAATGATGAAAAAATCGGAGTTCAAGAGAATCGTTTCCACCATTCCCCGCTCCCGCTGAATGAGGTCGGGAGGTTCAGCAGCAACAAAGGAGAAGAGGAAACAGTTCGCGGCGGCTGTGGTATAATGGCCAGCCGCTTCAAGAAGGAGACAGGCAATGGCCGAAAGTTTGACGCTCAAAGGGGCCGGCGGACGGAGTTTTTGGAGCTTCGTCGCCGGGGCGGGAATGATGGCCGCTTCGGCCCTGACCATTCGCCATTTTTTTCTCGCCAATTTCCCGGAGTCCATTTTCGAAGGCTCGTTTTGCGACCTGAATGCTTTCTTCAACTGCGACAGCTCTGCCTATTCGCCGCTCGCTCATTTCCTCGGGGTCCCGATGGGCTACTTCGGCTTGTTCGCCGGCGCCCTGGTGGTGCTGGGCGCCCTGCTTCCTTCGGCCGCCTTCGAGCGGACCAATAAATTCTTGGCCCTCTTCAACGCGCTGGGCGTGGTCGCGCTTTTCATCACCACCGTTTTTTTTCTCAAAACACTCTGCCTTTTCTGCGCCGGATACTACCTCTTTGCGCTCTTCAGTTTCTTCCTTTTCTGGAAATATGGCCTGTCCTGGAGCCTTCCGTCGTTCAAGCTTCTGGCCGTCTTCGCCGCCGTAGCTTTGGCCGGGGCCTACGGGTTTCATCTGTTCTATGAAGCCAAGAAAGAGGCTCAACTGGGAGGTGTGGCCATGAACGTCGTCAAGGAATTTTACAGTCTGGACGAAGTGAAAAATCCGAGTGTCATTTCGCCCTTCTGGACGGCGAAAGCGACCGAGCGGTTCGAGGACGCCCCCATCCGGATCATCGAATACGCGGACTTTCTCTGCCCCGATTGCCTCTTCCTGCACCGGCAGCTCGAGCAGTTGAGAAGAGAATACGAGGGCAAGATCAACATCGCCTTCCAGCACTTCCCGCTCGAGGCCAAGTGCAATACCGTCGTCGAGAAAGACCTCCATCCCGGCGCCTGCGATCTGGCGCTGATCGCGTCCTCCGACCCGGCCAAATTCAAGGCTATCCATGACGAGATCTTCGAGAATTTCCAGAAGGCCAAAAGCCCCGAGTGGCGGGCGGAACTGGCCAAAAAATACGGTGTCGATGCCGCCCTGTCCGATCCGAGAGTCAGGGGCCTCGTCCAGAAGATCATTGATACCGGGGCCGAATACGAGAAAACCTCGGAGACATTCTCCCACGGCATCCGCTCGACACCGACCATGATCATCAACAACCGGATGATCATCGGCACGCTTCCCTATCCGCACCTCAAGGCCATCTTTGAATCCCTGCTTTCTGAAATCGGCCCGGCTGAGGGGAAAGGCCGGTTCTTGGAGAACTGGGTGAATCTGCGGCCGAAGAAAAAACCGATCCGGCCGCCCAGCCTCAAGGAATAAAAACCGGCCCGCGCTGGATGACGAGGGCGGCTTTCATTCGCGCTCTCCACTCATTTTCAGGGGGAAAACGGCAATTGGCCGTTGGCCTGTCAAAGCCGCGGCCGCGCAACACTCTGATTTCGGTTGACTTCGAAGGCGGTTTTCGTTATGATTTGTAATCATTTAGAGATGTAGTGGTGTCCCATGTTAAGCATGCGATTGATGCGTTTCGGTACGAAAAAGAAACCGTCCTACCGGATTGTCGTAATGGAGGCGCGGAGCTCCCGGCAAAGCCGGCCTAAGGATTTCATCGGGAACTACAACCCGCTGAGCGACCCCGTCTCGTTCGAGATCGATCTCGACAAGGCCAACTCCTGGATAGCCAAAGGAGCGAAACCCTCCCAGACCGTCCGGTCTCTCCTGGATAGAGCTTCCCAGCGGAAAAAGATATCCGATTAAACATTCTTGGCCATTAAGGAGGTCACTGTGAGAGAGCTTGTTGAATTGATCGCCAAAGCGCTGGTCGACGACCCGGAAAAGGTGCAGGTTTCCCAGCTCGAAGGAGAACAGACCACCATCCTCGAGCTCAAAGTCGCTCCGGAAGACCTTGGGAAAGTCATCGGAAAACAAGGGCGGACGGCCCGAGCCATCCGGATCATCCTGGGCGCCGCCGGGATGAAATTGAAGCGGAGATTCAATCTCGAAATCATCGAAAAGGGATAGTTGATCAACGTTGCCAGGATATTAAGAAGTCAGGGGAAAAAAGGAGAGCTCAGGCTCAGATTCCACTATATATCGCCGGCGGATTGCACCGAACTGAAGAGCGTTTTCATCGGGAGTGAAGGGGCGCTCAGGGAATACAAGATCGAGTCACTGGTCCTTCGAGGGAGGGACTATGATCTGAAACTGGAGGGCGTCGATGGACTCTCTCAGGCCGACAGCCTGGCGGGTTTGGACGTTTTTCTTCCCCCCGAATCACTGCGGAAGCGGGAAAATGGCGAATTCTATCTTTTTCAGCTTATCGGCTGCAGAGTCACCGGCCGCGATGGCCTTCCCATCGGCCGGGTCCGCGATGTCCTTTCCAGTGGAGGCAGCGCATTGTTGCGTGTCGAGAGCGGAGAGAAAGAGATCCTGGTCCCTTTCCACACGTCGATCTGCACCGAGGTCGATGTGGAGGCCAAAGAGATCCGCCTCGACCCTCCCGACGGGTTGTTGGATGTGAATGAGATTTGACATCATCACGATTTTCCCCGAGATGTTCTCCGGCATTTTCTCCGGGGGAGTGGCCAAAAGGGCGCTGGAGAAGGAACTCCTCGAAGTCCATATCCATGACCTGAGGAAATATGCCCATGACAAACACAACCAGGTGGACGACCGTCCATTCGGCGGGGGAGAGGGCATGGTCCTCAAACCGGAGGCCATCTTCGAGGCGGTCGAATCCATCCGGAAAAGCAAGAGGAGCCGGGTGTTCCTGCTCTCTCCGCAGGGCATCAGGTTCGACTCGGGGCTGGCCCGAAAACTCTCCCGCGTTCCCCAGGTCGTCCTGATCTGCGGACGTTACGAGGGCGTCGACGAACGGGTTGTCCGCCATCTCGTGGACGCCGAGATATCCATCGGGGACTACGTCTTGACCGGCGGGGAGCCGGCGGCCTGGGTCCTGGTGGATGCCATCTCCCGGTTCATCCCCGGTGTCGTGGGCAAGGGGGAATCGGTTCGCCGGGATTCGTTTTTCGACGGCCTGCTCGACTTCCCCCATTACACCAGGCCGCGGGATTTCCGGGGATTCCCGGTTCCCCAGGTGCTTTTCTCGGGAAATCATGCTAAAATTGGCGATTGGCGGCGCCGGAAAGCCCTGGAGAAGACCAAAAGGCTCCGGCCCGACCTTTTGGCCAAGAAGAAGATCGCTCCGGAAGAAAGGATTATCCTGGAGTCGATAACCAAGAAAGGAAATGACGATGAGCCTGATTGATGTGATCGAGGAAAGAGATCGGAAAACGGACCTGGAGCCGTTTGAGGTGGGAGACACTGTCAAGGTCCATGTGATTATCAGGGAGGGAGACAAGGAAAGGATTCAGGTCTATAAGGGAGATGTCATCTCCAAGAGGGGAAGAGGCCTGGGGTCGACGTTTACGGTCCGGAAGATTTCCTTCGGCATTGGCGTGGAGCGGATCTTCCCCATCCACGCGCAGACCGTCAAGAAGATCGAAGTTGTCAAGAGGGGAAAGATCAGGCGGGCCAAGCTCTATTACCTGCGGCAGCTCAAGGGCAAAGCGGCGAAGCTGAAGGAACTGAGATAGGGGAAAAAACTGCGCCGGGCCGGTCGTCTCGCTGAAGCGCAGAAATGGCGGACTTCAAGATCGGGAAAAAGGACCGGGGCCGGTCCATCCGGACCCGGTGGACGTTGCATCCCGGGGGGAAGGTCGGCTGGGAATGAGAGACAAGCTCGATAAGACCAGAACTCTCGAACTGGCCGAGCGGCAGGTCAAAGCGGGCCGGATCGAAGAGGCCATCGCCGAATACAGGAAACTCTTGGCCGGCGAGGCGGCCGATATCAGTCTCCACAATATCATCGGAGATCTCTATGCCCAGATGGGCCGAAACACCGAAGCCGTTCAATCTTTTCAGGTCATCGCCAGTCATTACGAATCCAAAGGCTTTCACTCCCAGGCTCTGGCCATATATAAGAAGATCAACAAGATCGATCCCGAGAATGTGATCAACATCGTCCGGATGGGCGACCTCTTCAGCTCCCAGGGATTCTTGGCCGAGGCGCGCCGGGAATATCTCAAAGCGGAACAGAAGTTGCGCCGCGAGAACCGGATCAAGGAACTCATCTTCCTCTACGATAAATTGATCAAGCTTGAGCGCGACAACATCGCCCACAAAATTACCCTGGCCGAGCTCTTTCGTCAGGAGGGATTCATTGAGGAAGCCGTCGGGCAACTCAACGATGCCGCCGTCCTTTACCTCGGCCGGGACGAACTCGGGGAGGCTGAAAAAGTCGTCGAGCAGGCCCGCTGGCTCAAGGCGAACGACCAGCGGACGATGTCAAACCTGGTCGAGATCCTGAACAAGAGCAACCGGCGCAAGTACGCGATCGAGCTCGTCGATGAAATCCTAAAAAAAGATCCGGGCAACGTCGAATTCCAAGGGCTTCTGGGATCGCTCTATCTTGAAGAGCGTCAGCTCGACAGGGCCGAGCGCATTTTCACCCGGATCGTCTCCGAATATCCCCTCGAGACCAAAGCCAGGATCAAGCTGGGGAAAGTCTACGCCATCCAGGACAGGGGGGAGAAGGCCTTCGAGATTTTCGAGCCCCTGGTCGCCGGCCTGATCAAAAAAAAGAAGGAGGACAAGGCCATCGGACTGCTCGGGATCGTCCTCAACGCCGACCATCTCTATCTGCCGGCCCTGGAAGAACTGGCCGCAATCTACAAAGCCAAGAACCATAAAACCCACCTCGAAGTCGTCCACCGGGTCATTCTGGAAGAGGCCCGGAAAGAGGGCCTGACCGAAAAGATGTTCGTTGCCCTGGCCGAGCTCCTTGAGCTCCGCCCGAGGGACAAGGAACTCATCCGCGAATACCGAAATTTGAGGAAAGACCTCGGTTTCGTCGATGAAAAGACCGGGGAAGCCGACACCCTCACGGCCATCGAAGCGGAGGAGGAGGATGTCGATTTGCTTCTGGCCAGGGTGGATCTCTATGTCAGCCAGGGTCTGATCCGGAACGCCCGCCGGATCCTGGAGAACTTGAACATCCGCTTTCCCCGCTGGCCCAAGATCGAGGAGAAGATCGCCGCCCTCGATGGAGTCAAGACCAAGATCAGAACCGAAGACATCCCGGCCCGCGTCGGCAAGGTCCAGGACATCGAAGCCAAGATCGAAGCGACACCCGACCTGGCCAAGACGTTCCTTTCGCTCCTCCAGGATGAGGGAAGCCCCGAAAAGCGGGTCACCTCAGCCGATCTTTTCGCCGATACGGAAATCCTCCCGATTCCCGCTGATGAAGCCGGGGAGACAAAATATCACGACCTCGGCGAGAAGATCCAGGATGAGATCGAAATGCTCCAAGGTGTCTTCGCCCAGCAGGTCCGCGGTGATATCTCCATGCTGGAGAAGGAGCTGCCGGAGATCGTCAGCGAGTTCAGGGACCAGGTGCGGAAGAAGATCGATGCCAAGGATTATGAAACCCGGTTCAATCTCGGCCTGGCCTATCTGGAGCAAGGTTTGATCGAGGAGGCCATCGAAGAGTTCCTGCTGGCCTCGGAAGATCCAGCGAGGGCCTTGGATTGCTACAGCATCATCAGCAAAGCCTTCAAGGAAAACAACAATTTTGCCGAAGCGAAGACATGGCTGGAAAAGAGCCTGGAGCTGGTGAACGACGGCTCGGCCGCGCATTTCGCTCTCCTCTATGAACTGGCTTCTCTCCATGAGGACAACGGGGAAAGAATCAGGGCGCTGGAGTTATTCCAGCGGATCAAGGACTGGAATCCCAAGTACCGGGACGTCCGGAAAAAGGTCAGCCGCCTAGCCTGAATAGGGACATATCGGGGATGGTCTCGCTCCCAATCAGGTTTTTAACGCTGTTGAGGCTCGGGAAGGCCAAACCTTCTATGGTCGCTACTGCCATTCCCGACATGTTTGTATTGATTGGCCTCTGATGAGATGAGGAGCGGCCGGGAAGTAGCCGCTAGCTGACGACCTTACCCGTGATGATGAGGATGAGCCCCTTGTCGCCGCCGTTCAGCTTGGAGACGCCGACAACCGTCTTATCGCCCGACTTCATTGTGAAATTGCTGGTCAGAAGGGTAATCGAGCTGTAAGGACTTCGTGTCTCCGTGGCTCCCGGCGCGTAGGCCACGGGAATGATCTTGGACAGCCGGGCTTCGACCTGGATAAAATCCTCTTTCTCTTCTTTGATATATTTCGGCATTAAGGCCAGTTTAAGTTCGGCGTCCGGCCCCATTGTCACCTCGGAATATTCTCTATCCAGGGCCCGGACAAAGGAGCTGTCCAGCGGATAGTAAAACTTGAAGTTCAGGAGGCTCCGCAGTTCCTTGATCAGGGGATCATCCTTGATGAGCGCATCCGATCTTCCGGGGTCGCTTTCTGCGGATGCCATGATAAGCTGGATGCTGAACTGGATGTCGACCGGTTTGACGTCGAACTCGCGGATGACTGCCAGGATCTTTTCCACGTTCTCGGGAATATCGCTGATAGTCAAGAGGCCTGATTTCTCGGTGGGAGATATCCGGCCATAGGGGCTGAGAAATGTGCTCAAGACCAAGCGAATCTCTTCCTTGTCAATATACTTGAGCTTGATGATCTCCTGCCGCATCTTCGGTTTGCTCTCCTGGCCGAGTCCGGCTCCGAGAAGAACAAAAGAAAGTGCCAGGATGACGGCAATCCAGAATGCTTTTTTCATCGCTTTTCCTCCTCTTTCCATTCAAAATTTCTGTTGAATGTCCAGTGCACCTTGAGACCGGTATCTTGAGAGACAAGGATCATGGACAAGACGTCTTGAGATGCTTTGTGACTGGCTAAACTGGCCGTCAGAGCCTCCGGCTCAAGACGGCGGGGCTGTTCCGTCCGGTCCCGGTAGGGCTTATCTTGCTGAACCGGGGAGAACCGATTGCCGGTGATTTCGAAGGAACGGCCCGGCTGGACCTCTGTCCAAGCGAGAATTGCCGTCGGGGGAACAGGGACGGGCCGGAGAAGCTGCGTGCGCAGGAAGAACGCCATGAGTCCCGCAAGAAGGAAGAGGGCCGCGGCTCCATATGCCCAGGCTGTCCTTGGGTTCATTCTGAGGGAGAGGATCGGGCGCGGCGGGGGCTGTGTCGTGATCCGTTCCATCAGGCTCTGCCATTCCGCTTCCGGCCAGTCGAGTTCATCTCTCTGGGCGGCGGTCCGGATCCTGGCCAGAGCGGCCCGGAATTCTTCGGCCATTTCCCGGCAATCGACGCATTCATTGAGGTGCTGCTCCAATCGCCGGGCTTTCTTATCCGCAAGCTCCCCTCCGGCGTAAAGAGGGATGATTTGTTTAGCGCGACGGCAATTCATCGCCTCCCCTCCAGCAGCTCGGGGTACCTTTCTCTGACTCTTGCGCGGACTTTTTGGCGGGCTCTCGAAAGATGGACGCGGACGGATATGGCCGATATCCGCAATATCCGGGCCGTTTCCGTGATGCTCATCTCTTCAATATCCCGAAGGAGGAAGACCTCCGTCTCCTTCGGGCTCAGTCCGTCCAGGCAGGAAAGGATCTGTCTACGAACCTCGTCTCCGGCCTGCCCGGCTTCAGGTTTCTCCTGACGTTGTAAAACGGTCAATTCCCTGAGCGTCTCCTCATCCGCGTCCTTCTTTCGGGAGCCCCGCCAGACGTTCATTTCGATCTGGAGAAGCCAGTTCTTGAAAGAACGGTTCCTGTCGAAAGAGCGGAGATAGCGGAACGCCCGGAGCAAAGTCTCCTGGGAGATTTCCTTGGCCACTTCAATATTTCGGCTGAGCCGGTAGGCCAGGGTCAGGAGAAGCTTCCGGTAGGGCGTCACAAGAGGCTCAAAGGCCTCGGTCCGCCCGCTGAGGACGAGTTCGACCAAGCGGTTCTCCTTGAGGTCCATTCCACATAGGAGTATACCGGGATTGGGAGGATAATGTTAGGGCTTGTCCCAAGGTTACGTGATGGCATTTGACAAAGGCAAAAAAGAAGGGCTACAACCTTCAAGTAGAATATCAAACAATCTTGGAGGAGTAGC
>JBAUIH010000290.1:0-20185 GCA_049682755.1 Candidatus Aminicenantales bacterium | reverse complement strand
AGGCCACCGAGCTCCGGCTGCTGCAGATGACCTGCGCCCCGGCTTTTTCGCAATGGACGATCGCCAGATTGGACGAAGTCTCAACCAGGCCCGTGATCTCCGGATGCATGCTGATGACTCCATGAGGAAGAGTGAAGAGCATCCGGACGAGCCTCGTTTGAGAATCCGCGGTCAGGGGTTCGTCCTTGGTGGGGACCATCTTTTCAAAGGCGAACTGGGCTTCGGTCTCGACGGCCTTGAATTCGTTCTGAATTTTGGCGAAAGCGTCCTTGAAGAAGGAATGCATTTTCTTGGCAACGGAACCATCGATGTAGAAATCCGCCGACGCTTCCCGGGCGATGGCGTTTCTCTTGTTGCCGCCTTCGATCCGGATGAGTTCGAACTTGAATTTCTCCTCGGCTTGATAGAGAAGCCGGGTAAGGAGCCGGATGGCATTTCCCCGCCCTTGATTGATATCCAGCCCGGAGTGTCCGCCGCGGAAGCCGAACAGCCGGATCCGAAAAAGCTCCTTCAGGCGCCGCCGCTTTCTCTGGAGAGGCAGAGAGATCTCCGAATCGCCTCCTCCCGAGCAGCCGATCGTGAACGTCCCCTCCTCCTCGCTATCCAAGTTGAGGAGTCTCGTCCCCCGCAGAAATCCCTTGCCCAGGCGGTTGGCTCCGGTCAAACCGGTTTCCTCGTCCACCGTGAACAGGAATTCAAGAGGCCCATGGGCCAGCGTCCGATCCTCCATCACCGCCAGCGCGGCCGCTACACCGATACCGTTATCGGAGCCGAGGGTCGTCCCTCTGGCCCGGACCCAATCATCGCTGATTTCAGGGACAATGGGGTCTTTCGAAAAATCATGGCTGACGTCGGAATTCTTCTCACAGACCATGTCAAGATGTCCCTGAAGAATGATTCCATCAGACTTCTCGCGTCCCGGAGTGGCCGGTCTGGAGACGACCACGTTGCCGACCCGGTCCCTTTTCCAGGAAAGCCTGTTTTTCTTGGCGACGGAAACGATATAGTCCCCCAGAGCCCGCTCGTTCCCGGAACAGTGAGGAATCCTCAGGAGCTCCGTGAAGTGCTTCCATAGCATGGTCGGCTTGAGATTGGCCAGAACATCGGACATGTTCACCTCCGCATGAATCGGTCCTAAAAGAACTCTGCTGAATGATGCCATAAAAAAACATCCAATTCAAGCGTTCTTTGCGGCGGCTAAGAGCCCCCGCGGATTGACTTTTCGCCCCTGATTCCGTAGAATGCACCTAATTTTCCATGGACGATTCCAAAATCGACCTCTTCTCGAGTGTATTCCACACGTATCCGCAGCTCTTGGCCTCAGCCCCGGGCAGGATCAATATCATCGGTGAGCACACCGACTACAATAGCGGCTATGTTCTGCCGGCGGCCATCCATCTGAGGACTTATTTTCTGGCGGCTCCGCGGCCGGACAAAAGGGTCCGGATCTGGGCCGATGATTTTCAGCAAGAGGAGACATTCGATCTCGAAACGATTTCCCCCTCCAAAGATCGCCGCTGGGCAAACTACGTCAAGGGGATCTTCTGGGTTTTAAGCCGGAAAGGCTGCCGACTCGGCGGAGCCGACGCCCTGATCTGGGGAAAAGTCCCGCTTGAATCCGGCCTCAGCTCATCGGCCGCCCTGGAGGTCAGCGTCATCAAAGGATTGAGCGCGCTTTTCGGCATCGACCTTCCCGGCGTGACCCTGGCCGAATGGGCCCAAAAAGCGGAAAACGATTTTGTCGGCGTCCAGTGCGGGTTGATGGACCAGTTCATCTCCGTCTTTGGAAAGAAGGACCATGTCCTTTTTCTCGACTGCGAAACCCTGGACTTCACTCTTTTTCCTCTCCGCCTGGAAAAGGCCGGCCTCGGGATTTTGGTCTACGATACCCGGGTTCGCCGCACGCTGGCCTCATCGGAATACAACCGGCGGCGCCAGGAGGCCGCCCATGCCCTCGACATCCTCCGCGGCAAAGGTGTGCGTTCATATAAGGAAGCGACCAGGGAACGGCTCGAAGAGGCCCAGAGGGAAATGGATGAACAGCCTTTCAAAAGGGCCCGGCACGTCATCACTGAGAACGAGCGTGTCCTCAAGGCCGTGGAAGCACTCCAGAGAGATGACTTTTCCGCTCTGGGAGATCTCCTCTTCAGGTCCCATGAAAGCCTGCGGGACGACTATGAAGTATCCTGCCCGGAGCTCGACCTGCTTCATGATATCGGGAAAGGATTCGCCGGATGTCTGGGCGCCCGGCTGGTCGGGGCCGGGTTTGGCGGCTCGGGAATTGCCCTTCTCGAAAAGCCGGCGATGATGGGATTCCGAAAAAGGATGATGGCCGAGGCTGCCGAGCGCGGATTCCCTCAGCCGGAGTTCCATGAAATCGCCGTCGGGGAAGGGGCAAATGTGTCCAGGCTCGATAGGCCGGACAGCCCTTGACCGAATATCAAACAGGAAACATTGTCTGGATGGACGCATGAAGAAAATCATTTCTCTTTTTCGGAATTATTTTCTTCCTGGGGGAAGGGAAAAAGAGTCTAACGCGGCTCAACCAGGGAGCGTGCCCAACGTTTTTTTGAAAATCGAATGGGCTTCTCCCCCGTAGAGGCAGAATAGGACCTTTTCAGGATATTCATTCTCTCTCAAGAAGTGCAGTGTGACGGACAGCATGATCCGGCTGCATTCCTGGAGGGGGAAGCCGTAAACGCCCGTGCTTATGGCGGGCAGCGCCAGGCTCCGGAACTTCTTGTCTCTGGCCAGGCCGAGGCAACGGGCCGTTGCCTGAGCCAGCTTGGCTTCTTCATCGCCTTCCCCGTAGACAGGACCAACGGCATGAATGACAAACTTGGCTTTGAGCTGACCTCCTCCTGTGATCACGGCTTCGCCCACCTCGATCGGTGCCAACCGGTCGCACTCCTCCTGAATCGAGGGACCGCCGTGAACCCGGATAGCCCCCGCAACTCCTCCTCCGAGCTTGAGCTGTTTGTTGGCGGCGTTGACCACCGCTTCGACCTCGAGAAGGGCGATATTCCCCTCGACGATTCTGACCCTTGACCTCGTCTTGGCTTCTCCGCTCATTCGTCTCCTCCTCCGGATCCACTCATTATTCTAACGATAAAACATCTCCTTGAGAAGCCGTTGATTTGGAGATGTCCATCGGCCGGAGCGAAGGAACAGCGGGAAAAACGGTCTTCGAACGGGCCGCGGGGTCAGTTGGCAGCGTAGACGGCCACCTTGTTCTTGCCGTTCTTTTTAGCCAAGTAAAGGGCTTCGTCGGCCTGCGCCATCAACTCATCCGAGCTCTGGGAGAATTCGGGGTATGAAGCCATCCCGATACTGATGGTGAACAGGAGATCCTCCTTGCGGGAATCCACTCGGAACGGGTAGAGGGAAATCTTCTGCCGGAGTCGCTCCGCCAAGCCCCACGCCTCTTCCTTATTGGTTTCAGGAAGGATGACCAGAAATTCTTCCCCGCCGTAGCGGGCGGCAATATCGGACGGACGAATGGTCTCGATGAGCAACTGGCTGAAATAGCGAAGCAGATGATCGCCGGCGGCGTGACCATACCGGTCATTCAGCTTTTTGAAATTGTCCAGGTCGATCATCAGCAGGCTCAGGTCGTGGCTGTAGCGCTTGGCGCGGTAGAGTTCCTGCTCCAGCCGCTGACGGATGTAGGCCCTGTTGAACAGTCCGGTCAGCCCCTCGCGGATGATCATGCTGTTCATTTTCTCGCTGATGCCCAGGCCGCTCAGACAGATCAGCAGGATGATGACCATGCCCAATGTCAGGATGGAACGGCTCAGAGGCAGGATGCCGATCGCGTCCCAATATTGCGGAATGAAATCCGCCAGGGAGCTGTAAACAAGGTAGCCAATGGCCAGGATAATGATGCTCCAGAGCCGGGTGCGTAGGCTCCGGGTCACGACGGGCAGGCGCGGATTCACTTCGGACTTTCCTTCTTTGAGCCCTATCTTGCCGGATTTGCCGGGCGGGAACAATAACCGGAACGGGTGAAATCCGGGGTGAATTTCGCGCAGGTGAAGTCACCGCGGGGGGTGACGGGTGGTTGCTCAGGTTTCGTCCAAGGCCCGTTCGACCAGAATACGGACTTCGGCTCCAATCTGGTGGACCCCGTCGGCCAGCTCCCTCGCTTTCTCTTTAACTTCTTTCTTGAAGCTCTCGTCCCGAATACCGGGGAGATTGATACTGACGTTATAATGAGCCCCTGCGGCCGCTGCCTCGGCTACGGCGGCCGCCACTCCGGCATCACTCAGGGAGTTCTTGTTCCCTTTTTGAGCGACGGTCCTGGCCAGGTTCAGGAGGACCCCGCATTTTTCCAAGACACTCAGGGGGACCAGGGTGGCCTGACGGTATGCTTTCTCCACCGCCGCCTCCTTTTCCTTTGCCTGCTCTTCGCTTCCCTTGGGAAGACGAAAGGCCTCCATGACCTGGTTGAAAGCACGGGTATCCTCGTCGACCGCAAGCAATAGGGCGTCCTTGAGGTCCTGGGCCCGCCCGGCGAGTTCCTTCATCTCCTCAAAGACGTCTTCGTAGCCTTTTTTCCCAACACTCAGGTTGGCCACCATCGAGGACAAGGCGGCCGACAGAGCGGCACACAGGGCGGCGACGCTTCCTCCACCGGGAGCGGGCGAGTCCAGGGAGACCTCGTCGGCGAATTCCCTCACGCTGAGCCGGAGCAGGGAAGGACCGTTGTTCTGGAATTGCCTTTCGATGATTTTCTTGTCCGCATCAAACGGAGAGACATCGTTAAGGCCGAGCGAAATGACGGCCGTCCGGATCAGTTCACTCTCGGGGACTCCGGGACTCTTGCCTTGCTTGGCGAGATAGTAGCGGCCGGCGGACAGGAGGGCTTCCTTGGGGATCAGGCCCACAAGCTCGCTCCCCGTCACCCTCAGCCCGAGCTTCTCCGCTTCTTTGACCGCCTCGTCGAAAACAATCTGGACCGGCGTCACTTTGCAGTTGGTGAAATTGATCGAGATCTGGGCGACACCGTAGTCCTCGATATACCAACCGACCGCCTTGACATGATTGAACCGGCCGGGAAGCGTGATCGCCTTCCCGGCAGCATCACGGATGATATTGCCCCCGGCATCCCGCTTCGCCCGCCCGCTCTCCCGGAGGTTCAGGGCGATCTCGTGAGCCAGCCGGCGGTCCCGGGTATTCAGGTTGATATTATAGGCAATAAGGAATTCACGGGCACCAATGACGGTCGCTCCGGAGCGCGGATTGAAGACGGGTTCGCCGAAGTCAGGACGCCACTGGGGGTCCTTGAGCTTCTCGGCCAACCCTTCATACTCGCCGGCGCGGATGTTGGCCAGATTCCGGCGCTCCGGCTTCGTCGCCGCTTCCTCGTAGAGGTAAACGGGAATGCCGAGTTCTTTCGCCACCCGTTCCCCGAGCTCCCGGGCGAGCCGTACACAATCCTCCATGGAGACTCCCGAAACCGGAACAAGAGGACAGACATCCGTGGCTCCGATCCGGCTGTGCGCCCCCTGGTGCTGCCGCATGTCGATCAACTCAGCGGCTTTGCGGATCGCCCGGAAAGCCGCTTCTTTAACGCCGTCCGGAGAGCCGATCAATGTGACCACCGTCCGGTTGGTCGATTCACCCGGGTCGACATCGAGGAGCTTGACCCCGGGGGTACGCTCGATCTCCTGGGTGACGGCCCTGATTTTTTCCCCGTCCCGGCCTTCGCTGAAGTTGGGAACGCACTCCACGAGTTTCATTCCTCGACTCCTTTGATCAAAGTATAGAGAAGGGCTCCCTTCAGATCGTACACATCCAGCCGGTCGATCTCACGAAGGTGGTCAAGGAGAACGTCTTTGTCTCCGACGACGACCACCACCGGCCTCGGCCGGAAATATTTCTGAGCCACCTCAAATATCCGGTCGGCATCCACCTGCATGATGCTGTCATAGATCCGGTTCCAATACGCATCGCTCAACGAAAACGTGACCAAGTCGGCCACCCGTCGGCTGAACGTGCCGGGCCGGCTCAGCTGGAGAGGAAAATTCCCGATCAGATAGGATTTCGCCTGTTCGAGCTCAAAAGTGGAGATCTTATCCCGCGCGACGCGCCCGAGTTCGGAGAGGATCTCGCCGCTGGAAGCGAAGACGGCCGAGGGGATGACCCGGGCGGTCACCACATAGACTCCTCCGCTCCGAAAGAGATCCATTTCGCTGAAAGCATTGTAGGCATATTCTTTTGTCTCCCTGAGATTCATGAACAGGCGGCTGAAGGGAGTTCCCCCAAGCACTTGATTGAGTACGGCAAAGGGAAAGAAGTCAGGATCGGCCAGCGGAAAGATGACATTTCCGACGATCAGAGTGGCTTCTCTCGCCCGGGGAAGGTCCACGAAGCAGATCTTATCTTCATCCCAGATATCGGGGGAGGGGAGGGGAAGCCGCCCCACCTCTTTTCTGGGCCAGGTATTGAGAACGTGGCTGACCTTGCGCACGGCCACAGCCAGATCCAGGTTGCCCGTCAGGACCAGCACGGCATTGTTGGGCCGGTAATAAAGATCGTAAAAGGACTGGATATCCTTCCTGGAAATTCTTCTGAAGACATCCTCACTAAAACATATCCTGCGGTAGGGATGCTCTTTGAACAGGACCCGGAGGAGCTGTCGTCGACCGATGAACTCCGGATCCCTCTGTTTCTGCCGAAGGTCATAGCTGAGAATCCGTCTGAGGGTGACGATCTCACGATCGCTGAAACCCGGTTGAAGAACCATCAGGCTCAGGATTTCCATCGCCCGATCCAAGTAGTCTTCCAGGAACTGGAAGGAAAAGTGGGTGCAATCGGGTGTTGTCGAAACGTTGAGAGTTCCGCCGATTGCCTCGATCCGCTCTTCCAGGCCCGCCGCCGAGACCAGCGAGGATCCGCGAGTCAACATCTCAGCCGTGAAGGAGGCCAGGCCGGGCAGATCGTCCGGAGATTGGCTTTCACCGGCCATCATGACGAGTTCCAATCCGAAGAATGGCTGGCCGCTTCGAGGGGCTACGGCGATCGTCAATCCGTTCATAAGCATCGTCGATTCGATCCTGGGGAGCTGAAGCTCAAGCAGGGGGTCGGGGATGGGCGGTGATTTCCTGAAGCGTTCTTGAGCAACGGAAGTGGCCAGAAAGAGGAGAATCCAACCGCAGACGCGCCAGATCTTGTTCATCTCGACTTCACATTCAGGAGAACGCTGTTCTCGGGAATAAGATAACGATTGACGACAGCACGGATCTCGTAAGGGGTGACCCTCATGTATTTGCTTAACAGTTCGGAAAGGCCCTCCAGACCCGGCGGCGAGAAGGCCATTTCCGCCAGGAAAAGGGCTCTGTCCGAAGGCGTGGCGAGGCGGTTGATATAATCCCGCCTGAACATATTCTTGGCTCTGGCCAGTTCTTCGGAAGAGACATCAACGGCACGGAGTCTGCCGAACTCTGAGGAGATGCTCCTCTGGGTCAGCTCCACCATGGTCTGATTGTTATTCATGGCGAAGAGCTTCATAACCGCCACGTCTTTCCGCTTCTCAATCCGGCCGGTCAGGTAAAGGGCCACGCCTTCCTTTGTGAGCAGCTTTTTTTGCAGACGGCCGCTCTTTCCCTTGAAAAGGAGATAGTCCAAGATAGCGAGGGCAAAATAATCACGAGAAAAAGGCGGCGCGACCCGATAACCCAGGTGAAAAGCCGGCGAGGGAGCCAACGGTTCAATCAAGGACTGGACAACCCCCTCTTTTTCCGGCGGCCGGGGAGGCAGGAAGACGGGAAGCTTTTGGCCTGGAGCAATGGTCTCAAAATATTTCTCCACCATCTCTCTGGTTTTGGAGAAATTGATATTGCCGACCACGGCGAGGACGGCGTTATTGGGCGTAAAATGAGTCTCGTAAAAAACGCGGGCGTCTTCGACGTCCAGCCTGAATATATCCTCCTCCCGTCCCAGGATACTGTGCGAATGGGCGAAATCGGGATAGAGAAGGCTGTCAAAAACAATCTGACTCCCCAAATAGGGCTCGGCTGTCCTTCTCTGGACGATCCCGTCGAGAAGGGCTTGCCTCGCCCGCTCAATCCTGGCCGCGTCGATCTTCAGCGTCTTCATCCGGTCGGATTCAAGCCAGAGTGCCAAGGCCAACTGGTTGGCGGGGACCGTCTGATAGAAAAAGGTGAGAGCCTCTGTGGTGTTGGCGTTTGTCTCTCCGCCCACCCGGTTGATATAGCTGAGGTGCTGCAGTGGGCCGACGTTTTGCGACCCCAGGAACATCAGATTCTCGATCAGGTGGGCCAAGCCGGTCTTTCCCGGTTGCTCATAAAGAGATCCGGCCCGATAGGCCAGCACCACCGAGACAAGAGGGAGAGAATCATCCTCTGAAAGAACCACCTGGAGCCCGTTATTGAGAGCGTAGCGGGAGAAAGGGAAGGGGAATTCCGTCTCTGCTTGAGAGGCCCCGGCGGCCAAGCCGATCGCCAGGAAAATAAAAAGAGCGGCCCAGATGCTCCTGTTCGACATCATTTTTCTTCTTCGAGCTTGGCAACCTTTTCTAAAATAACACAAAGACAAGCCATAATTCAATTTCCGCGCGCCGTTGAAAAATATCGGCATTTGATATAACATTCGACTTTATCCGGAGCCTGAAATAAGGAGGCGAAAGATGAGCCAATCCGGCAAACATCTCTTTACATCTGAATCTGTGACCGAGGGACATCCGGATAAGATTTGCGACCAGATCTCCGACTCCGCCCTGGATGACCTCATCGGCCAAGACCCGAAAAGCCGGGTGGCCTGCGAAACCATGGTGACGACAGGTCTTGTTTTAATCGCCGGGGAGATCACAACCCAAGGATATTGCGATTTCCAAAAACTCGTCCGCTCGGTCATCCGGGATATCGGTTATACGAAGGCCCTCTACGGATTCGATTACAAGACATGCTGCGTCATCTCGACCATTCACGAACAATCGCCCGATATCGCCGCCGGCGTAGACGAGACCATGGACCACGAACAGGGAGCCGGCGATCAGGGCATCATGTTCGGCTACGCTTCCAGGGAAACAGAGGAACTGATGCCCTTGCCGATCGTCCTCGCCCACGGGCTCGTTCGCCGGCTCAGTGAGGCCCGCCGGGACAAGATCCTTCACTTCCTGAGACCGGACGGAAAATCTCAGGTGACGGTCGAGTACGAAGGCGACGTTCCCAAACGTGTTGAAGCCATCGTCCTCGCCGCCCAGCACAACTCTTCGGTCAAATTGGGTGATCTCAGGGACAGCCTTATGAAGATGGTTATCCGCAAAGTGATCCCCGCCGGGATGATCGATAAAAGGACCAAGATCATCATCAACGGAACGGGCCGGTTTGAACAGGGCGGCCCCCTGGCCGATACAGGGATGACCGGGCGGAAGATCATCGTCGATACCTACGGAGGCGTGGGAAGTCACGGCGGCGGCAGCTTTTCAGGCAAGGACCCATCGAAAGTGGATCGCTCCGGGTCGTACACAGCCCGGTACATCGCCAAGAATATCGTCGCCGCGGGACTGGCCGACAAGCTGGAGGTGCAGCTCGCCTATGCCATCGGAGTGGCCGAACCCGTGTCGATCATGGTGGATTCGTACGGGACTTCCAAGATCTCCGAGGACAAGATCAAAAACTTGATCCGGGCGCATTTCGCTCTCAAGCCCAAGTCGATGACCAATGCCCTGAACTTGCTCCGCCCCATTTACCGGAAGACTTCGGTTTTCGGGCATTTCGGCCGCTCCGATCCGGAATTCACTTGGGAAAAGACAGACAAAGCCGAAGCGCTGCGCCGGGACGCGGGGCTCCGCTAGTGGTGCGTCTCGCAAATGACTTGACTTTGAGACGGACGATGAAAGGGCGCACCACTGCGGGGGAGTTTGAGGAGGGACGGCGTTCCCGTTTCGAAACGCCCCAGGACAATCCGACGAGGAAAGGAAGCCTATGAATTACGACGTCAAAGACATCAGAATGGCCCCTCAGGGGCGGCTCAAGATCGAGTGGGCGGGACGATTCATGCCCGTCCTCGATTCCATCAAAAAAAGGTTCGCCCGGGAGAAACCCCTGCGGGGGCTGCGGATCTCGGCCTGCCTCCATGTCACCAGCGAGACTGGAAACCTGATGGAAGCCCTCAAGCTGGGCGGCGCTGAGGTGCGCCTCACGGCTTCCAATCCGTTGAGCACCCAGGATGATGTCGCCGCCGCCATGGCCAAATACCTGCGGCTGCCTGTATTCGCCATCAAGGGTGAAGACAATGCGACCTATTACCGGCATATCAACAAGGCGCTTGATCATCACCCCCAGATCACGCTGGACGACGGGGCGGATCTGATCAGCACGATCCACTCCCGCCGCCGCGCGCTGCTCAAAACCGTCCTGGGCGGGACAGAGGAAACGACCACCGGCGTCATCCGCCTCAGGAGCATGGCCGCCAAGGGAGTCCTGGCTTATCCGATTATCGCGGTCAATGACGCGAATACAAAGCATCTTTTCGATAACCGTTACGGCACCGGGCAGAGCACGATCGACGGAATCCTCCGGGCGACAAACATCCTCCTCGCCGGCCTCCATTTTGTCATCGTCGGCTACGGCTGGTGCGGCCGCGGAGTGGCCATGCGGGCGAGGGGCGCCGGCGCCAAAGTGATCATCTGCGAGGTAAATCCGTTGCGGGCGTTGGAAGCGGTCATGGATGGGCTCGAGGTCCTGCCGATCGAATCGGCCGCCTCGCTTGGCGATGTCTTCGTCACCGTCACGGGAGACAAGGCTGTCCTCACGAAGAGACATTTCAGCCGGATGAAGGACGGCGCCGTCATCGCCAATTCCGGCCATTTCAACGTCGAGATCGACATCCCCGCCCTCGCGTCCCTGGCCAAGAGAAAGCGCCGCATCCGGGAGTTCGTGGAGGAGTACGAACTGCGCAACGGCCGAAAGATCTTTCTTTTGGGGGAAGGCCGGCTGATCAATCTGGCGGCCGCTGAGGGGCACCCGGCCATGGTCATGGACATGAGCTTTGCCAACCAGGCCCTGAGCGTCCTCTATCTCAGCACGAAGGCCCAAGCTCTGGCCAAAGAGGTGTACGGCGTTCCCCGGCAAATCGATGAACAGATCGCCCGCCTTAAGCTGAAGTCGATGGGCGTCCGGATCGACCGGTTGACCGCCGAGCAGAAACGCTATCTGGCAGCGTGGGAAGAGGGAACCTAGTCCTCGTGCCGGCTTCTCTCTTTCTCCCGGATTGATTTCAGATAAGAGTCGGCGTCCTTTTTCATCTCCGGATCAGAGATCCGGGGCAAGATTTTCTCCAGGATCTCTTCGGCGGAACGAAACTCCCCGTTCTTGAAATAAGCGGCGGCGAGGCTGAAATTGAAACTGACGTCATCGGGGACCAGCTTGAGCGCTTCTTTGTAAGATTTGACCGCCTCGTTGAATTTTTCCTGCCGCTCCATGATCAATCCCCTCAAAGCATAGCCCATGTGATACCGGGGATTGGCCTGGATCGCCTTGTCCGCATAGAAAAGAGCGTTATCCCAGTCCTGACGGATCGAATACAGCCTGGCCAGGTTGAAATACGGAGATTCTTTGGTGGGATAAGCCGGATCGGCGATTACTTTCTTGAACTCGGCCTCGGCCCGATCGGGGAAACCCATCTCCTGATAGACCACGCCCAGGTTGTTCCGGGCTTCGACAAACCCGGGTGAGATCTCCAGACACTTGAGGAGAAATCTCTCGGCCTCAGCGAAGTTGCCCTTCATGGAATAGATAAGTCCCATGGCGTTCAACGACTGGAAATGGCGCGAATCCAGGGCAAGAGCTCTTTGGAAAAACTTGAGAGCCTCGTCCAAGTTGTTGCTGTTCAGGTGGAAAGCACCCAGAGAATATTGATATTGGGGATCCTTCTCTCTCGCCTCCTGGAGCTTTTTCTGGGAGGAGGCGCAGGTCACCAGGCTTAAACACAACCCGATCAAGACAATCATCGCTCTGTTCATCGTCACCTCACCATTTGGAATGTTGCCTCTATTCTACCTTAAGAGTCCGCAACATCAAATCCCGCAAGGATTCCTCTGGATTTTTGTTCTCATAAAGAACTCGATAAACCTCGGCGCAGATCGGCATTTCGACGCCCTCTCGGCCGGCGAGGGCTCTAACGGACAGGGTCGTGGTGATCCCTTCGGCCACCATTTTCGTTTCCGCTTGGATTTCGGACAGCGGCCGCCCCTTGCCCAGTTCATGGCCGACATGATAATTGCGGCTCTGTTGGGCCGTGCAGGTTAAGACCAGGTCTCCAATTCCGGCCAGGCCCAGGAATGTTTCTTTCCGGGCTCCGCAGCGGAGACCGAGGCGGGTCATTTCGGCGATACCCCGGGTGATCAGGGCCGCTCGGGGATTGTGGCCGAAGTGTAGAGCGTCCGAGATCCCGGCGGCCACCGCGATCACGTTTTTCACGGCGCCGGCCAGTTCCACCCCGATGACATCCCCGCTGGTGTAGGCCCGGAACTGAATATTGGAGACGAAACGCTGGATGGCTTGAGCTACTTCCGTGTCTTCGGAGGCGACGACCACGGCGGTGGGAAGCTCGCCGGCCACTTCCCGGGCGAAGCTCGGCCCGCTGAGAACGGCCAGCCGCGGAAGTGCCGGCCGGGAAAAGACCTCGGCCATCACTTCGGTCATCCTTTTCAGTGAGCTCTCTTCTATCCCCTTCGTCAGGCTGACAACGATCTGACCCGACTTTAGGACGGGTGCAATATCAATAAAGACCTGTCGGCAAAAGCGTGACGGAACGGCCACGAAAAGGACCGGAGCGAAGGCGGCCGTCTCCTGGATGTCATTCGAGAAGGAGACCTCCGACGGAAATTCAAAACCCGGCAGGAAAGTGCCGTTCCGGTGATTTTCCCGAAGGTCTTTATAAACCTCGGTTTCCCGGACCCACAGGAGCGTCTTCTGGTGGAGACGACCCAGGTGAAGAGCGAAAGCCGAGCCCCAGCTTCCTCCACCGATCACCGCCGCGTTCATCTAGGCATTTTCCTCGTTGATTTTCTGTCCGAGCTTTCTTTCCTGCCGCTTGACCAGCCGTTTGATATTGCCGGGATGCCGGAGAGCGATCAGCATAAAAATCGCCAAGCCGAGCAGGGCGAGTCCTCTGTCCCCACGCCACAGAAAAACGGCCAGGGGAAAAGAGAGCGTGGCCAGCAGCGACCCGAGAGAGACATACCGGGTGGCCGCCACAATGCCGGCAAAAACGGCCAGACTCAAGAAAAACGGCCCTGTCGCCAACACGGCAAAGGCCCCCATAGCGGTGGCGACACCCTTGCCGCCTCTAAACCTGATATACACAGGAAAGCAATGTCCGAGGACGGCCATGAAAGCAACGCCGAAAGCGACCCTGTGGTCAGCCGGAAAAGATCTCAACGCCAGCCAGACCGGAAGAGCCGACTTCAGGACATCGACCAGGGCGACCGGTGCGGCATATCGCCAGCCTCTCAGCCTGAGGACATTGGTGGCTCCAGTGCTCTGACTCCCGAAGCGGCGGATATCTGCATTCTCCTTCAGCCGGAAGATCAGATAACCTGAGGGGAGAGAGCCGATCAAATAGGCCAACACCAGCCAGACAATGGTCATCCGAGATCGAGCTCCTTAAGGATCGTGTATTCGGCTCCAGAGGGCTTGAGCAGGCTCCGGAAGAAAACCAAACGCTGGACGTTCATCTCCCCGAATAGCCGCTCTTTGTGTCGCTCCAACTCCAGGATCAGGGGATCAAGAGGGGCAGGAAACCTGACCCGGCCAAGAGTGAGATGAGGACGATAGGGTCGATTTTCCCGCTCAAATCCCCGCTTTCCCATCTCTCTTTCAATCTCCTCCTGGAGCGCAGCCAGGGCCGGAACCGGCACGGCACCAACCCAGAAGACGCGGGGATTCCGCCGGCCGGGGGGAAAAGCTCCCGTGCCTTGGAGCACGAGCGGAAAAGGCCGCTGCCGGCGGCAGATTTCTTCCAGGGCTGAAGAAATCCCGGTGGCATCCGCCTCCGGTATCTCTCCCAGAAACTTCAAGGTCAGGTGCATTCCAGAGGCGCCGACCCAGCGGACATTCCCGGCCAGCGGCCTGAGTTCATCGACAAAGGCCGCCAGGCTATTTTTCAGGGCCTCATCCAAATCGATGGCGATGAACGTCCTCACCGTTTTTTGCTCCTCTTGGCCCCCCGGACTTCCAGGAGCAGACGACGCCTCAGCACGTCCAGGGCCGTTTGAGCGGACTGGATTTTTATTCTGTCCCGCGTTCCCAAGAACAGGTTTTCCTGAACTGTGGTGCCGCCCCGCCAGGCGAGGGCGACGAAGACGAGGCCGATAGGCTTTTCCGGAGTCCCGCCCGACGGGCCGGCGATTCCGGTGACAGCCAAGCCAAAATCGGACCGGGCCCTCTTTCGTATGCCGCGGGCCATGGCTTGGGCAGTCTGGGGACTGACCGCGCCATGTCTTTCGATCGTCTTGGCCGGGACACACAACAGGTCGATTTTAGCGGCATTATGGTAGGCGATCACTCCTTCCAGGAAATACTCGGAGCTCCCGGGAACATTGGTCAAACGGTGCCCAATCAGGCCGCCGCTGCATGATTCGGCCACGGCCAGTGTTTTTTTCAGTTTTCTCAGCAGGTTGCCGACCACCTCCTCCAGCGTTTCTCCGGTCTGGGAGAAGGCGGAGTCCTTCAACCGGCGGAGTAGCCGGAACTTGAGCCGCTGGAGCTTGCGGGCGGCCTGGATAGGGCTCACTACCGAGAAGGCCTCCACATGGATTTCGATCTGCCCGGGAGAAGCCAGCACAGTCACGCCCAGATCGGCGCTCTTCGGATAAAGGTCGGCGATCCGTGTTTCCACCATCGATTCCGGCAGCCCTGTCGTTTTGAGGATTCCGCGGACGAAGAAGCCGCGGCGCCTCCTCATCAGGACCGGCCAGACATTGTCTTCACAGATAGTCTTGAGCTCGTGGGGAGGTCCGGGCAGAAGGATGACCTGTTTCCCACGGGTGTTCAGCCATTGACCCGGGGCGGTGCCGCTCCTGTTCGGGAGGACCTTGGCGCCTTCCACGACATAGGCCTGCTTCCTGTTGGCCGCAGAAAGGGGAATCCCACGGCTGCACAAGCGGTTCTCGATCGCCCCAAGGACGTTCTTATCCAAACGCCGCTTTCGGCCGAGCGTCCTGGCCACGGTTGGGGTGGTGATATCGTCCCGGGTCGGACCCAAACCGCCGGTGACCATCACCAGGTCTGTTCGCCGCAAGGCCTGGCCAAGCCGCAACCGCAGGTCATTCAGCCGGTCTCCCACGATCGTTTTAAAAGCCACGGTCCACCCCAGTTCTTTGAGGCGGGCGGTGAGGTAGAGAGAATTCGTATCCAGAAAGTGGGAACCGAGGAGCTCGGAACCGACAGCGATGATCTCGACTCTGCCGGGAAGCACTTTTTTCACTTCAACCAAATGAACAGGTGGAGGACCGCCTTGGCCATCAAGGCTGCCAGGATATCATCGGCCATGATGCCCCACCCGGCGGGAAGCCTCTCCGCCCTGCGGATGGGAAAGGGCTTGACGATATCGAAGAATCGGAAAAGCAAAAAGCCGGCGATGAGGAATGTCCACTCAGAAGGAACGAGAGCAAGGACGAGGAACTGGCCGGCGGCCTCGTCGACGACGACGCTGCCGGGATCGGACCGCTTCAGCTCGGAGGAATAGAAGGAAGCGGCAGGCGTTCCCAGCGCGAGGAGCGCCAGGAAAACGAGCAGGAGATACGGCCAACCCAGACCATAAATCCAAGATCGGTAGATAAGGACGACCACCAGGCTGGTCAGAGTACCGGGGGCGATAGGGAAGAGGCCCAGTCCGAAA
This sequence comes from Candidatus Aminicenantales bacterium, assembly GCA_049682755.1. Classification (GTDB taxonomy): domain Bacteria; phylum Acidobacteriota; class Aminicenantia; order Aminicenantales; family UBA8522; genus UBA8522. The sequence continues at coordinate 4,315 of JBAUIH010000290.1, read as the reverse complement.
AAAGTGGCGACGATCCTCCAGACATATTTCATTCGACGATTCGACCGCGTAAATCATATCCTGCCGTCGAGATGATTTCAACCTGTTCGATCGACCGGAGGGCCCGGCCACCGGGAAAACCGCGCTCGACCAGGACGACACCGTCCACTTCAGGGGCCTGGAAGCGAGCCCGGCCGACAATCTCACCGTTGGCCGCCTTCAAGGAAGGATCGACAAGGACATCGAGCCGCCGACGAAGGTATTTCCGTTGAATTGAGGCGACGATCTCGGATTGGACGGCCATGATCTCTTCGCGGCGGCGGATCTTCGTTTTCTCCGGAACCGGGTCGCCCAAAGCAAAGGCATCGGTTCCTTTTTCCGGAGAATAGGTGAAAACGCCCAGGTGATCGAGCCTTGCCTCCCGAACGAACTCCTTCAGGCCGGCGAACTCCCGCTTTCCTTCACCGGGAAAGCCGACGACGAGAGACGTCCGAATGGCCACGTCAGGGAGCGCTTGGCGGGCCGTCTCGATGAGGCGGAGGGCTCTTTTCCCATCCAGGCCTCGCTTCATCGCCCGCAGAAGGCTGCGGTCGGAATGTTGAAAGGGAATATCCAGATAGGGACAGATCTTGTCTTCCTTCATGACGTCGAGAAGATCAGGCGTGATCTCCTCCGGATACCCGTAGAGCATTCTGATCCAGCGGATCCCCGGCACCTCGACCAGCCGGCGGAGCAGTCCGACGAGACCGCTCTTTCGCCCTCTATCGCGGCCAAAATAGGTCGTGTCCTGGGAGATGAGATTGATTTCTTTGACGCCGCGGGCTCCCAGTTTCCGCGCCTCGACGACGATCGAGGCGACGCTCCGCGACCGATAAGGGCCTTTGATCAAGGGGATGCCGCAAAACGCGCATTCATGGGAACAGCCCTCGGATATCTTCAAATACGCCCAAGAGCCAGGTGTCGACAGCAGGCGGGGCGTCTCTTGCCCCAAAAGGAAAGTCTTACGGCCGCGGCGGTAGGGGCTCCCCTCGACGGCCTCGACAATGTGATCGAAATCCTTTACGCCCAGCCACACATCAACCTCCGGGTGGCGCCGTTCCAAATCGGCCCGATACCTCTCCACATAGCAACCGACCACAACGACGGTCTTGCCTCTCTCCTTGAGTTTGAGAGAGAGGGCGTTCCTGATCGCCTCTTCGGCCTCGTCTCGAGCCGGCTGGATGAATCCGCAGGTGTTGAGAATGAGAACATCGGCCTTCTCGGGTTGGATGGTGAGGTTATAACCCGCCCGGCGCAAGTACCCGAGCATGACCTCGCTATCCACCAGGTTCTTGGCGCACCCGTAGCTCGTGAGGGCGGCCGTGGGGCGGCGATGGGATGGCGGCATTCTCGTCGGACCGTCAGGGATACAGGCGATAAAGAAGGCGGGGGAAGGGGATGGTCTCGCGGATATGCTTGATCCCGCACATCCAGGAGACCGTCCGCTCGACTCCCAGGCCGAACCCGGCATGAGGACAGGCTCCGTAGCGGCGAAGGTCCAGATACCATTCGTAGGCTTCACGCGGCAGCTGATGTTCCTGCAGGCGCTGCTCTAATAGCGAAAGATCGTGAATGCGCTGGCCGCCGCCGATGATCTCGCCATAGCCTTCCGGGGCCATGAAATCGACGCCCAGGACCAAGTCGGGACGGGCCGCATCCGGCTGCATGTAAAAGGCCTTGATCTTGGCGGGAAAATGGGTGATGCAGACGGGGCCGGGCGACAGTTCCGAGATCAGTGTCTCTTCGGCAGCTCCGAAGTCGTCTCCGGAGGCCATGACGGATCCCTTTTCCCGGAGCTTGGGGATGATGTCTTCGTAAGTGAAGCGGACGAAGGGCTTGCTGATGGCCTCTAGAGGCCGGGGATCCCTTTCCAGGTCCTCGAGGTCGGTGCGGCGCCGCGAGAGCACTCTCTCCACGATGAAAAGGACAAGATCGGTGCCCAGCTCGATCGTGTCTTCGAGGGTGGCAAAGGCCACCTCGGGCTCGACCATCCAGAATTCGAGGAGGTGGCGGCGGGTCTTGGATCTTTCCGCCCGGAACGTCGGGCCGAAGCAGTAGACCTTGCCGAAGGCGGCGGCCGTGGCTTCATTATAGAGCTGTCCGCTCTGCGCCAGATAGGCCTTCTGGTCGAAATAGGCGGTTTCAAAAAGGGTTGTCGTCCCTTCGCAGGCGCTCGGTGTCAGGACAGGAGTATCCATCAAACGGAAGCCGCGCCCGTCGAAGAAATCGCGGATGGCCCGGATGACCTCGGCCCGGATCTGGAGGACGGCGTGCTGCTTGCGTGACCGCAACCAAAGATGCCGGTGTTCCATGAGAAAAGCCGTACTGTGCTCTTTGGGCGTGAGGGGATACTCCTGGGCGATCTGGAGCGTTCGCATATCTTTGACGGTGACTTCGTAGCCGCCGGGAGAACGTTTTTCCTCCCGGACCGTACCGCGGATGATGACCGAGGATTCCCGGGTCAGGGCATCGAACTGATGGAACAGGGGGTGGTCTTTTTCGGAGCTGAAGATGGTCGCCTGGAGAAAACCCGTCCCGTCGCGGACGATCAGAAAACGGATTTTGCCGCTCGAGCGTTTGTGATAAACCCAGCCCCTGATCTCAACGTCAGCGCCGCAGTGCCGCCCGATGTCTTCGATGTAAACCCACTTCATGTTGCCCTCATTATAGGGAAAGCCCGGGTCACGGTCAATGAGCGGCCGATCCGGGATGGCCGGTTGCTTTTTGCGCCTCTCTGGCTTAAGGTGATTGGTGATGGCCGAAGCCAAGCCTTTCACTCCCGCCAAACTCATCGTTGGCATCATCTCCTCGGAGGACCGGTATTTTGTCGAAGTGGAAAAGGCCTTGATCTCTCTTCATGGCGCGGTCGATCTGAAGAGCCCGGTATTTCCCTTCAACACGACGGACTATTATGACCGGCAGATGGGGAAGAACCTGAGCCGGCTGTTCCTCAGCTTCGCTCCGCTCATCCCCCCCGAGTCGCTCAGCGAGATCAAGGTCCGGACCAACTCTCTCGAAGAAGAAATGCGGGAAGCGTTCGCCGGGAAGACCCGGCTGGTCAATCTCGATCCCGGTATCCTGACCCGTTCCGCACTGATCATGGCCACCGCCAAGGATTTCGCCCACCGTGTTCCCCTCCGGCACGGAATCTACGCCCACCTCGAGCTCCTGTTCACCAAGACCGCCGTCCGCCTGCTTCCTTGGACATATCCGGATTTCCGACAGGAGGGATATCAGAATTTCTTCCTCGAGGCGCGGCGCATCTATCTGGACCAGCTCAAGCGGCTCGCCTTCTCGGAACGTCAAGCCGAAGACTGAAGGACAATCCGCCGGCAAGAGCCCCGTCGCATTTTCATCCGTTCGAAGCGTAGCTTGACTGGCCGGATTGATTATTTCACCCGTTATCTGGTTAAATAGAAATGGTGAAAAATTTCAAAGGCGTGCTTCTTCTTTTATTTATTCTCGGCATTGCCGGCCTTCCGTCGTTCTTCGAACCTGTCCGGCTCGTCCAGATCCAGAAAGGGGACCCCGGTCTCCTCGGTGTGTTGACTCGGCTCCAGATCGGTGTTGTCCAGGAGCTCGGGACCTGCTTTCTGGCGCGGGCAGACCGTCAGGACATCCGCGCCCTCATAGGGTCGGGGATTCCGGTGGACGTGCTCGACCTGGATGCGCGCGGTAAGACCTATTTCCTGCTGCCTTCGCTGGCTCCTTCGGTCCAGAAGGACCTCGGCGGCCTGGGCCGCCTGGCGAAGGTCGAGGCGGGTACCTTTCTCTTCTGGACCGAAGCCGGGGATCCGGCGGCGGCTCTTCCCCCCCGTCTTCCCCGCAAACCGCTGCCCACAACCACCATCCTCCCTTATCTCAGGCCGGCTCTTTCAATGGAGGAAAGGGTCCTTCTCCCTCAACCGGTCAACGACCTCGTCAGCCAAATCGCCGACCAGATATCCGAGGAAAATCTCCGTGGCCTCGTCCAGGCCCTCCAGAATTTCCAGACCCGCTACGTTTCCACGCCCAACTGCGATGCCGCCGCCCGGTTCATCTCCAATTATTATCAAGGCCTCGGTCTCGATGTCCGTTTCCAGGATATCCCGTACAGTGCGGACGCCGTCTCGAGAAATGTCATCGCCGAAGCTCCCGGCCACGTCTACCCCAGTGACGTGCTCATCATCTGCGGTCACTACGATTCCATTTCCAACGACAGGACTGTATTCGCTCCCGGCGCGGATGACAATGCCAGCGGCGCGGCGGCGACCATGGAAGCCGCCCGCATTCTCGCGGCCCACCCCGTGGATTTCAC
>JBAUIH010000289.1:0-8342 GCA_049682755.1 Candidatus Aminicenantales bacterium | reverse complement strand
CTTCTTGAGCGGGTTACGGCATTCCTCGTCCGCTATGCGGTCGCTTTCCGCGAAGCCGGGGCCTGGGGCGTCGTCATGGCCGAGCCGGCGGCCGGCCTCCTCTCACCGGGCGCTGTGGGCCGGTTCTCGGCGCCGTTCGTGAGAAGGATTGTCGAGGCCGCCGATACCCCCGACTTCTCGGTCATCCTCCACAACTGCGGCGCCAAGCTCATCCATCTCGAGAAGACGCTCGAAGCGGGCGCCGGGATCTACCATTTCGGCGCGCCCATGGACATCGTCGCGGCGCTCGAAAAGGTAGGCGGCAGGGACGCTGGCGACTTTCCGACCGGCGGGCGCCGTGTTATCCTGGGGGGGAATCTCGACCCGTCCGCAGTCTTCCATAGCGGCAGCCCGGAGACGGTGGCGCGAGCGACACAGGTGCTTCTAGAGGCTACGAAGGAGTATCAGAATTTCATCATTTCTTCGGGCTGCGACATCCCCTCCGGGACCCCGCTGGCGAACCTTGAGGCATTCTATTGTGCGGTGGCCGACTTCAATCGCAGCAAAATTGGTGACAATATATGAATTTCCCTTTCTCGCCCGGAGGTCGTGCAGGCCGGAGAAAATTCGGAAAATAATATACTGTCCCCAATTCTTTGCTAGAAATTTTTCAGAAGCTCCAGGGTGAGACCGAGCTTGGCCCGGGCCGGCGACGGCTTTCCCTTGAACTGGGTATGCGACTTGTCCTCCGCATCCGTCCAGAACCACTTGTTATCATCTCATGGTCCTGCGGGCAGTCTGTGTATGCTAAAATATCCCCCTCCTCCACACCTCCTCCCACCAGGGGAGGAAGATAAGTGAATTTCCCGTCCAATTCCTTCCCCCCTTGGAAGACTGCGTCGCAATAACAGATCGTAATTACGACACATCCTCTTGGTGGGCGAGGATAGGGGAGCGGGTAATATTCTGGGTGAGCCTGCCCTTGAAGATAAATTCATTGCTCATGCTTTTTTGGCCGAGGCCAGCCAATGCGGCATCGGCGGCGGCAGGGGGCGGCAGTGGAAATCGGCGAACCCGGTTTCTTGGAGCCATCCCTTGAGCTCGTCTTCAGAAAAAACCCAGCCGTGAGGTGTCGTCAACGCCATGTTCAGGCCGAAAAGCGTCGAGAACTTCGGCCGGGTCTGACTGGCATCTGTCATCATATCGAGCACATAGAGCACACCGCCAGGGGCCATGGCCTGATCAGCCCGGGAGAGGAGGTTGCGGATGGCTTCCGGACTTTCCTGATGGAGGACGCCGAAGAAGATGACGGCGTCCTGGTCCCCCGGAAACGGAGTTTTATGATAATCGCCGCTCAGGGTTTTTACCCGGTCCTGCGCTCCCGCCTGGTGGATCAGCTCTTCGGCCACCCGGATGACCTCGAGAAGGTCAAGCACAATGCATTCAATCCCGGGAAAAGCCCGGGAGATCAGTATTGAATACGTCCCCGGACCACCGCCGACGTCTAGAAGCTTCTTCTTGCCGGCGAGCTTGAGAAGCGGCACGACGGCCTGCCCGATCCCCAGCGCCCGGCCGTGCATGGCCAGGACAAAAGTGCGGGTTCGTTCCGGGTCCTCGCCCAGATGGAGCTCCGGTCGTTCGACCGGCTTCCCGGTCCGGACCATCTCCTTGAGCTTTCCCCATGCCCCATAAACATCGCGGTTGTAGCGGATGGCCCCGCTCAGGTCGCCCGGCGAGCCGGGTACGAGGAAGGCGGCCGCCTCGGGGCTGTTGCGGTAGCGGTCCTCGGTTTTGAGAAGAAGCCCGAGGGCTGCGCAAGCATCGAGGAGCAGGCGTCCCCCCCGGCCGTCGAGGCCGCAGGCCGCCGCCACTGCATCCGCGTCGGCTTCGCCGAATTCAGCCAGTTTCCCGAAAATGCCGAGGTCGGAGGCGGCAAACAGGACGCTCGACTCGTAGAAGGCGCTGGCCATTTCGACGATACGATCCGGATTCATCGGGACTTCCTTTTCCAATAGAAGTAGGCCGGGAGCCCCAGGAAGATGATCAGCAGACCGAACAAGGATTCCTTGGGCTGCTGGAGGAGGCTGTTGAACGAGATGAAGAGGGCGGACAGGATGAAGACGATCGGCGTCACCGGATAGCCCCAGGTTTTGTATGGTCGGGGCAGATCCGGACGCTTTTTTCGGAGGACAAAGACTGCCGCCACGGTCAGTCCGAAGAAGAGCCACTGGCCGAAGATGACGTAGGTAAAGAGGGCCTGAAAAGTCTCCAGCAGCAGAGTAAGGATCAGGCTCCAGAGGCCGAGGGCGATGATCGAGATATGCGGCGTCAGGAAGCGGGGATGGGCGTCGGCGATCCTCCGGAAGAAGAGGCCGTCCCTGGCCATGGCGAAATAGACCCGCGGCGAGCAGAGGAAGTTCTGGTTGGCGGCCCCGGTGATGGAGAAGAGGATGATGACGGCGATGATCGCCCCTCCGACCGGACCGACGATCGTCCTCATGATGTCGCTGGCGATGCGCGGTGAGTTGGCCATCTCGCCCGCCGGCACGGCGTAGAGATAGGCGAGGTTGGTGACGATGTAGATTCCGATCACGATCAGCGTGCCGACGAGGAGGCCCAGAGGAAGGTTCCGGCCGGGGCGCTTGACCTCGCCGGCGCTGTAAGCTGCGGAATCCCAGCCCTTGTAAGCCCAGAGAGAGGCGACGAGGGCGATGCCGAAGCTGCCGAAAAATCCGCGCGAGAGCGCGGACGGTGCCGGCTCGACAAAGTGGGAAGCGCTTCCCTTGGCGAAAAGGAAGACAGTGCCGCAGATGGCCACCAGGGCGCCGAACTTGATGATGGTCAGGACGTTCTGCAGGTTGGCTCCCCACCGGGCGCCGACATAGTTGACGGCGACAAGAAAAAGAAGGAAGACGACGGCGACGAGCTTCTGACCGAGAGGGGAGATATTGACGAAGTAGGGAAGGTAGTTGGAGGAGAAGGCAACGGCCAGGGTGGCGATGGCCCCCGAATCGATGACCAGGAAGAGCGTCCAGCCGAAAAGGAAGGCCGGGAGCGGGCCGTAAGATTCGCGGAGGAAGTTGTAGCTCCCGCCGGCCTCGGGCATGGAGGCGCTCAGCTCGGCGAAGGAGAGGGCGCCGAAGTAGCTGAGCAGGCCGCCGGCGATCCAGACGGCGAAGATGAGAAGCGGAGCCCCGACCGCCCGGGCGATGTCTGCCGGGACGAGGAAGATCCCCGAGCCGATGACGCCGCCCACGACGATCGCCACAATGTCCCCGAGCCCAAGGACGCGCGGCAGTTCGAGCCGGGATTTGTCGGGACAAGGAGCCGATGGATATGCATTTTCCATGGGTCTCGTTTTTCCTTCGTGCCATTATGGCCGGAAGGGGTCCGGAAATCAACCGATATGACGAAAACGACATTCGAAAGGAAAATGTGAGGTCCAATTTTTTAAAAATCCCTCCCCCTTTGATGGGGGAGGGCGCAGGGAGAGGGTGGGGAATGGGTGCGTTGCTGTCTCTTGTTTTAGGTTGTGTCCCGATGATGAAATCCATAAGATAAGGCGGTGATGTCCGGTTGCTAAATCAAAGAACCAGGAGATTGAATATGGCCGAGCCCGAAGACAAGATTTTACGGACGGCGACTCAGTGCCGGCACTACGCCATGTGCAAGATCGACTACCTCGGCACCGGGCTTTGTCCTCCGGGGAAGAGATACCATTATGTGAGCTACTATCCTCAAGGACGGATGGATCTTTACGCGGCCTTGGCCGCAAACCTCATCCCGGTCACAGAAGGACTCGTCCGTATCGCCGAGACCTGCACGCTCTGCGGTATCTGTGACCTGCAGTGCCATTTTGTCACCGGGTTGCGGCCGCTCCAGGTCATGAAGGCGCTCAAAGACCGGGTCGATGATTTCTTGAAGGCCGGGGAAAAGCCGGTGGTGGTTGAACCGGACGAGGCTCTCCAGCGCCTGCGGGAGATTGTCGGTAACGAGTGGGCGACGAATGACCCGGCGGTGCTCATCACTTATGCGAATGATCCCTTTCCCCTGGCGGATATGAAGATGCCGCGGTACGTCGTCCTCCCCGGCAAACGGGAGGAAGTCGCAGCCGTAGTCCACCTGGCCAATGAACTTGGCCTGCGCTTTGTCGTCAGGGGGAATGGCAGCTCCGTCTTCGGGTTCGTTTTCAGCGACGGGATCGTCCTCGACATGCAGAGGATGAGGCGGATGGCCGTCGACAAGGACAACTGGAGCGTCGCCGTCGGGCCGGGGGTCACCTCGTTTGAATTGCAGCAGGAAGTCTCCCGGCACGGCCTCCGCGTCAACACCGCGGAGCCGGCGGCCACGGTCTGCGGCAACATCGTTTGCACGGGGACGTTTTCCACCTGGTCGAACGTCTACGGCACCGCGGCCGACGGGTTCATCGACATGGAATTCGTCGATGCGGCGGGAAACATATTCCATCTCAACGACAAGAAAGCGCCCAACGTCTTCGCCTTCGAGAACGCCGTCATCCCCGCGCCCGGGATCTGCACGGAGGCGTTGGTCAAGCTTCAGCCGACCACCGACGACGAAGACGGGCTCCTTGTCCCTTTCTGGGATTTCGACGAGGCCGTGAGCCTGGCCCGCGAGCTGGGCCGGCGGCGGATCGGCCTGGCCGTCGCCGTCCTCGGCGTCCACTACGTGGCCACATTCATGTCCCCATCCAATACGTTGGCCGCCCGGCTGAAAGAGGCCCTTCCGGAGGCCATGGGAATCCGCTATGTCGTCTTCGTCATCGGCGACCGGTTCGCCCGGGACTCCATCCGAAAGCTGGCCGGCACGGTAATCGACAGCGGCCTGTGGCGGACTATGGTGCTTGGCCTTCCCCGGCTTTTGGACAGGGAATGGCTGGACCTGGTCAAGGGGTTTGAAGCGGGACGGCCTCCCTACGAGTTCATCTGCCGGCCGGAGATGAAGCCGCTGGTGGAAGCGGCTCTCGATCCATCGCCCCAGACGATTGCCTCCGCCGTGGAGGAAGGCCTCCGGGAATCCTATGCCGGACTCTATGCCCGGCCGGAGATGACGGACATGACCTGGCTCAACATGCATCGGATCCTGAGCGCCCGGATGGGCCGGCACAAACACGTCGTCGCTTTCCTTGTCTATGCGCCGATCGACAAGCACGATGTCATCAACCACGTCAACGCCGAATTTGCCAGGATCGCCGCGGACCATGACCTGGACCACGATTTCGGATTCCTGACACCCATGGACTTGGGAAAGCGGGCGATGCTGGAATACGATTATTATATCGACCACACCGAACCCGCAGAACGGGAGAAGATCGGCCGGGCGCTGGCCGAGATCGAGCCCTGGCTCGACAGACTGGCGGAGCGGACCAAAGGAGTGATCTCCCTTAAATACGTGTTCGGTCAGGGCTGTTCCAGAAAGGAGGGTTTTCTCTACCGATGATCTTCGTCACAGGAGGCACGGGCTTTTTAGGGAGCCATATCGCCGCCCGGCTGATCAAGCAGGGGAATGAGGTCATTCTTCTGGTCCGATCCAAAAAGGGAATTCCGGCCGAGGAGCGTGTCAGGCGGCTTCTTGACTGGCACGGCGTCGAGCCCGGCAAAAAGAAAAAGGTCCGCGTCATCAAAGGCCAACTGGAAAGCCCCGACCTTGGATTGGCCCCGGACGCGGCGGCCCTGCTCCGAGAAGTGGACGAGATTGTCCACTGTGCATCAAACACCTCATTCGCTGAGAGGAAGCGAACCGGAGTGGAGGCTGTTAATGTCGCAGGACTTTACCATGTCCTTGACTTGGCCGAGCGGAGCGGGTGCAAGCGCTTCCACCTGGTCAGCACGGCCTATGTGGCCGGAGTCAACGCCGGGTCCTGCCCGGAAGAATTGGCGAGTCCTTTGGCCTTCACCAACGTCTATGAAGAGACGAAGTGCCGGTCCGAGCGGCTCGCTTGGGATCGATGCGCCAGCGCCGGCATCCGGCTGTCGATCCTGCGGCCGACGATCGTTTATGGACACAGCCGGACCGGCCGCAGCCTTCTCTTCAACGCTCTCTACTACCCCGTTCGAACGGCCCTTTTTCTCAAGCATCTTGGTGAGACGGACATCCGGGAGCGCGGCGGCCGGAGGGCGGCCGAACTGGGGATTCATCTGGACGGAGACGGCCGGACGATCATGCCCATCCGGATCGGGGTTGAAGATGGGAGCGGCGTCAACCTTGTCCCGGTTGATTTTTTCGTCGACGTTTTTGTTGCAATTCGGGAAGAAGACCGTGGCAAGGGAATTTTCCATATCGCCAATGCGCGGCTGACGAGGATCGAAGACATCATCGAGTGGACACAGGCGTTGTTCAATATCGGGGGGATCGTCGCCCTCCCTGCGGAAGAACTCGCGGGAAGACCGCGGAATCCCCTGGAAACGGTTTTTGACAGTTATCTGGAGGCTTACGGGCCTTACATGAAGGACCGGCGGGTTTTTGAGACAAAACAAGCCGGACCGGTCCTCCGACGAAGAGGGCTCCGCTGTCCGGATTTCGATGAGGAGATGTTCGCGAGGTGCATGACCTTCGCCGTCGAATGCGGCTGGGGAGCGCGGCTTTTCCGGGAATGAGCCATACGGCTCAATATAGAAGTTGTGAGAAAGACTTGCTGAGCATATAATTCGCCCATGCCAAATCAGAGAAAATTGTCTTTCCGTCTGGCCTGCCGGAGGCCTGTCTTTTTCGCGATTCTCGTTTCTTTTCTGATTTTGGGTTTCGGCTGCCGGGGAGGCGGGAAACGTCCTGCTGCCGAGGTCATCCTGAAAAACGCCGCAGTTTACACGCTCGACGAGTCTAGTCCCTGGGCGGAAGCGGTTGCTATCGCCGGCGGGAAGATCGTGTTCACCGGCCGGAGTTCAGAAGTTGAAAAATATCGGACCGAGGCGACAAAAATCATCGACCTCGCCGGGAAGATGGTCCTGCCGGGATTCCAGGACTCGCACGTCCACTTGATCTCGGGCGGCATGGAACTCGCCCAGTGCAACCTCAACGACCTTCAGACAAAAGAGGAGATATTCGCCCGGATCCGCGCCTATGCGGAGGAGAATCCCCAAAAAAACTGGATCACAGGCGGGGGCTGGGCTCTCCCCGTTTTCCCGGGCGCGAACCCGACCAAAGAGGAGCTGGACGTCCTGGTCCCCGACCGTCCGGCCTATCTCTCGGCGGCCGACGGTCACTCGGCCTGGGTGAATTCCCGCGCTCTCGAATTGGCCGGCCTTACGGCCAAGATGCCGGACCCCGAGAACGGCCGGATCGAGCGGAAGCCGGGCACGAATGAGCCGTCGGGAACCCTCCGGGAGGCGGCCATGGGAATCGTCGGCCGGCTCATCCCGGAGCCCACTGAAGAGGAGTATCTGAACGGCCTGCGGTCGGGGATGGCCCTGGCCAACCGTTTTGGCATCACCTCGATCATCGAGGCGAGCGCCGACGAAAAACTTCTCGATGCCTATGCGAAGCTTGACCGGAGCGGGGAGATGACGGTGCGGGTGTTGGCCTCGATCTATGTCGATCCCGTTCAAGGACCCGCCCAGGTCGATGAGCTTGTCAAAAAGAGCGATCTGTATCGAGGCCGGATCATGAAATCCACGGCCGCCAAGATCTTCGCCGACGGCGTCATCGAGTCCCACACTGCGGCTCTTCTCGAGCCCTACCTCGACAGGCCCGGCGACTGCGGTAAGCCCATCCTGGAAAGCGAGGAGTTCAACCGCCTGGCCGTCGCCCTCGATAAAGCGGGATTCCAGATCCACGTCCACGCCATCGGGGACCGGGCCGTCCGGATGACCCTTGATGCCTTCGAGGCGGCCCGGAAGGCCAACGGCCCGCGGGATTCCCGCCACCACATCGCCCATCTCGAGATGATCGACCCGGCGGATATCCCGAGATTTCATGAACTCGGCGCCGTGGCCAATTTCCAGGCGCTCTGGGCCTATCCCGATACCTATATCACTCAGCTCACCGAGCCGATCCTCGGGCCCGAGCGTTCCGCTCGCCTTTACCCCATCGGGAGTGTCGTCAGGAGCGGCGGCCTCTTTGCCGGCGGCAGCGACTGGTCTGTTTCGTCGCTCAACCCGCTCGACGCCATCCAGGTAGCGGTGACGCGCCGCGACCCGGCGGGACCGGACGGACCGGTCTGGCTCCCCAATGAACTCGTCGACCTCCCCACGGCCGTCGCCGCCTATACGAAAAACGGCGCCTTCCTGAGCTTCGAAGAGAAAACTCGGGGTTCGATCGAGCCCGGCAAAGCCGCCGACCTCGTCGTCCTCGACCGAAACATCTTCGAGATTGCGCCGCAAGAGATCCACTCCGTCAAAGTCGTTCTG
>JBAUIH010000288.1:0-3905 GCA_049682755.1 Candidatus Aminicenantales bacterium | reverse complement strand
CCCTTGGTAATGACCACGACGTCTCCCCGCTTGGCCATCTGGGGCGTGACATAGCGCGATTTTTGGCCGATGCTGATGACTGTGGCGCCGCCGACCATCGGGTAATGACAGCCGTCGTAGCGGGCGGTATGGCCGCAAACGATGGCCACGCCCAGCTTCTTGCACTCGACGTCCATCGTCTTCCAGACCGTATCGAGCTCGGCCCTGGTCATCTCCAGCGGCAGGTTGAGGTCGATGGAGAGATAGGTCGGCCGGAGTGCCGAGGTGACGGCGTCCGAGCAGAGGATGTGAATGGCGAACCAGGCCGCCCGCTCGAACCCGTACTCGGGGACGATGAACACCGGATCCGTGGTCAGGGCCATGACTTTCCCTCCGCCGATATCGACCACACCGATATCCACCCCGTGCTGGGGGCCAACCAGGACCGTTTTCCGCCGCCGGCCGAGGCGGGGGTAGATCAGCTCATCGAAGACCTCGGCGGAAATCTTGCCCATTTCCGGAAGTTCACTCGGCATATCTTCCTCCCAGTCTGCCGCCGCATGAACCTTCCCGGCGGCTCAATCAATTATAGCGACTCAAACTCAAAAATCAACCGTTCACCTCTCAAGATTGCCGTTCGAAAGAACATCTCTCTTTCATCGCGAGCACCTGTCGGGCCCGTGGTGATCTCATGACTATTTGATGGGATCCCTCGTCGTGCTCGGGACGGCCCAAAGGGCCGGATTGAAGCGCCTCCCGCTACCCATCGTTCGCTGCATCGGCTCGCAAAGATAATTATCTAGTGGCAATTCCGTGTCACCTGCGGCCATTGCGCCTTAACCCCGGTATTGTTAAGATGAAAGAGCAAACCAATGGAGTCGTATAATGATCATCGCCGAACTGGCCATTTTTCCGACGAGTGAGGGTTCATCCGTCAGCCGCTTCGTTAAAGAAGCCATCCGGGTCATCGAGGCCTCCGGGCTGGCCAACGAGACGGGCGGGATGTCGACGACCATCGAGGCGCCCGACCTGGCGACGCTGTTCAAGGTCATCGAAGAGGCCCATGAGGCCATCCTGAAGATGGGCGCAAAAAGAATCCACATCGACCTCCGAGTGGACCACCGGCTGGACAAGGAAGCGACTATCGCCTCAAAAAAGGGCGCCCTCAGGAATAAGCAGGGGTCAGGTCTTAACTTTTAACAAATCAAGGCGCCCCATAGAATTTGTTAATTGTTAAGACCTGACCCCTTTCTTTTCAGACAAAAGCGAACGAGGCGCTATTGATAGTAGCCGCGTCTTCGGATATACTATCGGTAGTTGATTTACTGAACTTATAAATTACATCAATTCAAAAGGAGAGGTGCCATGCCGGAGCCGAAACCCTTCACCGAAAACGCCCTCAAGATCCTCCGCGCCCGCTATCTCATGCGCAACGAACAGGGGGATTTCCTGGACAAGGAGCCGGCCGACCTCTTCCAGCGGGTCGCGTGTTACATCGCTTCGGCCGAGAAAACGAAAAAGGACCGGGATCTCTGGTCCGGGCGCTTCTTCCAGGCCATGATGGCCCGCGATTTCCTCCCCAACAGCCCGACCCTGACCGGAGCGGGCCGCAACATGTGCCTGAGCGCCTGCTTCGTCCTGCCCATTGAGGATTCTCTCCCCTCAATCTTCGAGACAGTCAAGAACGCCGCGCTCGTCCACAAAGAAGGCGGCGGCACGGGTTTCGATTTCAGCCGCCTCCGCCCCAAAGGGAGCTTTGTCAAGAAAACCCAGGGTATCGCCTCGGGCCCGGTCTCCTTCCTCCGGGTCATCGACGCCGCCACCGAAGCCGTCAAGCAAGGCGGCACTCGCCGCGGCGCTAACATGGGCATCCTGCGCGTCGATCATCCCGACATCGAAGAGTTCATCAGAATGAAGATCGACGGGCGCAGCGTCAATAACTTCAACATCTCCGTGGCGGCCACCGACGTCTTCATGGAAGCGGTCAAGAACGACGGCCTCTATGACGTCATCGACCCGTACCACAATAGGGCTGTTGCCCGGAAGAAGGCCCGGCCGGTTTTCGAGCTGATCGTCGAATCAGCCTGGGCCGTGGGCGATCCCGGATTGATCTTCATCGACCGCATCAATGCCCAGAACCCAACCCGGCGCCTGGGTCTTATCCGGGCCACCAACCCATGCGGGGAGCAGCCGCTTCATGAGTACGAATCCTGCAATTTGGGTTCGATCAACCTCAGCCATTATTTCAGCCCCAGGGGCAAAGATTTCTTCGACTGGGAGCGCTTCGGCCGGACGATCTCCCTGGCCGTGCGTTTCCTCGACGACGTCATCGATGTCAACAAGTATCCGCTCCCCGAGATCGAACACATGACCAAAGCCAACCGTCGCATCGGACTTGGAGTCATGGGCTGGGCCGATCTCTTGCTCAAGATGAAGATCCGCTACGACAGCCCGGCGGCCGTCAAGCTCGCTGAAAAAATCATGGCCTTCATGCGGAAGGAATCAGGAGCGGCGTCCTCGCGCCTGGCCGAAGAACGCGGGAATTTCCCCAATATCGTCAAGTCTGACCACAAGGGGAAGAAGATGCGGAACGCCACCACCTTGACCATCGCGCCGACGGGGACGATCTCCCGCATCGCCGGCTGTTCTTCCTCGATCGAGCCCGTGTTCGCGTTCGAGTTCACATCCAAGATCATCGACGGAGAGATCAAGGACATCCATCCGGTCTACCAAGAATGGAAGAAGGCTCACCCCAAAGAGGCCCTGCCCGACTATTTCCGGACCGCCCACGAGATCTTGCCGGAGTGGCACGTCCGCATGCAGGCCGCCTTCCAGAAACACGTCAACAACTCCGTTTCCAAGACGATCAACTTCCCCAACAAGGCCGAAGTCAAGGACGTGGAGAAGGCCTATATCATGGCTTATGACCTCGACACCAAGGGTATCACCATCTACCGCGACGGCAGCCGGGCCGAGCAGGTGCTCTACAAGGCCTCGCCCGACGCCAAACACCACCCCAAGGACAGGCCGATCACCCTCCCTTCCGTCACCGACAAGATCAAGACGGGCTTCGGCAATCTCTACGTGACGATTTCATTCTACAACCAGAAGCCGTTCGAGGTTTTCACCTCGATCGGCAAGAGCGGTTACACAACCATGGCCGACGCCGAGGCGCTCGGCCGGCTGATCTCGCTGGCCCTGCGGAGCGAAGTGGATATCAAGGAAGTCATCAGCCAGCTCAAGGGGATCGGGGGCTCGGAGCCGATCTTCACCGAGGGAGGGCTCGTCCAGTCCATACCGGACGCCATCGCCAAGATCCTGGAGCGGCATCTGGGAACGGTCCAGGGGAACTCCAACAAGGACCTCTACCAGACGATCTGCAAGATCTGCGGGGCGACGCTTCCGGACGAGAAATGCCCGGTCTGCCCGAACTGCGGCTGGAACCGCTGCTCCTAGGCCGGTCTGTTTGCGGTCCCGTTCAACCTTCTGGGGCTCAATTTTTCTTCGGCTCGGCCGGGATCTCCCACATGCTGACCTGCTGGATGATCGCTCCGATGGGCTGCTCCTTGGGAGGCTGGCCGCCGAAACCCATCTCCATGACGCAGGGGAGGGGACCCCACAACTCCATGCCGACGAGGCGCCCGTCGAGAAGGGACGCGGCGATCTCACCGCGGAAATACTCGGTGCTCCTCATGTTCATGGAGAGTTGCGGCGTATCCATCTTCTGGATGACCCTGTTTCCTTCCATCGAGATCCAGATGAGGACGCAGGGCTCTCCCTGAAACCTCGTCAGGCCGACGACACTGACCTGCATCTCGCCGATGTGGTATTGGCCGACGGTGCCTTCTTCTCCGACCCGGGAGATATCCCAAGGCTCCCAATCGACTTGACGCGAAATATCCCCGATGCGGACCTTACCTCCGAAC
>JBAUIH010000287.1:0-12364 GCA_049682755.1 Candidatus Aminicenantales bacterium | reverse complement strand
TGATCATCGCGCTCCTTCTCCTTTTCATCTTCCTCCGGGACAGGAGGCTCCGCCTGCGCCTGATCGCCTTTTTCGCCGGTGCCAGGAAGAGGTCCGTGCTCCTGCAACTCCGTTTCAGGCTCAAGCGGGAGCGGCAAAAAAAGGGAAACATCCTCAAGCTCCTGGGCGAAAAAGCTTGGGATGCCGATATCCGGGTCAACGGCGTCGAGAATATCCGGGCCTCCCTCGGCGCCCTGGTCAAACGGCGGGATGCCGACCAGATGGAAGCGAAAAACGCCTTGGCCGAGCTCGAACGGCTGCACCAAAGACTGGAAGAAGCGCGGGCGGAATTCGGGGAGAAGCTCAGTGGGCTCAAAGCCGAAAAACAACCCTTCGACGAGCGCCTCAAACGGATCAAGGAGGAGATGAAGGCGCTCAGGAAGCAGGGAAAGCGGGCGGAAAATGAAAGTCAAGCCGATGCCCTGGAAGAAGAGAGCAAGGATGTCATCAGGGAAATCGAAGAGTCTGAGCGTTTGATCAAAAACCTGGAAGAGGAAGCCAAGGACCGGCAGCGTGAGATCTCTCGGGAGACCCATCACTGGGAGAAAATGAGAAAGAGAGCCCAGGGGAGGATCAAGGAGATCGAAACCCATCAGGAGGAGCTTTATGTCGCGTTCGGCCGCGTGTTAGAAAAAAATAAAGTGGACAACGCGGACCTCCGGGAACTCTATCCCGAGATCGACCAGGTGAACCACCGTATCTCCACCCTGAAACACCGCATCCAAACGCTCACCGGCGGGTGACCCCATTGCGCCTCTTTACCGGCCTGGCCCGCGTCGCTACAATAGTGAGTCATGCCCAAACCAAAGCTGCTGGCCCACATCTGCTGCGCTCCCGATGCCGCCTACGTGATCGGGCTGCTCAAGGACACCCATGAGGTGACTGGGTTCTTCTCGAACTCCAACATCCATCCCGCAACCGAATACGAGCGGCGCCTCGAGGAAACACGTAAGGTCGCGGCGCACCTGGGCATCCGGCTCATCGAGGACGACTATGATCCCTCCCTGTGGCTCAAGCTCACTCAGAAGTTCAGGGACGAGCCGGAAAAAGGGCGGCGCTGCGATGTCTGCTACGCCTTGCGGCTTCATAGGACGGCCCGGACCGCCTCGGATCTCGGATTCGACGGATTCACCACCATCATGAGCCTCAGCCCCTGGAAGAAGGCGGCCGTCCTCAATCGGATCGGGAAGATGCTCGGCCGCCGCTGCGGCGTCGGGTTTTTGGAAGCGGACTTCAAGAAAAAGGACGGCTTCCGGAAAAGCGTGGCCTTGAGCCGGGAGCTCGACCTCTACCGCCAGGACTACTGCGGCTGCGTTTACAGCATGCGGGATAAGAGGGGAAAACGGAGTAAAGAAAGGTAGACTGGGTGCTCGGGGAAGGAACGGGCTGACCTAGAGGAAAGAGGTCTTATCTTCTTCCTCGCCTGCCTTGGTCCGGTCCAGTGTCAACCGGAATCCGCCCAGGATCGAGGAGACGGCGTTGAAAAGAAGGGCTTCGATATAACCGACGACTCCAAGCAGGATGAATCCCAGAAAGCCGCCCATGACCGCATAGATGATCCCCCCCATCAATGTCCCGTGTAGAACGCTCAGGAAATCGGGCAGGGACCCGGCCATTTCGGGAAGGAAACCGGCGGCGCCGATGACGGCGCCGATGATGATGCCCAGGACAAGACCGGTCCCGCCGCTGAACAAGAAGAGCGAGCCCCGGCTGAGGCGGCGAAGGACATAATTGTCGCCGGCCGTCCCGAAGAATGCCTCCTCAGCGGGAGGAGCGGCCTCGGCGCCACGGTTACAGGCAGGGCACTTCTCGAAGGGGCTCTCCAGCGGCGTGCCGCAGCGCGGACAGACCGTCTCCTTGACCTTCAGGGGCTCACCGCACCGTCCGCAGGTCTCTACGCCCGCCGGGTTCTCCAGCCCGCAGCTCCGGCATTTCACCTTGGGCGCCTCTTCCTTGGGGGGAGCGGAGAGGACCCATTCCCGGCCGTCGAAAAAGTACCACTTGCCGCTCTGGGCGCCGATCATCCAGAACCGTCCCTGACCGTCCCGGATTCTCAATTTCTTGAGCTGGTCGATGAATTCCCGGCGCGAGATCTCGTTCGACCGGAACTTCCGGCGCAGGCTCAAAAAGGCCGTCTCGACTTCCCCGAATGACTGACTCATGTCGGATTTACCGAAGCGTTCACCGGTCGCTTGCGGACTCCCATAATTGTATTATTATCAATACAATACAAATATCTCGCGGCGCCCGCCTGGACTTTGACGAGATTTTGTGCAAAATGCCCTATCCTCAATAGAAATCCAAACTTGCATATCGATACCAGACGGTTTTTCAACAGCATTTCCACAGTTTCTGTGAAAAAATACGGGCCTATTTCGACGGTCCATTGCTTCATTTTTCAAAATCCCCATTGTCGAACGAGCTCCACAACGCTGTATCCTTTGATCGGCGCCGGAATAAAGGACAGAATAAAGATGATGATAATGAGAACGCTCAACAATCGGCGCCCCTGCGAAAGGCCTTCCTGATGGCCGCTCAGTTGAGGATGTTTGGAGCCCAGGAGCAGGATTATCAGGGCCCAGATGATCCAACCGACCCAGAAAAATATCCCCATGACGATGAAGACACCGAGAAGAAGGCGGGCCAGCGGCTTGGACTTCTCTCCCAACAACGCATAAGAAATATGCCCGCCGTCGAGCTGACCCACCGGGAACAGGTTGAACGCGGTGATCAGGATACCCACCCAGCCGGCGAATCCGATCGGATGTAGCAGGAGCTCGCTTTCGACCGGGATATCCCGGAACATCAGGCCGCCGATTAATTTCAAAAGCAACGGCTCGCCGAAAACCCAGGCGTCTTCCCGCGGCACGGGCGGCACGATTTTGGAAAGGGAAAGGCCGTAGATAACGGCCGGCAGGGACAGCGCAAAACCGGTCAGCGGCCCGGCGATCCCGATGTCAAAAAGCTGTTTTCTCCGGGTGATGGGCGCTTTGATCCTGATGAAGGCCCCCAACGTGCCTATCAGGGTGGGCGCCGGGATGAAAAACGGGAGGGTGGCCTCGATCCGGTAATGCCGGCAGGCGAAGTAATGTCCCATTTCATGTCCCAGAAGGATGCCGATCAACACCGCCGCATAGACGAACGCCAAGCTGATGACCCGGGGCCCCATGAAGACGTCTAGGCCCAGGACAAGCTGGGAATCCTGGAGGAGTTGGTCGGAATAGATATAGCTGACACCCCAGGTCAGCCCGACGTAAAAAGCGGAAATGCAGGTGACGACGAAGAGAAGGAGGTTAAGCCAGGGCCACCGAGCCGGCCGCTGCGCCGCTCTCACCTCTTCCATTAATTCCAGACTGTCGAAGGAGCGAGAGACTCGCTCCCTCCTATTGATCGGACGGTCAGAGGCTCAGCTGCGTCCCGTCAGTTTGTGAAACTTGGCCATCAGTTCTTCGTGCGTTTCCTTGTGATCCGGGTCGGGAACGCAGCAGTCGACGGGGCAAACGGCGGCGCACTGGGAGGAATCATGGTGTCCCACGCATTCCGTGCATTTCTCCGGATCGATGATGTAGATCTCGTCGCCGGCGGTGATCGCCTGGTTCGGACATTCGGGTTCGCAGGCTCCGCAGTTGATGCACTCTTCCGTGATCTTATAGGCCATATCAATCCTCCTGGATGAATTCGAAGGCGCTATTATATCGCTTTTCGCCCAATTTACAAGGAGGGTTATTGGGCGGCTTCTAGCTTGCGCGCTCTCTCCGCCGCGTCGTAGCCGAAATAGGACTGCGGGTAGTCCTCCTGGATTTTTTTATAGACGGCCAGGGCTTCGGGCTTGTCGCCCTTGGCTTCGAGGGCTTCCGCCTTGTGGAAGAGCACGGCATCGAGAGTATAGGCGGCCGGCTTGGCCGCCTCGATCTCGGTGAATATGGCGACGGCCTGTTCGTAGTTTTTCTGCAAGACGTTGACCTGAGCAAGCAAGTCCCGGGCCTGGAAGTAGATGAAATCCTTGGGCGTCGATTTGATCTTGCCCAGGGAATCCTTGGCCTTCTCCAGGTCGCCGTTCTCGACCCAGTGGGTCGCCAGGAGGACATAGCCCAGACGGGCATATTTTCCGTTTCCGGAAAGCTTCTCCAATTCGACCAGGTTCTCGGGTTTGGCGCTCAGCGTGGAGCGGAGTTCGAGGAGCTCGCTGAGCAGCCGGCTTTCCTTTTTGACGTGCTGAGCCTGGATTAAACGGACTCCGGCGTAGAGAAGGACGAGGGCGGCGACGGCGGCGACGCCAATCAGGATGAATTTGAGCTGCGTCTGGAAAAAGTGCAACAGCTTGTTCATCGCGCTGACGAACTCGTCGCCCTTGAGCTGCTTCTTGACGACTTTCTTCATCCTTCGCTCCTCGCCGGGATTGGATCAGGCTTTCTTTTACCACAATCCCCCTAAAAATCCAAGACGGAACCTAGTGGAAGAGTTGGCTGTCGAAAAGACCCCGCCGGCGCCACAGATAGATCAGAGTGAAAAAAATAAAAAAGAGGCTCGGGCCGACGATCGTGATCCGGGAAAGCCCGGTGATGCCGATGACGAGGACGCAATCAAACAGCCACATCCCCATGGCGATGAAAGCGGCGACGAACCCGAACTTTCTCAGCCGCAGAAGCCCCCAAGCTCCCACATAGAGAAAGAGGGACATGATGATGTCCGGCGCAGCGAAAGCGCTGTAAACCCGATTCTCGATGGGCATTGTCGAAGGAAAGGCATCCAGCGCCAGCCTCCCGATCCAGAAAACGTCCGTCGACACCGCCGCAAAAAACATGATGACGGCGATGACAATCACACCCAGCGGGATTGGCCTGCGGACTTCCATTTGTCTCCTCCCCCTCAGAGCTTAGCTCAATCCGCGCGGGAAGTACATTTCCACGACGCCTGACCGGAGGTCGCTGGCAAAGTTAAGAACGGTATAATTTTGCTCGTTCCGCGGGTTCGATTCGGACCGCCATAGAGATAATGATATGCTGTTCCCCGTATTGAGTGAGAATGCCCCTGGCCGGACTCGAACCAGCGACACAGGGATTAGGAATCCCTTGCTCTATCCATACTGAGCTACAGGGGCACCCGTGAGGCGAATATAGCCCAAACCCGGCTGTTTTTCAAACGGAGGGCCCTACCGCCTGAAATGCGAGATGAGTCTTTTCAACCGTTCCAGGATGGAGTGGCGATTGGTGCCGGCCTCGATATCTTTCGCGGAAAGCTCCTTGATCTTGCGCAGGAATTCGGCGTTTTTCCGGTTGCGGGCGCTGACCAGATCGGCGACGACCTCGGCCATCTGGGGGTTCCGGCCGAGGAGCCGGGCGAAGTCCCCGGCGGTTATTTCCAGAAGCTCCGTCTCTCCCTCGATCATTCCCGTGGCGGTCCGGGGCATCCCGGTGAACAGGGACATCTCCCCGAAAATTCCACCCTCCTCGACCCGGAATTCGGAGACATGGCGCTTTCCTTTTTCCTCATAGATGATCTGGCCTTTGACCGACCCCCGGGCGACGATGTAACAGCTCTCCCCCCTGTCGCCCTGGCGGAAGAGGACCTCCCCGCCGGTGTACCTCTGTCTCCGGACCGAAGCGGCCAACTCTCGCACCTCTTCCTCCCCGACCAGGAGCTCTCCGGCCTTCTCGCCTTCCTCATAACGGAGAAGGTTCGAGCGGAGCAGGTCGGCGAAGTTCCGGTCCTTCTCCGGAGCTTCGATTTCGACGCCCCGGCCGGCGGCCACGGCCTCGACCACATCCTTGATCCCTTCACCGAAAAAGACGGGCACTCCGATATTCTCCCGCTTGAACTTGTACCAGATATGCCGGGCGACATCCCCGGTGATAGGGTGTTTGCGCGCAAAGTCGGTCACCCAGAACTTGACGGTATAGGAGATACCAAGGTCGTCGTAGCTCGTGATGTACGCCTCCGGAGCGCGCACGGTCGTCACTTCCGGGACCTCTCTCGCGGCCAGGCGCAGGGCGTCCAAAACAACTGCCGGAGGAGCTCCCGCACTGACTTTGAGCGGAATGGTCAGCGCCGTCTTATGGTCGGGACGGGAAAAATTGACGATCATCTCGGAGGCAACGGTGTTATTGGGGATGACCACGACGTTACTGAAGCGGTCAAGCATAAGCGTCTCCCGCCAGTTGGTATCCAGGACAACACCCTCGTGCGGACCGATCTTGACCCAGTTGCCGCGTCCGAACGACCTCGTCAGGTTGAGCGAAATCCCGGCCAGGACGTTGCTGAGCACTCCCTGGAAGGCCAATCCCAGGATGGCCGTGAAGATGGCCGACGTCGCCAGGAAGGGGGTGATATTGACGCCCAGGCTTCCCTTGAGGACGGCGAAGAGCACACCGAGATAAAGGAGAATCAGGATGAATCCGTGAAGAACACCCGGAAGGGGAAAGGAAACACGCCTCTTCTCGTACCTGTAAAGCAATGCTCCATCTACGAGCCGGATGACGAAGAGCCCGGCGAGGAAGACGACCGCGGCGTTGACATAGATCGAAAACCGAGGACTCAGCTTGAGGGCATCGGTCAGGACATCCAGTCTGAGAGCCAGGGCGACCAGCAGAAAAATGAGCGGGAAGCTGATCCGGGAAATGAAAGAGACGACGGCTTCCTTCCCGGTACGGCGGAAGGCCTTCAGAACCCTCATCCACAAAAAATGCAGCGCCACGGCCAGGGCCAAGGCAGCCGCCAGCAGGGCGAGCTCGATGAGGAGACCGTTTTGAGCGGAGGCAGGATTATTCATCGTCGATCCTCACGGTCCGCCCTTCGCGGGCGGCCATCGTCCTTGGAAATTCTTTTTTGGCCAGGCGGACGATCTCGTCAACCCGGCGGTCGGTGTGGTCCGGGCTGAAATGGGAGAGCACCAGGTTTTTCACTCCTGCCTTCCGGGCGAGTTTCGTCCCCTCGAGCCAGGTGCTGTGCCCCCATCCTTGCCTCGTCAGGTATTCCTCAGGGGTGAACATGGCATCATAGATAAAAAAGGTAGCTCCCCGGATGAAATCGGCCAGCCGGTCATCCAGGCCGCCCTCCGGCGGCTCGGTGTCCGTGGCCAGGACGACGCTCCGTCCGTTTTCCTCGAAGCGATAAGCCACGCTGCCCTGGGGATGGATCAGGGGACAGGAAGAGACTCTGAGTTTGCCGATTGTCACCCCCGTCTCCTCCAGCTTCCGGAACGCTTTTCGGGAGCCGGTCTCCTTGAAGGCAACCGGGAAATAGCGCCCGGCCTGGAGGCCGCCGAGGTATTTCTCCGTTTCATTCGGCGCGGCCGGAGAGTGAAACGTAATCTGGGCCCGGGGGCTGTAAAGAGGCGCGAAAAACGGAAGCCCGATGATATGGTCGAGATGGAAATGCGTAAGCAGGATGTCAAGCCGCAGCCGGGTCCGTCCCGACTGGCCCATGAGCTTTCCCCCCAGCTGCCGTATCCCCGTCCCGGCGTCGACGATCAGCAGGCCGCCCGCCGAAGACTTGATCGAAGTGCAGAGCGTGTGGCCGCCGTATCTCGCCGTGTCTCTGCCGGAGACAGGCACCGATCCCCGGACGCCCCAGAAGTGTATCTCCATGATCAAATCGTCCTTTTACTTGGTTTTGAGGACGAAGATGCCGTCCCAGTCCTCCGGCGGAGGCGATTGCTTCAAGGCCAGACAGCGTTCTCTATAGAGAGCGGCCAATGGGTCGCCTTCGAGCCCGGCGAAAAGGCCCGCCGCCTTTTCCCAGTCCCGGCGTTTGTAGGCGTCCCGGGCATCTCCGTAGATGGCCAATCCGGCCGCGTCATCCGCGCTCAGTCCGTCTTTCTCCCCCACGATCTCGTAAACGGTCACCGGTTTCGTTTTGCCGACCACCCGGATGATATCGACCTCGCGTCCGGCGATGTCGGCCTGGACGCGCCGATAGGTCTCCTCACCGGCCAGGATGGGGATCCCATAGTGTTTGCAGGCGCCCTCCAGCCGGGCGGCCAGGTTGATCGTGTCCCCCATGGCCGTGTAATCGAAGCGCCGGCTCGATCCCATGTTCCCGACCACGGCCGGGCCGGAGTTGAGGCCGATGCGCGCGGCGATGGAGCGGCCGTACCTCTCCTGGAAACGGGGCTGGAGCTCGAGAAGCCGCGCCTGGCACCGCAGCGCGGCCCGGCAGGCCCTAAGTGCATGGTCCGGCTGCTCGAGGGGCGCATTCCAAAAAGCGATGATGGCGTCCCCTTCATATTTATCCAGCGTTCCGCCCGAGGCGAGGATGATCTCGGTCATCTCGGACAGGTACTCGTTCAGAAGGTCGACGAGTTCCTCGGGCGAGAGCGCTTCCGAGATCGCCGTGAAACCGGCGACATCGGAGAAAAACGAGCTGACCTCCCGCCTTTCCCCGCCGAGGCGGAGAAGGGCCGGGTTCTCGATGACCCGTTCGATGACGTCTGGACTGAGGTAGTGTTTGAAGACGGTCTTGATGAAGCGGCGTTGCTTTCCTTCAACGCTGTAGTTGACCAGCGCGGCGGCGATGAAACCGGCGACGACGGCGAATTCAGGGACGACGAAAGCCAGCCAGTGCCCGGCGCGGAAGGCCAGCCAGACGGCCGCGCAGGGAAGGGCCAGAAGGACGAGGAAAAAGAGGAGAAGGTGCCAGGTTTTCCGCAACAGCGAGGCGCCGACAGCGGTGAATAGGGAAATGAGAAAAAGATAAGCGATGAATACGGCCAGAGGCGGCAAGCGGACGAAATCCCCGCGGAGGATGTTGTCCAGGACCGTGGCCTGGATCTCGACACCCGGACAGACCGCGCTCAGCGGTGTCGGACGGTTGTCGAGGAGGGCGGGGGCGCTCGCCCCGATGAAAACGATCTTCCCGGCGAACTCGGAAGGCGAAACCTGAGGCTCCAGGCCTTCTTCGAGAAGCGCCCAGGAATTGACGATCGCGGCGATCTTATATGTTTTGTATGTCCCGGCCCGTCCGTGATAGCGGATGATCATCTGCCCCGCCGAGTCGAGGGGAATCGCGGGGAGAGCCTCCCCACCGTCCACATGCTTGGCCAGAGCCACAGAGATCGAGGGGACGAGAACGCCCCGATATTCCGAAGCCGGCGGGAGACGGCGGAAGATGCTGTCGTCGTCGGGAATGAAAAGGACGTTCCCGGCGCCCCGGGCGGCCTGGAGCAGTACGTCGACGGGAAGAGCGGCGGATCGCGCCGTGGGGAAGGACCGTTCGGGAAGATCATCTTTTGACAGAGCAAAGCGCTCAAGAGCTTCCGCCGGAGCGGCTTCCTCAGATCCTTCCTTCTGACTGAGCGAGAGGGCCAGGAAGATGTTTCCCGCCCGCTCCATCGCCCGGGCCATGTCCTCATCGTCCTCGACGCCGGAGCGCGAACTCTCGGTGAAAAGAAGATCGAAAAAGACAGCCTTGGCGCCGCCCGCCCGCAGGTAATCAATGACGGCGGAGTAGAGCTGCCGCGGCCACGGCCAGGGCAATCCCTGCTGCTTCTCGTAGAAATCGAGGCTGTACTGGTCGATGAGGAAGATGACAATGTCCCGGCCGGCCCGCTCCGGCCGGGCAAGGAGCCGCAGCCGGGCATCCCACGATTTCCATTCGAGCGCCCGGTCGACCTTGAGTCCGTAAACAAGGAGGGCGAGAGCGAAGGCGCCGAGCCCCACCAGGAGACCGCGGCCGAGCCGTTTGCGCAGCAGCGACCTCGGCGAAGTGGCCATCGTTGTCCGACCGCCGCCCTATTTCAACGCAGCGATGCTCTGCCCGAACCTTTTGGCGCGGACCTTGATATCGTCCGGGGGCGTGGATACGGCGCTGACCCGGCCCTTGATTTTCTCCATCCTTTGCTCGGCCGAGGGATGGGTTTTGAACCAGCCTTTTCCGGCGGCGGCCGAGGAATCGCCGACCATGGTCTGGAGGAAGTCGATCAGGCCCGCCGGGGAATATCCGACGGCAGCGCCGAACTTGACCGCCAGCTCGTCCGCCTGATACTCGTATTTCCGGTCATAGCCGCGGACGACCAGCGTCTCGACGATGTCGCCCAGGGCGCCCTCGAAAGCGGCTGTCAGTTCGGCCAGCTCCTCCGGCCCGTAGCGGCGGGCGGCTTCCTGGCCGATCACCCGGAAGGCGTCCACGAGCCGTGATTTTTTGATCGCCTGCAGCCCGTGCTTGGCGCAGACATGGCCCACTTCGTGAGCCAGGATCGAAGCCAGCATCTCTTCATCGCGGCAGCGCCGGACGAGGCCTTTGCTGATAAAGATGAAACCGCCCGGAGCGGACAGGGCGTTGACCTCTTCCGTGTCCAGGACGAGAAAATGGTATCCGGCGTAGATCTCGGGCCGGTCGGACGAATAGACGATCGCCTGGCCCAGGGTATTGATGTAGGTGGTCAGAGCGGGATTGTCGTAGGCCGGGTACTGGGAGAGGATGAGGGCGGCGACGCTGCGG
This sequence comes from Candidatus Aminicenantales bacterium, assembly GCA_049682755.1. Classification (GTDB taxonomy): domain Bacteria; phylum Acidobacteriota; class Aminicenantia; order Aminicenantales; family UBA8522; genus UBA8522. The sequence goes on along the minus strand of JBAUIH010000287.1, from coordinate 1,888 downwards.
CCGATGTAATATTCCTGCTCTTCAGTGATCTCGGAGAAGGTGGCGCTCACGGCCTGGCTGGTCTTGGTGATCGCCTGGCGATCACTCTCCGAAATCTGCCCGGCGCCGGCCAGGATATCGGCGCCCTCTTGGACGGCGGCGCAGGAGGCAAGGAGAAGAAGGGCCAGAAAAGCGGCGGCGGGCGGAGCGATTCGGGCAGGGGCTCTCATCGGGCACCTCCGTGTTCGCCCAGCCGGCCTTTCTTGAGGAACGCCTCGACCTGGGAGGCGGAAATCTTGACCTGGAGCATCTTGTCCACCCAGACGAAGCTCAGGTCTTTGTTCTTCGCCCGGTAACTCTCCTCCACCTGCTTGTTGAAGCCCTTCCCGGCCAGGGCGATCTCGCCGGATGAAGCCTGGGTTTGGAGCCCTTGCTTCGAGGCCATCAGGTCGAACTTGGGGACCAGGACGGCGCTCGAATGGACCCAGCCGACTGTCCCGCCGGCGGTTTTAACCTGGATCCAGCCGTCCTGGGCCGAGATTTTTTCGACCTTGTCACCGGCCTGGAGGGCCTGGACAGAGGACGCATAGAACTTCGGGGAGCTGCGCAGGCTCGTCGACTGGACCTTGACGAGCAGGGTCTCAGCGGCGAGCAGGGTCAAGATCAGGATCAAGAACAGGCCTATTAAAATCAGAGGAATCGGCTTTTTCATCGGCACCTCCTCACCGCCGTCATCATAGAAGAATCTCCCCCCGCTCGTCAAACGCCAGTTTCTCTTTGAGAAGGCCGTTTCGACGGACCGGCTTGTCGTTCTGGATGGCGATGTGGAGGGCCTTGAAAGAGCCGACGACGACGCTGAGTTTCTTGGCCCGGGTCAAGGCGGTGTAAAAAAGATTCCGCTGCAGCATGATGTAGTGCTGGGTCAAAAGGGGCATGACCACGGCCTGGTACTCGCTTCCCTGAGACTTGTGCACGGAGACGGCATAGGCCGGGACGATGTCGTTGAGCTCGTCCTTCTCGAATGGGATCGTGCGGCCGTCGAAATCGACCAGCAGCCGGTAGTGGGCCTTGTCGACGTGGACAACGAGCCCGATGTCCCCGTTGAAGATCTCCTTGTCATAATCGTTTCTCACCTGCATGACCTTGTCGCGGACCCGGAACTCCCTGGCCCCCACCTTGAGACCCTCCGAACCGGGGTTAAGCCGGGCCTGGAGCTCGAGGTTGAGACTGTCGACGCCGCACTTCCCCTTGTACATCGGGCTGATGACTTGAATCTGGGGGGAGAGAGCCGGCAAGCCGAGCTTGCGCGGGATGTTGAAACAGCACAGGCTCATAATCGTGCGGAAGGCTTTTTCCTCGTCTTGATGGGGGAGGAAATAAAAATCGGCCTCCGGGTCGTCCCGCTGCGGGTAGATCAGGCGCAGGCCCTGGTTCACCCGGTGGGCGTTCTGGACGATGAGACTCCCCCGCTCCTGGCGGAAGATCTCATCGAGTGTCACGACACCGACCTTCCCGGAAGCGATGATGTCATGGAGCAGGTTTCCCGGACCGACCGAGGGCAACTGGTCCTTGTCGCCGACCAGGATCAAGCGCATCCCCCGGGGTACGGCCTGGAGAAGGAAGTTCATCAGCGGCAGGTCGATCATCGAGGACTCGTCGACGATGAGGATGTCGGCCGACAGGGGACGCCGCTCGTTTCTCCTGAAAGTTCCATTCTTGGGGTTGAATTCGAGAGTCCGGTGGATGGTTTTGGCCTCTTTCCCCGTGGCCTCGGCCAAACGCTTCGCCGCCCGGCCGGTCGGAGCGGCCAGCAGGACCCGCTGTTCCAGGCTGTTGGAGACGGCGACGATGGCCCGGACGATCGTCGTCTTTCCCGTTCCCGGCCCGCCCGTGATCACCAGGATATTCC
>JBAUIH010000286.1:0-1563 GCA_049682755.1 Candidatus Aminicenantales bacterium | reverse complement strand
GTCAACGGTGGTCTGGGACGGCCCAAACGACAGGATCGCGACAGAAGAGGGGCCCTCGAAGGGCCCCTCTTAGATTCAAAACTGTTGGCTGGGGACGGAGGAGTCGAACCCCCACATACAGATCCAGAATCTGCTGAAAATCGGCCGATTTGAATCTGGCGAACGGAGCAGGTTGCCAACCGGTTGCCAACGCTCCGCGCGGATGACAGTCATCGACCTGAAGTTCATCTGAGTACTCGACTGTAGTTCGACTGAGTACTCACTGTGGTCTGACTGTTATCCTACTGAAGTATTTGCAAAAGTGCGTACAGTCATATAGACTGCTGAGGACAGCCGGCAAGGGTCTCGAGGATCGAGAGTCAAGTCAGAGCCGGCGAGGTGAGGTGCAATCGCAAAAAGAGGAAATGGAGAGGGCTCATGGAAAGTCCTCCCGAATGGAACGCACGAGTACAGAGTCGTCATAACATTTCTGAACGGTGCGAAGAAACGAAAGGCGTTCTATGGCGCCACCAAGCAAGCCTGCAGGGCCCAGGCCAGGGCCGTCCAGGATAGCGCCCAGGGAGTATTGGACTCAGATGGGCTGACACTCGAGAAATGGATCGGTGACTGGTTGATGTCAATTCGTCAGATGAAGCGACTTAAGCCGAGGACTATAGAGTTCTATGACTCATATGCCACTCGGTACATCATCCCGAACCTGGGGCGCTTGCCGCTCACGGCGCTTACCTCGTTGCACATTCAAAGCTGGCTGAACCGAGAACTCGCATCTGGACTTGGTGTTCCGACAGTGAAGCATATTCGGTCCACGCTGCGCGTCCTGATGAAACGAGCACTGGAGATGCAGTTGGTTACGACAAACGTTGCTGGAAATGGAGTCATTCAAGTGCCCAGTCACACGCCACAACCTGCGGTGCAGCTGGAGCTTGCCGAACTGGAGGCCTTCCGGTCGGCTCTGTTCCGACAGGCGCGCGAGGGTCGCGATCACTTCGAGTTGGCCGAGGCAACCCTGGTCTTCGTCGGCCTGACAACGGGTATGCGGAACGAGGAGATCATCGGCCTGACGTGGGACGACATCCACCTGGACGATCTCGAGTCGGAGCGCGTGCACGTTTGCCGGGTCCTGCAACGTGTCAAGGACTTCGACGCGGAGGTTCGGGTCCACACAAACGGTCGCCGCATCGAGCCAAAGCGTTGGCACGTGGGGACGCCAAAGTCCGCCGCAGGGGACAGATGGCTGCCCCTGATGCCGGAAGCCGGCACCATGCTCCGTGCCGAACGGGACCGCCAGCGACTGGCTGGATGGAAGGCCCTGGACGTTGGTGACCTCGTGTTCCGAACGAGGTTCGGCAAGCCCCTTACTGACGTCTATTTGAACGAGCGGGTGAGACGCCTGTGCAAGAAGGCAGAAATCCCGGGCCGGAGCTTCTACGCCCTTCGACACACGGTTGCGTCACTCATGCACCTGGCCGGTGAGGGTGACGTGTCAATCGCCGAGTTCCTGGGACACTCGGACCCGGCAACAACAAAGCGGGTGTACGCGCGGATGTTCCAGGACGCCAAGCC
>JBAUIH010000285.1:0-12013 GCA_049682755.1 Candidatus Aminicenantales bacterium | reverse complement strand
CCCAGGTAGCCCAGCCATTCGATTTTGAACTTCCTTTTCATCTTATTCAAACCGCAGCGAATCAACCGGATTGGCCAACGCAGCCCTGAAAGTTTGGAAGCTGACGGTCAAAAACGCAATGATGAGGGTTGACACAGCCGCCAAGATGAACGTTCCCAGCCCGATGTTTGTCCGGAAGGCAAAATTCTGGAGCCAGCGGCTCATAGCGTAATAGGCGACCGGCCAGGCGATAACGTTGGATACCAGGACCCAAAGGATCAGTTCTTGAGAAAGAAGGCTCATGATATTGGGAAGGGAAGCGCCGAGGACCTTGCGCACCGCAATTTCTTTTGTCCTCTGTTCGGCAGCGTAAGACACAAGGCCGAAGAGGCCCAGGCCGGAAATAAACAAGGCAAGAAAGGTGAAATAGCCGAAAAGCTTGCCCGTCCTCTTTTCCGAGCGGTAAAGCCGATCATAATTCTGGTCCAGGAAAAAGTATTCAAAGGGACGATTTGGATTGACGGCCTGCCAGGTCTTCTGGATGCGGCTCATAGTCTCCAGGACATGGGCTGTTTTGATCCGGATAGAAACATAAGAGCAGGCGTGCGGGTCGAGTTGAATGACCAGGGGCTCGATCGCTTGATGGAGAGACTTGTAATGAAAGTCTGTAACGACGCCGATCACATAGCCTTTTCCGTTCCGGTCTCCCCGCCAGATCAATCTTTTCCCGATGGGTGAATTCCAGCCGAAGTCTTTGACGGCCGCTTCGTTGATGATATACGCATCATCCCGATCCGACGGAAAATCCAGCGAAAAGCCTCGGCCCTCTTTGATCTCGATCCCGTAGGTCTCAAAGAAGTCGTATGAGACAAAAAGGGAATTGCGCGGATTCCAGGAATTTCCTTCCGGAAGCATGCCCCTCACCCCGACACTTCTTCCGGGGACCGCCTCCGAGCCGGTGAGGTTGATGATTTCTGGGTCAAGAAGGAGTGCGTTTTTTAAGGACTGAAAATTGGCCCTGGCTTGCATGTCCCGGACCGGAAGCACAAAGACGTTTTCTTTGACGAAACCCAAATTTTTGTTTTGGCAGTACCGTAGCTGTTTTGATATGACCAGCGTCCCCACCACAAGAACGACGGAAATAGAGAACTGGGCGATGACGAGAATCCTTCTGAAGAGAATTCCTCTCGAGCCGGTCCCAAAGCGGCCCCTCAGCACTCCGGCGGGGCGAAAAGCAGACAGGAAAAACGCGGGATAGCTTCCCGCAAGGATGCCGACCAGGGCGGCCAGTCCGATGAGAAAGAGACCGATCAGGATGGGATGGCTTTGGATAAGGGATAAGTCTTTGTTCGTGAGGTGATTGACCGCGGGCAGAAAACTTTGCACCAAGGCGAGAGCGAGGAGAGCCGCGAGAAAAGAAAACACGAGGGATTCTCCGAGGAACTGCTTTATCAGGTTCTTCCGGTCGGCCCCGATGACTTTTCTCAGGCCGACCTCTTTGGCGCGGCCGGCGGACCGGGCCGTCGTCAGGTTCATGAAATTGATGCCGGCAATGAGGAGGATGAATATGGCGACGGCGGAAAGAACGTAAACGTAAACGGCATCGCCGTTGTCGTCGGCCATTTCATATTGGATATTCCTGGAATGAAGGTGAATATCGGTCAAAGGCTGAAGGGCCAACTTCTCGCTCTTGACGTCGCCGAAATGTTTCCGGACAAAAGCCGCGAGCTTGTCCCCGAACTCCAAGGGATCGGATTTCTGCTGGAAGAGAACATAAGTGTAAAAATTATGGGTCCGCCAATTGTTGAGCGCCCACTTCTCCGGATTGGACGCGAAGGACACCAGAAGATCGAACCGGAAATGTGAGTTCCGGGGAACGTTTCGGGCGACTCCCGTGACTTTGGCCTCGACCCGGTTATCAATGGTCAGGACTTTCCCCATAGGATCCTCCTGGCCGAAGTATTTTCTGGCCGTCTCTTCGGAGAGGACAATGGAATTCAGCTCTTTGAGGGCAGTCTCGGGATCCCCAAGGACAAGCGGAAATGTAAAGACCTCAAAAATCGAAGCGTCGGCGAAAAACAAATTCTCCTCATAGAAGCAGCGGTCGTTGACGAAAATAGGCCATTTGTCAATCCAGGGAGGATGAAAAAACCTGACAAAACCGGCGATTTCAGGAAATTCCTTGGCCAGGGCGGGGCCCAAAAGGTCGGGAGTCCCGGCATCATTCTTCCACTCGTCGTTGTCGAATTCCATGCTGAAGACCCGCGCGATCCGGTCGGATTTTTTGTGAAATTTGTCATACCCAAGTTCATCCCGGACATAGAGCGTGATCAAAATGCAGCAGGCCATGCCGATGGACAGACCGGCGATGTTGATGAAGGAGTAGACCTTGGATTTTCTCTGAATTCTCAAAGCGGTTTTCAGCCAATTCCTGATCATTTCCGCCCTCCCTCACAAAATGCGGCGCCGTCTTCGGTAGATAAACAGCCCATGAGTGGCAGACAGCTCTCAATAGACATGAACGGGAATTCCCTTTTTTTGAGCTTCTGCGGCCAGATTCGCCAGGGCAACCGTCGAAGCCGGGCGAAGATCGCTGGCCGGATAGCCCCGGGCGAGAGTATAAATCTGAACCTCGGCGGGCACGATCCTTTGCGCTCTGTCGATCCAGGCCGAAACATGTTTTTCTTCAAGATTCCCCTCCGCGCCGCCGGCGAAAAGGGACTGGAGCACGACGGGAGCCGCCTCGGCCAGAGCAATCAGGCCCTCGGTGATCGCTTCGAGGCGGAGGCTTTCGATGGGCCGATTGTAGCGCCGGAAGACCTCCTCTGTCCCGCAGTCGAGCTTCATAATGCGGACGTCGAGCCTGGTGAGCGCCGCCCGGACATCAGGTTGCATAATCCCCGCGGAATTCGAAAGCACTGCGACCCGCATCCTGCCTTGGAACTTCTTTCGAAGGGAGACAACCCGATCCACCAATTCCGGGAAGTCCGGATGCAGCGTCGGTTCCCCGTTACCCGAAAACGTGAGATATGCGGGAAGCGCCGGAAGGTCCTCCAAAGCGCGGCGGACGGCCTCTTCGACCTCAACGGGTGAAGGCAACGGAACAATCCCCCGGCTCAGACGGGACGATTTGTTCTGCGTCCATCCGAAATGGCAATAGACGCAATCGAAGGGACATCGCTTGATGTTTCCGGGAAAAAGGTTGATCCCCAAGGACGCGCCCAGACGCCTCGACCGGACCGGGCCATAGGTCAGCTCCTTTTGCAGTTCCAGGATCATCGGCCCGGGCTGCTCTCCATGGTTTTATTGAACAAGTTGATAAGAATAGCATTGAACATAGCGATTGCCGTCCTCATCTTTGGAGATCGTATAGAGCCTGCCGCCTCTGCAGATTCCCTCCGTGATGCCAAAGGGCAGTTCTTTTTCGATGATTAATCGACCCGAAGGATCAAAGATATTTATCAAGGCGTTGTGTCCGTAGTGCCCGCGGCGAACCACCAGCAGATAGCCGTCATCCATCGGAATCAGGCCCAAAAAAGCCGGCATCTTCTTGGGAAACTCTATCATCTTCTGAATCTGATTCCTGAGGGACTCATCCATGGTCCGCCATGTTGATATGTCCTCGGGCAACCGCGTTTCCAAAAAGGCCCGCCGGTCTTTCTCCCTGACCGGGAGACAAAGGAGTTCCGTCCGGATGATCCTGTTGAGTCGGCCGTCGGCCCGCATAATCCGAATTTCATACTTATCGGTGAACGCAAAGTAGATGTTTTCGCTGCCGTCGAGAGCCGCTAGATTCTGAGGCCTGAAGGCCACCCTGGATATGGCGTCCGCTATCCTCCTTGCCCGGGCATTCAGGTCTCCACCCGTCGGCCATGGCGGATCCGCCTTTCTTTCTCCCCGGGACAACACCTTCACGAGATCGCATCGCTCGTCGTATATTCCCAGGATGGACTCCGTTTTATCGGAATCATGGAGCACGTTCACGGCGATGACGTGGCCGTTCGTGAGCCCAAAATAGGGCGGGAACATGAGCTTTTGAAACCGGCCGGTTCGGACCAATCGGCCGTCTTTAGTGAAACAGGAGTATTTCTGGCTTTCGCCCTCAAAAACCATGAGCTGTCCGTTCGGCAGAAACCGGATCGCCTCGGGTGAGGAAAACTCGCCCGGACCCTGTCCCGGGCCGCCGAAGCCGAGAAGATAGTCTCCCCCGTCGTTGAATTTCCTTACCGTTTTTCCCCTCCAATCCAGAACATAAACATGAGCATGCTCGTCCACCGTGAAGCTGATGAACGGACCGAAGACATAATTCGGGTCGCCCTCCGCTAAGCCGATCCTGAATCTTTCTTTGAACACGATATCCTCTGGGCTGTCCTTCCCGGGAACGGCACGGTCCGGGTTCACGGCCACGGGAACCCCGTCCTCTTCGATGACCTTAAATTCCGGTTTCTTTTGTCCGTAAGGGAACATAACGGCAGACAGGACCAATATGACAGGAACAGCCAGGATCCGGATATGGCTCATTTCGGGTGGAATGCTCCTTTCATGATGAAAAACAGGTTCCCGATCCATGGAATGGCCTTTGTGTTCATGGAGCTTTCTCCAGCATCTCAGAGAGGGCCCGGCCGAAGCGCCGGACGCCTTCCCGGATCCGGCTTTCTTCGAGATTGGAAATGGATAAGCGAAAGTGCCTTTTGGATCCCGCCTTCCAATAATAGTAATGGCCGGGTGAAGCCATGACCTTGTGTTTCAACAAAATCGTGTTCGCCGTTCTTTCGTCGGGATAGGGTTTGGGGAGAGTCACCCAGAACGTGTATCCGCCTTCCGCCTTTGTCCAGGCCACATCGGCCGGCATGAATTCGCCCATGGCCTCCAGGGCGATTCTCATGCGCTTGCGGAATATCCGGTGCATTTTTTTCAAGTGCAGATCATAATATCCTTCGCGGCAAAAGTCGTTCAAGGCGACTTGCGAAAGGCTGTTTATGGAGATCTGGCTGAACCGGTTGATCGCGGTCATCCGTTGAATGCACTCCTTGTCTCCGGCGATCCAGCCGATTCGTATCCCGGGAAAAAGAGCCTTGGAAAAAGTGCCGATATAGAGCACGACTTGATGCGTGTCCATGGATTTTATGGGAAGCGGCACGAGACCGTGATATTTCATGTCCTCTTCGAACCCGTCCTCGACAATGGGGACCCGGAAGCGCTCGCAGATGGCCATCAAGCGCTCGCGATGCGCCTGGGGCGTCGTGATGCCGGTCGGATTATGAAAATTGGGAATCGTATACACAAACAGAGGACGGCGCTTGGCGAAGTTCATTTCCAACGCCTCCAGGTCCATCCCGTCCTCTCGGAGGGGAATCCCCAGGACCTGGATTTGATAATATTTCATGATGCGCAGGAACGTTCCATATGTCGGGGATTCGGTGATGACGATGTCCCCCGGCTTCGCCAGCAACTTCAGGATCAATTCGAAAGCGTGGCTCGCGCCGTTGGTGATGAGGATTTCGTCGCTGGATACCGCAATGCCGTGGACCTGCAGCCGACGGGCCAGGTATTCGCGCAAAGGAGGGTAGCCGCCGTATTCGGCGTAGGTCAAGACGGGCGGGCCCAGGTTGACGAGCACCCGGTTCAAACACCTTCGAAAATCCTCCGCCGGAAAGAGACGGGGATCGATCTCCAATTGCGCCAGGTTGATGATGTCGGCGTTATTCGAGGTGTCCGGTTCGGGCCGGTAGTTAGGGAGGGCCTGCCAGAGGTAGCGGCTCTGCTCATTTGCCATTTTGGCCCAGGGCAAAGTTCCTTCGACCTTGGGAATGCCGCTGGTCATCGTTGACGGCCTCTTGCGCACCTTGGTGTACGATCCCGGCCGGCTGTCGAAGTATCCCATGGCGATGAGTTCCTGATAGGCCAGATAGACCGTGGACCTGTTGACGCCGAGGTTTGCGGCCATGATTCGCGTCGACGGGATGTTGCAGCCGGGATTGAGGACGCCGTAATCGATGAGCCGGACGAACTCTTTGATGATCTGGTGATGGAGAGGAACGGCCCGATCCCGCTGAATGGGCAAAAACACGCTCTCCAAGCTCATAACGCTATCCTTTCAGATCACGGAACGGTCTGGTGCCATCCTCTCCAGGCCGATTCGGTGGTTCACCGGTATCTCCCCATTGATCATGACTTCCCCATGATCCGTTGAATCATCGCCTTGGCGTGCTCATTCTCGGGATTCAAATCAAGAGATTTTTTATAGGACCAATAGGCCTTATGGAGATAGGCATCCCCTAGACTATCATAAGCATTGTATGATTGAGGGTACACTTCCTGGTTAAGCTTGAAAATGGCAATGGCATCGTCAACCTTTTGTGTTTTTAAGAGATAATACCCCAGGCGATTCAGTTCTTCTTCTCCAAATTCGTATGCATCTCGCGCCTTTTCACTCAAGTCCTCATACACAGCCAGCGCAGTCTCCAGGCCGTTCTCTTCGAGGGTTACAAGTATCTTTTCGGCTATGGACGGCTTGCTTTTTGCAGGTCCATAACTGTCTATAAGCCTGGGATGAGCCGGCTCACTCACATCCACGGACCGGACGCCGGAATAAGTGTTCGTGACAAAGACATATTTATCATCCAGAGAGACCCCTTCCACCCAACCCTGAAAAGTGCATTTTCCCAGGAGACGGGGTTTCTTTGGATCGCCGGCGTCAATGACAAAAAGCCCGTTTTCCCTCGTAAGCAAATCATGGGCATTCGCTAAATAAACAATCTCATCTCGAACGCACAATCCCTCGGCGAATCCCTGAGGCCCGGATTGGAATGTCCCCTCCACCCGGGGATTGTGCGGATCCCGGATATCAGCGATGATCAAACCATGCTTTCCGGCGGCGATATAGACTTTATTCCCTTCTCCCCGGATGATTTCAGCCATGGAATTGGCATCATCCCACTTGGCGTTGCCAATCGTTCGCGGTGAAGATGATTGAGATATGTCAAGGACGGTCAATCCCTCGCTCATATCGGCGACATATGCATAGGCGTCTTTCGTCCAAATATCCCAGGCGTTTTTCGTTCTCGCGTAGCCGGTCAATTCCGGCCGATCGCGATTGGAGATATCGAAAATATAAATCCCCGCCTTCTCGTATTTGTCTGCGTTTCCGACAGCCAAATAGGCGTGCGAACCATCCACATGAATGCCCATACCGGGAGTTTTGGGTTCTGGATCCTTCCATCTCCAGGTGACAACCGGATTTTCTCCCGATATGTCCATGACGATCAATCCTCTTCTTGAGTCTGCGATGAAAGCCCGATCTTGAGCAATATCGATATTTCTATAATAGCCTTCGTCATAGACGGTCGTGACAAAATCCAGGCGCCCCCCATTCGCCTTGAAAACATGCAAACCTTTGATCCCGCCGACGACGAATAAACGTTCTTGACCGGAATGATAGGCGGCATCGAAACAGTATCCCATGTCTTTTATCTGCCCGCGGTCTTCCTGGCCGCCCAATATCCACAAACCGAGAATCAACGTGATCACGAACAGAAGCGCACCTTTTTGAAAAACGGACTCACCGCTCATTTAACACCTCTCCCTTTCTGTCTGGAATTGAAAATATCACGAAGCGCATGAATATCCAATCATTTTTTATTATCGGCACTTTTCCTGGACAAGGAAGAACCAATTTCAGGGAAAATGGACTCAGCCAATATCCGCCGCCGCTCTTGCCCTCCCGGCCAATCGGGCTCAATTCTGGGGCTCCCTTCCGAAGGAGAGGCACTCAGATCAAGGCGTTCCATTGCACGGAACAAGCCGTATCCCTTCTGCAAGCTCCACAAGTTCTTCTCGAATCCGCTCATAATGATTGACCGAATCACCGGGAAGCGTCCTAAACAAGGACCCGCAGCCGTACACGACAATCGTCATCCCGTAATCCTCCGAATACCACGCGCCGTAAATTCCCTTGAGCGTCAGGTCGTGATGAGGCGTCACGTCATCGTGCCATCGTGATGCGGGCGGTGTGCCCAGAAATTTGGCGAGTGGCGTCGTTGCCAATTCTGGGAGGTCGCTGTGACTGATAATTGTACCGTCAAAAAACGGCCGCCTCCGGCCATCAATTACCAGAGCATCGCGGGGCGCGAAGGCAACCCATTCGGCCTCTGGAATCGGATCGCCCATCGCTTTGAGCCAGGCCCGCTGGTCGTACTCGGCCAGGTCGCCCAGCGCGTCGATATCGACCACCCCATCCCTCATGCCGAACGGCGCCCTGTCTGTCTGGATGATGTACACGCCGAACCAGGCCTGATAGAATTTAGAATGGGGGTTAGTCCGCTCCGCAAACCGCGCCAGCAGGCTCTTGGGTCCTCCGAACGTAAAGTAGTTCATCCCTTTCAGTCCAAGCGGTTCCCAAATGTGGTTCATGTCCTGTTTTAAAGGATTTATCCAACCCTTTGGAAGCACGGTGAATTCTGGCCTGACCCCGTTGGCAACCTCCTGCCGAGTGATCTTCTCGGCAATCGCCCGGGCTCCCCTGCGAAAACGCAGCGCATGATAGCTGACAGACCCGAGAGTCACCAGAAGCACCGCGAGCAGGGACAGGATCAAAAAAACGTTCCTGACTCTTTTTTTCAATAAGCTTCCTCCCTCATCTTGAATTCATTCCGCATCGTTCTCAGAACTGCTTTCCGGGCTGAAGACCGTAAGAACATCGTCATCCACTGTCCGCCGAACAAATCTGCACATAACAATATTCTCTTCTCTCATCCCCAAGGCTGAAAACTGCCCGCAGGTTATCTGCCGGTCATCTTCATTCTCTCGGACTGAAATTCTCGAAAATCACTAGGTCGGCCAGGCTTTTCTTGGCGGGACCGGGAGGCCATTCTTCAGGAACGCCGATGGGGGTGAAGCAAATGAGCTCATAGCGCTCGGGGATGTGAAAAAATTCCTTCATCCGGGCCTCGGGAAAATAGGATGTGAAGAATCCGGTCCCGTAGCCGAGGGCGCGGGCAGCGATCATGAGATTTCCCATGGCCAGAGTCCCGTCGGTGATACTGTATTCCGGATACTCGGATCGCGAATCCACCAGCACGGCCACATAGACGGGCGCGCTCAGGACGTTCTTGAGGACCTCCCTGAGCTTCCGGCGGATTTCGTCTCTCTTGTCTTCCGGCAATTTCGCTATCTCCTCCCGCTCCTCCAGGATCCAGGAACGGGCCGTCTCTTCGAGCGCGTCGAGTTTCCGGCGGTCCTGGATGACCAGGAATTTCCAGGGCTGCTGGTTGCCGGCGGTGGCGGCGAAGCGGGCCGCATCCAGAATCTTGAGCAGGTGATCCTTCGGCACGGGGTCAGGCTTGAACCTGCGGACCGTCCGGCGGTTTTCTATCGTCTCAAAGAGGAATCGTTGATCGGCCGTGTATCTTGCGGACGAGTCCGCGCCGGTGTAAGAACGCGCGATCGGAGTGCAGATGTCGGCGACGACTTTCCACAATCCTTCCTCCTTACGGAAGATCAGGGTGAACCAGGAGTCCAGGACATAGCGCCCTCCATCCGGTATCCTGCTGCGATAGTGAAAGACGGCCGTCGTGTACCCGGAATCGTCCCCTTCATGGACTTCGATATTGTCCACGGGCATTTCCCAATCCTTTTCCTTGAACCACTCTTCATGGAATTTGTAGTAGTCCGCGCGGGTGTCGATCAGCCGGCCGTCGCTCGTGAGGAAGAAGAACTTCTCGTTTTTCGTCACGGTGGAGAAGAGGCCGTCCAGGTCGGAGTCCTGGATAGACTGGACATAAAGATCGAACGCCTCTCGCAGAGATAACTCGGGCCGGTTTTGGCAAGCGGCCGAGCGTCGAAACCCGATCGCGGCAAGGACGATGGAAACGAGGACTGCCCAGAGGACTTTTTTCATGTCTGTTTACCTCTTCAAAACGCAGGCTCACCAAATCAAGAGTCCGTTCTCTCTATAGGACAAACGCAGACAATCGGAAAAATTACGAAACGGCGGCGCCACAGTTTCTTATTTTCAACATTTTCTTTGGAAGACAACCGCCAATTTCAAAGAAAATGAACTCACCCAATATCCGACATCGCCCCATCCTTCATTCATGGGATGATCGTCTTTCTCCGTTCTTTCAACATCGCCGCAACTCCACGTCGAAACTGTTCGTCCGTTTGGTGGGGCGCGTGGGTCCCTTCAATAAGGTCAAGGGATGGAAACTTGGCCTTGATGACTTTGATATACCTCTTCACAAACGGGCACAGCGTCATCAGACAATAAGTCAGATGGATCCGGCCGGCTCCGTAGTGAAGCAACGCTTCGACTTTGGGCAGGATCACCTCTTCTCCCTTAATGGTGGGACAGCCATTGCACGAAATCACTCCGATCAGTTCGATCTCTTGACCCTTATACCGGGAGAAAGCGCCCTTACGGTCGGACATATCTTTCAGGCAGGCGCTGACGGGACAATCCAGCACTCTCGTAGTATTAGAACACGCCAGGATCCCGATCTTGTTCTTGCCCTTCGATCTTTTCTTTCTTTTGGCCGCCACAGGCTTTTCCAGAGTCGTCCGTCGATATCCTGCCTGAGATCATCCGGAAAGAGCGCCGGAGTGCTCTGGGAAGAACTCCAGGCAGGAATCGAGCTCGGTCTCAGCCCTCTTATAGTCTTTCTCGGCGAAATAGTCTTTCGCTTTGATGTACAAATCCTGTGCTCTTTCCCATTTTGAGAGCCATTCGTTCTCGGCGAGGCCAAACTCTTTCTGCCCTGACGCCGGATTTTGGCTCGGGAGAAAAAAAGCGAAAGCCAGGAGGATGAAGGCGCTCGCCGAAAATCCGGATTCGCATTTCATGCGGTCTCTCCTTCGGGCGAAAAAGCGCATTTTCTTGGCAAAGCAGTTAATCCTCGCAGGACACTCCTCAGATGCCACATTTTTTTATTATCGGCACTTTTCCTGGGCAGGGAAGAACCAATTTCAGGGAAAATGGACTCAGCCAATATCCGCCTTCGCCCCATCCCTCCCGCCCCCGATCGGGCTTAAACCTGGGGCATCCCTGTTCAGAGGACTTGCGGCCGGCAGCCGGCTATCCCGTTTGACTGCCGGGAGCACGATGATCCGACATACCTTATGATATAATCGGGTGGCTATGACTCCGGCCGTTCAAACAGCGGCCATTCTGGAAAACGGGACCATTGTCGGCGAGCTTCGTTGTCTCATCTTGAATTTCGTGGAACGCAGGACAAGCCGGGAGTCGACGCTAAGATCATTTCCGAATCGGTTGAAAATCATGAAAAATAGTCACGTCGGACTCATATCCATTGTCATTTTGTTTGCATGCCCCACCTCAATGTGTGGCTCCCGGAATGGAAGGGAAGCCACACCCTCCGTCACTCCGGATGGCGGGAGGTTATGTTTTTCCTCAGACCGGGCCGGAGGCCTTGGCGGTTCCGACATATGGGTCGCAGAAAAAATATGCCAAAGGCCCCCCCAACATCACGATTTTCTGAGAGAAACTCTGCACCTAAATTTTACTCATCCGGTGTTCTCCGAGGTTGTTGATAGGATCACTGAGAAGGGTATGCCCCTTGAGCAGAAACTGGAAACCCTCTATTACCACACGCGGGATTCACTCACTTTCGCCGCCGTAGCCAGTCTGTATGCTTCGGAAGTCTTGGAGAAAGGCGAGGCCATCTGCTACAACAAAGCCATGGTATTCGTGTCATTTTGCCGTCTCCTGGGAGTTCCCGCCGCTCTGGCAAAAGCGGAATTCATATTTCATGACAAACCGGAACCTCATCTTCACGGGATTGCCAAAGTTTTTTTTAAAGGCAGGTGGATCTATATCGATACGGTCTCCAACCGGGAAGCATGGGGATATTGGGACAAAGCCAATGCGGACGCTTTCCAGGCTCCGGTCTTTACGTTGGAACATAACGTCCTGGTGGGAAAGCCGTTCCTGAAGGATGTCGTTTTGGGGGATTACCAGACCAATGACGTCCCCAAGGATTGGCTGGACAGCATGAAGAGCTTCATGGAAACGGGGAAG
>JBAUIH010000284.1:0-5467 GCA_049682755.1 Candidatus Aminicenantales bacterium | reverse complement strand
GCGGTCATCCTGACCCGTCTCGCCGCCGGATCCGAGATCGGCCGTCTTCAGTTTCCACGGGAACTGGGCACTCCGCTGGGCGCGGCCGGCGTGTTTATCTACTTCAGCACCGGACTCGCGGCCATGTTCGGCGGCGGCCGGTTCCTCAACTACGCATTCCTGCCGGTGGCGGGGACCGCGCCTTTCCTCCGCTGGCTCGGTATCCTGCTCGTCGAGGTCGGCGTCGGCCTGGCCGTCATGGGCATCCTGACGGCCATCTACGACGACCTCCTCGAGGGAGAAGGGGAATGAGAACGCTGGGATTCTTCGTCGGACACTACGCCTACTGGTTTGTCGTCGCGCTCCTCGTCCTCGGCTTCTACGGCATGACCGTCAAGCGCAATCTGGTCAAGAAACTCATCGGCATGACCATCTTCCAGGTGGCGGTGATCATTTTTTATATCTCCAGCGCGGTCAAGCGCGGCGCCACCATTCCGATAGCGGACAAGGCCATCGCCACGGCCGATCCGACGCTCTACATCAACCCCCTCCAGCATACCTTGATGCTCACGGCCATCGTCGTCGGCGTGGCCACCGCGGGCGTCGCCTACGCGCTCATCATCATCATCTTCCGGCGTTACAACTCGCTCCATGAGCCCGAAATCCTGGACGCGATAAAGCGCGAGGAAGAGGACGACGGTCATGAGTGACGCGCCGGCCCTCCCTGTTCTCATTCTCCTGGGGACGGCTGTCCTCATGCCGCTTGTCTCTCTGATCCTGAAGAGGTCGGCCCGCGCCCTGGCCGTCGCCGCCGTGACCGCCGCCGCCTCGATCTCGGCCGTCAACCTCGTCCGGGTGCTCGGAGGGGCGACGCTCCATACTCACATGGCCGGCTGGCCGCCTCCGATCGGCATCGAATACGTCCTCGACCCGCTGGCCGCCTTCGTCGTCGCGGTCATCAACGGGATCGTCCTGGCCGTCCTCGTCCACTCCCGTCTCTCGATCGAGGCTGAGCTCCCGGACCGGAGCCGACACACGGCCTATTATGCTCTGGTCCTCCTGATGGTCTGCGGCTTCAACGGCATCGTCGTGACGGGCGACTTGTTCAACCTGTACGTCTGGCTGGAGATCAGTTCGCTGTCTCTCTACGGGCTGGTCGCCGCCGGCGACCGGAGCTCGCCGGTGGCCGCCTTCCGCTACCTCATCATGGGGACAATCGGCGCCACCTTCTATCTCCTCGGACTGGGATTCGTGTTCATCATGACGGGGTCGTTGAACATGGCCGACCTGGCCGCCATTCTCCCCCACGTCTGGAAAGAGCCTCCGGTCATCGTCGGTCTCATGCTGATGGTCGCCGGGATGTCGATCAAGATGGCGCTCTTTCCTCTCCACGGCTGGCTGCCCGACGCCTACACGACCGCTCCCTCGTCCGCCTCGGCTCTGATCGCTCCCACGGGAACGAAAGTGGGAGCGTACGTCCTCATCCGGCTGCTTTTTTTCGTGTTCGGCGCTGAGTTCACGGCCCGGACACTCCCGGTGACGACGGTCATCGGCTGGCTGGCGGCGGCGGCCGTCATCTACGGCTCGGTCATGGCCATGGCTCAAAAGGAGCTGAAGCGCATGCTGGCCTACAGCTCGGTCGCCCAGGTGGGATACATCGGGGTGGGAATCGGGCTGGCCAGCCCGCTGGGGCTCATCGGCGCGATGCTCCACGTGCTGAATCACGCCTGCATGAAGGCCCTTCTTTTTCTCATCGCCGGATCTTTCCGGTTGAAGCTCGGACATTCGCGCATCGACCGCTTCAGCGCTTCGGTCAGGCGGCGGATGCCCTGGACGACGGCCGCCTTCGCCGCCGGCGCCCTTTCCATGGTCGGAGTGCCGCCCCTGGCCGGGTTCTTCAGCAAGTGGTATCTTGCCCTCGGCGCCGTCAAGGCGTCAAACTGGATATTCCTGGCCGTCATCCTGGTCAGCAGTCTTCTCAACGCCGTCTATTTCTTCCGTGTGTTGGAGCGTCTTTATATGGGGAAAACGGAAGCGGCGCCCAAGCCCGGCGGGACGGCCCAAACAAGCCCGGAGGAGGGATCACCGGCCGGCGAGGCGCCGGCGTCCATGCTGGTGCCGGTTATCTTGCTGGCCGCGGCGCTCCTCGCCCTGGGCCTTTTGAACGCCGTCGTGGTCAAGGAAGTCATCATGAAGATGATCCCCCAGGGGATGATGTAGGAAGGTCACGGAGATGACTCACGCCGCCGGGTTTCCATCGCTGGTTCCGCTTCTGGCCGTGCTCGTCTCCCTGGCGGCCGTGCCCCTCATTCTGGCCTCGGCGCGTCGGCCGAACCTCCGGGAGTTCTGGACCCTGGCTGCGGCTTTCCTCAAATTCGGTCTCGTCCTCTCGCTCCTGCCGTATGCACTCGCCGGCCGAGAGGCGACAGCCGTTCTCCTTGAAATCTCACCGGGAATCCGCCTGGCGCTCCGGGCGGACCCGTTCGGCGTCTTTTTCGCCCTTGTCGCTTCGGGGCTATGGATCCTGACGTCTTTCTTTTCGATCGGCTATGTCCGCGGGCTGGACGACCAACGGCAGACGCGTTACTTCGCCGCCTTCGCCGTCTGCTTATCGGCGACCATGGGCGTCGCCTTCGCAGCCAATCTCCTGACCTTTATCGTTTTCTATGAGATTTTGACGGTCGCCACCTATCCCCTGGTCATCCATAAGGAAACCCCGGTGGCCATCCGCGCCGGACGGAAGTATCTGGCTTACACGCTGACGGCCGGAGTCTTCCTTGTCGCGGCGGCGGTGATAACGTTCCAAGCAACCGGGACTCTCGATTTCCGGCCCGGCGGAATACCGGAGCTCGCCGCTGTCCCCGCCGGAACCCTGCGGTTGCTCTTTTTTATTTTTATGGCCGGGGTGGGCGTCAAGGCGGCCATCATGCCGCTCCACGGCTGGCTGCCGACGGCCATGGCCGCTCCGACTCCGGTCAGCGCCCTTCTCCACGCCGTGGCCGTGGTCAAGTCAGGCGTCTTCGGAGTCGTCCGGGTGGTCGGATTCATTTTCGGCCCGGCGCTCATGCGAGATTTCGGGCTCGACAATGCCCTCGCCGTCTTCGCCATCGTGACGATTATCGCCGCCTCCCTGCTCGCCTTCCGGCAGGACAACCTGAAGCTGAGGCTGGCCTACAGCACGGTCGGCCACCTGTCCTATATCGTCCTCGGTACGACCCTTCTCTCGACCGGAGCGTTGACCGGAAGCGTCCTCCATCTCGCCTTCCACGCGACCCTGAAGATCACCCTGTTTTTCTGCGCGGGGGCGATCTACGTCAACCTGCACCGGGAGAACATCTCCGAGCTCGACGGTATCGGCCGGGTCATGCCCTGGACGATGGGCGCCTTCACGGCGGCCGCGATCGGCCTGGCCGGCGTGCCGCCTCTCAACGGTTTCGTCAGCAAATGGTGGCTGGGCTGGGGGGCGATCGAGGCGGGAAACGTCCTGCCGGTCGCCGTCCTGGCGTTGAGCGGACTGCTGAACGCCGCCTATCTTCTCCCCATCGCCACCCGGGCCTTCCTGCGGCCGGCCAAGGGCCTCAAGGGAAAGGGTGAGGCATCGCCGTTCATGGTGGCACCGCTTGTCCTGGCCGCCGTCATGTCCCTGCTCTTCGGGCTCGTCCCCGACCTCTTCTTCCGGTTCTTCGACCTGGCGCGCGCGGTTGCGGCCGGAATTCTGGGGGGCGCCGGACAATGATATCCAAGGTAAAACGCAGCGGAATCGCGGTTGCGGCCGCGGCCGTAGCCTGTTTCGCGGCCGAGCGGCTCTTCCTCCACGGGGGGCACCACCGGCATTGGTGGGACGCCGTCCCGCTTTTTTACGCGTTGCTCGGCTTCGCCGGAGGGATCTTCCTGTCCTACGGGGCCAAGTTCCTGGCCAAGCACTTCATCCAGAGAAAAGACGGTTATTATGACGGGGATTGAGGTCCTGCCGCCCGCCCTGCCGCTCCTGGCCGGCGCGCTGGTCCTTCTGGTCATGCCGCGCCGGGTCCGGCCGTGGGTGTTTCTCGCCGCGACGGCCCTCGCCCTTGTTTTCACCTGGACCGCGCCCGAGGGGACGCACGGCCTGCTGCGCCTCGCCGGGCTCGATCTCATCCTCTTCCGGGTGGACGCGTTGAGCCGCCTCTTCGGCCTCGTCTTCGCTTTCATCGCCCTGGCCGGCGGCATCTACGCGTTTCACGTCCGCGAATCGATTCAGCCGGCGGCGGCGCTCTTTTATGTCGGCGCATCGCTCGGCGTCATCTTCGCCGGCGATTTCTACACGCTTCTCGTTTTCTGGGAGATCATGGCGGTCTCCTCGGCCGTCCTCGTCTGGGCCGCCCGGACTCCGGAGTCGAAAAGGGCGGGCTGGCGGTATCTCATGATCCACCTCTTCGGCGGTGTCCTTCTCTTCGCCGGGATCCTGATGCATGCCGCGGGAACCGGAACCATGGTCGTGAGGGCATTCGCGCCCGGAGGCGCTCCGGCCGCGGCCTGGCTTATTCTTTGCGGTGTCGCCATCAACGCCGCGGTGCCGCCCCTCCACGCCTGGCTTCCCGACGCCTACCCGCGGGCGACGGTCACGGGGTCCGTTTTTTTGAGCGCTTTCACGACCAAGGTCGCCGTCTATGCCCTTCTCCGCCTTTTCCCCGGCTGGGAAATCCTGCTCGGCCTCGGCGTTCTGATGGCGATCTACGGTGTGGTCTATGCCATGCTGGCCAACGACATCCGAAGCATCCTGTCTTACCATATCATCAGCCAGGTCGGCTACATGCTGGCCGGCGCCGGAATCGGGACGGCGCTGGCCGTAAACGCCGCGGCGGCCCATGCCTACAACAATATCCTTTATAAAACGCTCCTCTTCATGGGCGCGGGCGCCGTCATCCAGGCGACCGGAAAGAATAAGCTGACCGAACTGGGGGGCCTGGCGCGAGCCATGCCCTGGACGGTGGGCCTTTACATTGTCGGCGGACTGTCCATATCGGGCGCTCCGCTTTTCAACGGGTTCATTTCCAAGTCCATGGTCGTCTCCGCGGTTGGAGAGGCCCACCACGACTGGGCCGTGCTCCTTCTCCTCCTCGCCTCCGTAGGAACGTTCCTCAGCGTCGGACTGAAACTGCCCTATTTCGCCTGGTTCGGCGGCGAAAAAGCGCCCGCCGCGCCGCCTTATCCCGTGCCGCGGAACATGACGCTCGCCATGGCCGCGATCGCCGCCCTCTGCATCGCCCACGGCGTCGCCCCTCCGCTTCTCTACCGGCTATTGCCCCATACCGCGGCCTTTGACGCCTACACATCAGCCCAAATCATCGAGGTCCTCGAAATCCTGGTCTTTTCCTTCGCCGCTTTCTGGCTCTTGAGGGATTTCCTCCATCCGAAGGCGGGCGTCCTCCTCGACACGGACTGGTTCTACAGAAGGCCGGGCGCGGCGGCGGCGCGGCGGGCGCTTTTTCGCCGCCGAACCAGGCGAAAT
>JBAUIH010000283.1:0-8615 GCA_049682755.1 Candidatus Aminicenantales bacterium | reverse complement strand
AAGCTTCTGGTGATGGATGCGTCAGCTTATCGTTGAGCGATAGAAGGAAAGGCGAAATAAATGCTGAAATTTAGCCTCGCCTTCGTGCGGAATGTAGGTGATAAATAATGTGAGGATCCTGACTTTGAGCTTTTTTATCGTCTTTCTTCTTATGGGGTGCACCAAGAAAGAAACGCAAACAGCCAATGAGGTGTCTCAACAGGAAGAATGCTCAGGGATTGTGTCGGTAGAAGGTGCTGAACTTCACTATATCATCGAAGGAAATGGAATTCCTTGGCTTGGACTTGGCCATTCAGAGAGCCAACGCCGAATATTGTCGCCGCAGTTGAGAAATTATTTCCGGTTTGTTTTTGTGGACTTAAGGCATGACGCCCGGTCCAGTTCTTCATTAGAGATTGCCAAGATAACGCTTGACACATATCTTGATGATGTTGATAAAGTCCGTAGCACTCTAGGCCTTGATAAGGTGGCTGTATTCGGGCACTCCCATCACGCCTTTATTGCCATGGAATATGCCCGAAAATATCCGGCAAACACATCTCATCTTATTATAACGGGCTGTAAACCAAGAGGGGCTTGGGGTGAAGGCGATGAATTTTGGGAAACAGATGCATCGGACGAGAGAAAGATGGTCTTTAACGAGAACTGGAAAAACATTCCAAGAGATAGACGGAATCAGATGTCTCCAAAAGAAAGGCAAGTAACAACATATGTCACCATGACGCCAAAACTCCTATTTGATCCAAGAGGTGATTTATCATCTATTGTCAATGCTTTTGATAATGACAGGGCTGTTTTTCTTCATTACCAGACTTCCGTTCTAAAAGATTATGACATTATGGAAGGGCCTGCGATTTCAACACCGGTATTCCTGGCACTCGGCCGATATGATTACATATCTCCTTACTTACTCTGGGATGATAGAAAAGATGTTTTGTTAAACCTCTCTTACAATCTCTTCGAGAAAAGCGGCCATTTCCCGATGGTTGAAGAGCAGGAACTGTTCGACAGGAAACTGATTGAATGGATCAAGAGTCATTAATAAAAAAGCTGGCAAAATAAGCGTTATCAAATGCCCAGCCCGGGCATCTTCACGGATTCGTTTCGGGGCAGTTCCTGGAGAAATCCTCCGGGTGAGCGCTCCACACAGACAAAGCGCAATCATCCGGAAGCTGGGGGGGGAGACGGGCTGAGCCGGTTGCTTATATTCCCGTGAAGCGTTAAAACCTCAGAAGATGGAATATCCTTCGGAATCGGAGGGAACCCGATGAAAAAAATCGCAATCGGTTTTCTGGCCGTCAGCCTGATTTTCTGGACGATGAGCTGCGCCTCCTGGAGCCGGACGCAGAAGGGAGGAGCCATCGGCGCTGCGGGCGGAGCCGTGGTCGGCGGCCTCATCGGCAAGGCCGCCGGCAGCACTATTGTCGGCGCGATCCTCGGCGCGGCCGTGGGGGGAGCCGCCGGAGCCTACATCGGCCACTACATGGACAAGCAGGCCGCGGAGATGAAACGGGACCTGGAGGGAGCGCAGGTCGAGCGCATCGGAGAAGGCATCAAAATCACCTTTGACTCCGGCCTTCTTTTCGACGTCGACAAAGCGGACCTCCGGGATACGAGCCAAGCGAACCTTCAGGATCTGGCCAAAATCCTCAACAAGTACCCCGACACGAACATTCTGATCGAAGGGCACACCGACTCCACGGGAGCGGACGATTACAACCTCGCCCTTTCCAAGCGCCGGGCGGAATCGGTCTCCCACTACCTGGCCCAACTGGAAGTCACGGCCGGCCGGTTCTCGATCGTGGGCTACGGCGAGGGGCAGCCGGTCGCCACCAACGACACGGAGGAAGGCCGGCAGCAGAACCGCCGCGTCGACCTCGCGATCATGGCCAACGATAAGCTCAAAAAGGCCGCCCAGGAGAGTACCGGATAACGAGCGAGGCCGATCAGCGTCTCGGCCGAGACATTTCACCGGGCTTCTTCAGCCCGTCCCCAGCAGCCCAAAGCTGAAGCCGATATCATGCGGCCGGTTTAAGCCCGAGCAGCGGCCATGGACTCCAGGGTGACGATATCTTCCTTGAACTCGCTCCCGTTAAGATCCAGATCAACGGGAGATAGTTCCTTTCCGTCCCAGCGGCGGGAATTGTCCTCGTAGGGAAGCTTTTCAATCATATAGGTAATGCCCCACTTGTCGAGGAAATACTGCGTGTCCTTTTTGATTTGCTCCATCCGGAGACGGTATTGGCTGTGATAAGCGTCTTTCCTGTCCACCTTGGAATAATCATGATTATGGACGGCCTCGGCCCCGGGACAATAGTGGATCTTGTACCCGGCCTTCCGGACGCTCAGGCTTAGGTCCTTGTCTTCGTTGGCGATGAAGATCCCCCGGCCGGCGGCGACGTCATCGAAGCCTCCAACCTCAAACAAGACGTCCCTTCTGGCCAGGAGGGCCGTCGTCGTATACCAAGGGACCTCTCCCCCATTCATCGCCTGAGGATCATGTCTCTGAAGGTCGGCCAGCGGCCCCGACTTGACGAGGCCGATACCGTAAACCCGGCGGTCCTTCTCGAGCGTTATCGTATGGGCGCCGCAGTAATAGACTTTGTCTATCTCCGCCTTGAGGAGCTTGGCCCCCACCAGACCGATTTTCGGATCACGGGCGGCGATCTCCTGGAGATGACGCAACCATCCGGGCAGGACGAGGACATCGTTGTCCATCAGAACGACGGAGTTTCCTTTGGAAAAAGAGATGCCCTGGTTGCGCTGTCCGGTCGTTCCCGTGCTCTGTTTATTGTAGATGACATGGATGTTCCTGTGGGCATCCTCGAGGGCGGTGATGACAGCGAGCGTTTCCCGGCTCGACCCGACATCGCTCAGGATGATCTCGAAGGGTTCCGGCGTATGGGCGACGATCGAATCGACGCACCGCCTGGTCTCCGCTCCCCTTTCCGCCGAAATGATGACTACCGAGGTCAGCCGGCTGAAATCCGGACCGTGGACGGTCCCGTGCTGATCGAGAGCCGTGCGCCGCTCAAGGTCCAGAGTCCCACCGTTCCTGTCCAGGAATGTGTATCTTCGCTGCACGTCGAAAAGCATCCCTCACTCCTTTCCGGAAAAAATGGCGCAGTCCTTGACGATGGCTCGGGCTCTCTGTTGAAGGCTCATGGCAAAACCGTCCTTTTTCGCGAGGGCGTCTTCAACGGCGGAAAGTATTTCATAGAAGAGATCCCAGCCGGCGCGTTCCTGGAAATAGGTTCGCTCGAGCATCTTCTCCTTGCCGGAGGCGAATTCCAAGGCTTTCCGAAGGCGCCGGGCGCCTTCCCTGATGAACTGGACTCCCTGAAGGTCTTTGTCCGAAGCAAAGAAAGAGGCCGCCTTGAAGGCAAACCGGAGATAGACGACGGCCCCGGGAATGATAGACACGAAACAGCCGGTGAAAGGATCGATGAGATTTTTTAGCTCTCGAATATCGCCCGTGAGCACTTTGGCGTACGCGGAAAAATAGATGATCCGGACATAATCGCCGATCAGTTTCCCCACAAAGGCGGAGCCCATGGCCTCCCGGGCGAAGGCCTCCTTGTCATGGCGCATGATGAGCCCGGCCTTATGCAAATAGGCCAGTTTAGGTCCGGGATTCTTGAGCGCGGACAGGAGGTAGGCCTGGTCTTCCGCCCGGCCGATGAAAGAAGGCGTGAACGGATGACGGCGGCGCAGGCTGTCCACCAGGATCCCGTTCGTCCCGCCGGTGACATGGATGCGCTGGAGACAAGCCTTTTCCCCGTCAAGGTCGTCCCGGTCATAGCGGGCCATCATCTCCGCTTCGGTCGAGAGCGCCTGGGGGAGGACGGTGAAAAAAATGAGCTCATCAAAAGACGGATCGTGGTCTGGGAAGGGGACATCGCAGCTGAACAGGGAGCGGCCGATGTCTTTTTCATTGACCAGGGCGCCCGCGATCATCCCCAATTCTACGGGCCGCCCTCGGCCGTCTAGACCGTGGGCTCCCCAGAGCGGCGTCTGGAAATGCTCAAAGGCGGAACATCCGGTCTCCGCCACGAGTTCTTTTTGCGGAAAGACCTGGTCGAGGTCGATCTTGAATGTCGCCTTGATGCGGGGATCGATAAAAACCTGCCAGAAAGCGGCCACGGCCTTTAAAAAGCTGTAATGCCGGCCGTACTCTCCGTCAACGCCGAAGACCCCGAGAAGGCGCTCTGCGTCCTGCCTTCTGAGATAATGAGCTCCGGCCGGCCCGAGTATCTTGGAGATGATCCTCTGCGTGTCGGCTTCCGTGAAGGCATAGAGGTCCATCATTTCCAGGCCGCCGGAGCGGGCCAGTTCTTCCTCGATGTAGCCTCTGGCCAGCTCCCGGAGGCCCTCGTGGGTCACCGAGACGGAAAGGATGCAGACCGGCCTCGACCCCGGGGAAATAAGGCCGCGTCTCCGTTCGAACGCCAGGGCCATCTCCAGCCCTTTGAGGCCATGGATAAACTCATTTTTTGCAGGCTCAACGCCAACCGGAATCGGGTGGTCGTACCAGAAGAGCTGGGGTTCCCGAAAGGCCCTGGAGAGTCTTTCCTTGGATTCATCACTCAAGGGAAGCTCGTCCAACGGCGCTGTCTCGAGGGGCAAGGTCAAGAGCACGTTGGAGGCAAAAAGCAACTCCCGGGCGGGGGCGGTGAGCGGAGAGGGATTCAGCCGGGTGACGGCGATTTTCCGTTTAGAGCGCAACGCTTCCAGGCGCTCTTCTCGATGGCTAATAAGGCCGTTCGCCTCGGGGAAAAAAACGGCCCAGAATTTCTCGGCCGTGGTCATGACATCGGATAGATTTTGTTCATGAGTGATCCACTCGGAAAGCCGGTCGAAGTTTCCGGCAAAATCGGGATCGTCCTGATACGCGCTTTCGATTTCCCGCCGAACGAGCGGTTCCCCATCGAGATAGAATTTCGCCACCTCTCCCCATTCGGAGGACGTTGCATTTTTTTCCAGGTAGCCTCTGGCCCCTTCGAAGGCCGGATGCGAAGCCCCTGCCAGGGTGATCAAGAACACGGAATTCAGAGCTTGGGCGGTATTGTCATGGTCCGGTTTGAAAGAAAGCGCCTGGCCCTCCAGACCGTTCATTTTCATCAGGGCACGGACTATCGACCCGAACTTGGACGGCATTTTTCTCCTGACGAAACCTTACCAGATTTGAGAGAAGCCGGTCAATCTCAAGTCCTGGGGACGTCCCCTAGACAAGCTGAAGATCAAAGACGAATAGCGCCGCACACGATCCTCCAAGCAGAGAGAACCATGAGCGATACTTGGAGAGGGGATTCCCGGTCGGGGATTCAGGGTCAATAAAAGAGGTTAGATTCCTCCAGGTCTCCTTCCTGGTTCCGGAAGATCATCCGGGCGCCGACCCTGGTGCCCAACTGGTCTTTCTGATAGATGACCGCGAGGTGGAGGTCCTTTTCTTTTTCGAAATACCCCTTCGCCTTGGCGGTGGCTTCCTCGATGGTCTTGTACCCGGTGTCTCCCTCAAAGAGTGCGGTGTTTTCGTCTTCCCAATCGGTTTTGGACCTGTGTCCCTCGATATAGAACTCGCCCTTCATGGTGACCTTCCTCGGTGAAAAATTGCAGCTGAAACAACTGTCCATCTTTCTCTCCGTCGCTCTCCACTATTTTAGGGAAAACCGGCGCAAAAGTAAAACCCCTTTCTGCGGGTGCAAACACATGTTGTGCAGTTCATGGAGTATGGGCATCGGAGAGGAGAGCGCGGGCAGATGAGAATGAGCCTAAGTCCGGGACGTCTAACTGGTTTGAAGATCCGTTCCCGATGAGGAGGAAACATGAGCAAAAAGATTTCGCCCGAGGAATTCGTCCGGCTGGCCATCCAGAGACTGCGGAATGAGCCCTACAGGGGCATCCACTCCGTCTACAGCGGTTTCAACGAGGCCTTTCGGAAGTACTTCAACGGCCAGGATCCCATCGAGTTCACCAACGGCCTGTCCGAGGAGGGAAAGATCGTCATCCGGCCAATGAAAGGCGGGGTCGTCCTCTACCTGCCCGAGGAAGCGCCCCAGGTCAAGTCCCGAGGTGAAGAGGCGCTCAAGAAGATGGGACTGATGTAGCTTCGCTCTGAAAAAACTCTCAGCGGGTCGAATGCGCGGGGGGCGCTCAGAGAAGTCTCTCGATCTTCCCTTTGACGTCTTCGGCGAACCTGTTGATATAGCGGCAGACGAATTCCCCGATGTCCAGCGACGGATCCTTGACGAGGGGCGTCAGGTCCATGGCAAAGATCATCGACGTGGCCACATCCACGTCATGGGAAGCATAATAGGTCGCGTGAGCCCGTCGCCGCCCGATGGTCGCCATATCATAGCCTTTTCCGCCGGCCACCTGGGAGTCGAAAACGCTGATGAGCGAGGTGGCCAGGTTCTGGTGCTCGGAGACATCGAGGCCGACCTTGTCTTCGTCCAGCATCCAGTCGAGGTCCCGCCAGACCTCGCAGCCGAAGAGGCGCTCGGGACGGCGCTCTGCCGGGATGTCCCGGATCGCCTGGATGGTCTTCAACCCCACGGCGACATGAGTATCGTGCTTGTCCGCCGGATTATGGGTGTAAACGATCTTCGGCCCGGCCAGGGCGATCAGGTCCCTGATATCGTTCCCGGGTCCGGGATTCCCGCCTTCCTTGATCTCGACGCTCGTGTAATTGAGGAAGGCGACCCCGGCGTATTCCCCGACCACGGCCGCCTTTTTTTGCTCCTTCTTGCGGACGACCTTCATTTCTTCATCGCTGAACTTCTTATAAAAACCGGCTCGGGGGCTGCCCGCGCCGTCGGTGGCGATGAGACCGAAGAAGGCGTCCCCGTCGCTGGCGAAACACTTCAGGATGCCGTGGTAGGCCATGATTTCGAGGTCGTCGGGATGGGCGGCGACGCCCAGGTGCGTGGCCCGCTCCATGGCGCCTGGGAGGGCCGCGCCGTCAGGGATAAAAATCTCACTCCCGGGTTTTCTCAGTTTCAAATCCATGGTCGTTCCTCTTTTCATTCTTCTCGATGACCGGCAGGCTGGCCGCAGCCACGGCCTGGCCGATGCGGCGGGTCTGTTCGTCGGGGAGATAAAGCGCAAGCCCGGCGAAGAGGTCGGGGAACTCCGCCTTCAGGACGTGGCGGGCTCTCTCCAGGATGACCGGACCGGCTTCTCCCGAGGTCACGCGGCCGAGGATGAGAACATGGGCAATGTCGTAGTAATCGGCATAGTGCGCGATCCCATAACCTAGGTAGACGCCGATCGTCTCGAAGACAAGCCGGGCCCGCTCGTCCCCCCCGTGGAGAAGCTCCTGGACGACCTTGAGCTTATCGACGGCTGCGAGGTCGTCTGCCAGGCTTATGCCGGCTTCGCCGGCGAGCCGGAAAACGGCCTGCTGGGAAAAATACTGGGCGCCGCAGCCGGCGTCCCCCGACCACTCGTCCAATGGAGCAACAGGATTCAGATCGACCGGCGCGAAGGCCAGTTCGTTGAGCCGGCCGGTGATATTTCCCCGCTCGTTGACGTAGCCGCCCGCCTGGCTCGAACCCATGGCGATGCCGAGCACACTGTTGGCGTTGAGGGACATCGAACCGGCGAGGGCCGTGACCTCGCCGTCGTTGACCACTTCGAACGGCACCTGCCATTCCTTGCGCAGGCGCAGGAACATCGGCTGGATCCGCTTTTTGAAATCCGCCGGTGCAATCGCGCGGAAAAGCGAGGCGACCATGGCCCGGTTATTGATGTAGATGCCCGCGGCGCTTCCGCCGATGGCGTCGACGCGGGGGAGATGGGAAGCGGCCTGGTGCAGCCCGG
Organism: Candidatus Aminicenantales bacterium; assembly: GCA_049682755.1. Taxonomy (GTDB): domain Bacteria; phylum Acidobacteriota; class Aminicenantia; order Aminicenantales; family UBA8522; genus UBA8522. The sequence goes on along the minus strand of JBAUIH010000283.1, from coordinate 794 downwards.
ACATGATCTGGTGATAATGGTAAACCGGATTGTCCTGATGACGCGGGTCCCAGGGCACTTCCTCGCTGAAGACCGTTTCACCATCGATGACGGCGCTGACCTTGCGGTCACTGGCCCCGAGGTCAAACCCGATGCGGCACCCCTCAAGATGCCGCCCCAGGGGGCGCGTTTTTTCTATGGCCGGGGGCACGGAATCGGCCGCGGTCACCTCCACGATGAACGTTTTGCCGTAGGCCGTGGACATCAGGCCGGCGTCGAAAGCCCGTTCGCCCCGGCGAGAGTAAACCCTCCGGAGGCGATTTCCGACCTCGGCCGGGCCGCCGACGACTACTCTGTGGCCGCCCCACATCCAGAGAAGACTCTTGATCAAGCGCTCGGCGTAGCGGAGGCCGGTTTCGAAGGAGGGGTGGCCGGGAGCAAACACGGACGTCTGATAGCGGGAGAGAGAGCCGTCCGACCTCATCAAACCCAAGACCAGAGGGACGCTCCGGCCATCGGCATCGGCCGCGGCGCGGTAAGCCTTGTTCCAAAGCACTGCCGGGACAAAATCGGAGTGGAGCGGCGGCGCGATTTTGGGTCTTGCCGCCTCATCCATATCTGTCTTCATGGGTGTTCTTTTTTCCAGCCGTCCAATCCTCCCACATCCGGGGGGGATATTTCTTCATCGCGTCGGCTGGATAAGATTATAGGTCAAGCCCTCCAGCAGCGCAACATATCTCACGGAACCGCAAGCCTCTCTTTCTTCGTGATTGAATTGGGTGCAGGAATCCGCCCTCTGCCCCCGCACCCCGGGG
>JBAUIH010000282.1:0-1530 GCA_049682755.1 Candidatus Aminicenantales bacterium | reverse complement strand
GGGCAAAACCATTGTGATGGTCACCCACGATAGTGCCCTCGCCCGGCGTACCGATCGCAGTTTGCTGCTCGTCGATGGCGAACTGGTGGGAGAGGCATGATCCGTCCCCGCTGGCATAAAGTCCTTGCCGACTTGAAGGGTAACCTGGCGCGCTCCCTGCTGGCGATGGCTTCCATCACAGTGGGACTGATCGCCCTGGGGGTCATCGCTACCCTTCACACGGTGGTTTCGGAAGATATGCGCTCCGGTTACGCCTCCGCCAACCCGGCCAATATGCAGCTTGCCGTTGGGGGGATTAATCAGGATCTCGTTGATCACATCCGCAGGATGAAAGATGTCCGTCAAGCGGAAGGCACGCGTAACTTTGGCCTGCGCTTAGAGGCCAGCCCGGGCGAGTGGATCACCATCAACGTGAAGGCCATACCTGGCATTGACCAGAATCAGATGAATCAGGTCCGTCTGGTTGAAGGTAGCTGGCCTCCCGCTGATAAACAGATCGTCATTGAACGTTATAAGCTGGGTGATACCCATGCCCAGCTGGGCGATTATGTGACCATCGAGCTGCCCTCTGGACATACTCGCAAAATGCAGTTGGTAGGTGTGGTCAGCGAGCAAACCCTTGGCGCCTTCTCTTCGAGTGCAGGCTTTTTCCTGGCACCGGTCCAGGCTTATGTGACCCAAAACACCTTAGAGTGGTTGGAACAGACGCAACCAGAATTGTTCAACACGCTTTACGTCACGGTGCAGGGTGATTCCGGCGATATGGCCTATATTCGCAAAGTGGCTGATCAGGTACGCGATGAGGTTGAAGGGAACGGGTCACAGGTCATCAGCACAACCGTGCGCAGCTCTTTTGACCATCCTAATCGGGTTTACGTCGATGCCATTGTGGGTGTGCTCTTCTTGCTTGGGTTGTTCGTCGTCTTCCTGAGCGGTTTCCTGATCACCAACACCTTGCAAGCCATCTTGAACCAACAGATTCAGCAGATCGGCATCATGAAAACTGTTGGTGCCCGCCGGCTGCAAATTGCCGGTATCTATACGACCTTCATCTTCGTCCTCGGGCTCCTGGCAGCGCTGGTTTCCGTACCACTGTCCTACCAATTAGCTTTCAGCCAACTGACCTCTCTGGCGGAGAAGATCAATTTCGTCTTCCAGGGCTATCGTCTTGTACCCCAAGCGGTGCTCCTGCAAATCGGCATCGCAATAATCGCTCCGCAGCTGGCTGCGATCGTTCCGATCTGGCAGGGTTCGCGGATTAGCGTCCAGGAGGCCCTCAGCGGTATCAGCCAGGAGAGCGCGGCTTCCCGCGGTTGGTTCGATCGCCGCATCGCTCGCTTACGCTTGGTTTCGCGCCCCGTGCTGATTTCGATCCGCAATACCTTTCGCCGGAAAGGGCGTTTGCTTCTCACTTTAATTACCCTCTCGCTAGGTGGGGCGATCTTCATCGCCAGTTTCAACGTTCAAGTGTCAATGGGAAAGTACGTCGACCGCTTGAGCCAGTATTTCCTGGCAGACGTCAACCTGACC
>JBAUIH010000281.1:0-3205 GCA_049682755.1 Candidatus Aminicenantales bacterium | reverse complement strand
GTGAAATGGAAATCCCGGCCAAGGTTTTTTCTTATCCCGTGAAACAACACCTCCTTCACGAGTCGGTCCTCATGCGCCTAGCCAACGAAAGACGCGGCACGGCCGCGACCAAAACGCGGGCGGAAGTCAGCGGCTCCAACCGCAAGCCCTGGCGGCAGAAAGGGACCGGCCGGGCCAGAGCGGGCAGCATCCGCAGTCCGCTATGGCGGAAAGGCGGCAGCAGCCACGGGCCTCAGCCGAGAGATTACCACTACGAGATCCCCAAGCAGGCCAGGCGCAACGCCCTGAAGTCGGCTCTGGCTTTGCGCTTTGCCGAAAACCGGCTGCTCATCCTGACCGAGGCCGAACTTAAGGAGCCGAAGACGAAAGAGGCGATCAGCATGCTGAAGGCCTTGCACCTCGATTCCGCTTTGATCGTCGACGGGGCGGACAACAAAAACCTGTTCACCGCCCTCCGGAACATCCCCCGGGTGAAGGCCGTGGATAGCCGTCTTCTGTCCCCCTTCGATATCCTCGGTCACGACTGGCTCGTCTTCACCCAGAGGGCCCTCAAATCGCTAGTGAAGAGGCTGACGCCATGAAAGACGCATACCAGATTATTCTCAAACCGATCATCACGGAAAAGAGCACCCAGCTCAAGGAGCAGAACCGGGAAGTCTGTTTCCAGGTCGCCAGAAAGGCCAACAAGACCGAGATCAAGAAGGCGGTCGAGCAGTTGTTCAAGGTCAAAGTCGAGAGCGTCCGTACCCAGAACATGGTCGGAAAGTGGCGCCGCGTGGGCCGCGGTCAGGGCCAGAGGAGCGATTGGAAAAAGGCCTACGTCAAGCTCAAAGAAGGCGAAAAGATGATCGAATACTTCGAGGCGGTCTAACATGGGCATCAAAACATATCGGCCCCGGACTCCCGGATTGCGCCATAGGACCGGACTGAGTTACGAGGAACTCACGATTCGTTCTCCCCATAAGCCGCTGCTCGAGCGGCTCCCTGTGTCCGGGGGGAGGGATTCGCGCGGCCGCATCTCGATACGGCACCGCGGAGGGGGTCATAAGAGAATGTACCGGGCCCTCGACTTCAAACGGGATAAGATCGACATCCCCGGCTGGGTGGAGACGATCGAATACGATCCCAACCGGTCCGCCTACATCTCCCTTGTCCGGTACAGGGACGGTGAAAGGCGCTACATTCTCACCCCTCTGAACATCCAGGTCGGTCAGGCGATCGTTTCTTCGGACGCCCAGGTGGATATCCTCCCGGGCAACGCCATGCCTCTCCGCTTTATCCCTCTCGGGACCATTATTCATAACATCGAACTCAGGAAAAACAAGGGCGGTCAAGTCGCCAAGGCCGCGGGAAGCGGCGCTCAGATTCTGGCTAAAGAGGGGGACTATGCCCAGGTCAGGCTGCCGTCGTCAGAAATCCGCAAGATCCATCTGGACTGCCGGGCGACGGTCGGCCAGGTCAGCAACCTTGACCATCAGAACATCAAAATCGGCAAAGCGGGGCGCTCGCGCTGGCTCGGCCGAAGGCCACATGTCCGCGGCACGGCCATGAACCCGATCGACCATCCGCACGGCGGAGGGGAGGGGCGGTCCAAGGGAGGGCGTCATCCCGTCAGCCCCGAGGGCATCCCCACCAAGGGACACAAGACGAGAAAGAACAAGCGGACGCAGGTCTTCATCGTCCGGAGAAGGAGTAGATAGCCATGAGCCGGTCCGTCAAGAAAGGTCCATTCCTCGATCTCCATCTAAGGGAGAAGGTCCTGGAGACGCGCTCCGTGAAGGAGCGGAAGGTTATTAAGACCTGGTCCCGGCGTTCGACCATCATCCCCGAGATGGTCGGGCTCACGATCGCCGTCCACAACGGGAGGAAGTTCATCCCCGTTTTCATCACCGAGAACATGGTCGGACACAAACTGGGGGAGTTCTCTCCGACCCGAACCTTCAAAGGCCATACGTCCAGGGCGGCCAAGGCCGTTAAAATAGGCAAGTGAGATGAAAGAGGAAAATTTCGTGTCTCATGCCATCGGCCGATTTATCCGGATCTCTCCCCAGAAGGCGCGGCTGGTTGCCGACCTGGTTCGCGACAGGTTCGTCGGAGAGGCGTTGACCATTCTTCGTTTCTCGGAGAAAAAGAAGGCCAGCCAAATCATCGAGAAGGTCCTCCGTTCGGCTATTGCCAACGCCCAGCAAAAGGTCCCCAACCTCGACGTCGACAACCTTTACATCGGCCGGATCTATGTCAATCAGGGTCCCCAGATGAAAAGGATCAGGCCGGCTCCGCAGGGCCGGGCTTTTCGCATCCAAAAAAAGATGAGCCATGTGCATATCTATTTAGAAGACAAGAAAGGGAGATAGACAGTGGGGCAGAAAACTCATCCGCTCGGATTTCGCTTGGGATTCAACAGGACGTGGTCCTCCCGGTGGTTCTCCAGAGGATCTGATTACAGCCGGCTCGTCCACGAGGACCTGAAGATGAAGAAGGACATCAAAGAGAAGTACTATCACGCCGGAATCGCCGAAGTCATCGTTGAAAGGGTGGGCCCCAAGATCCGCATTATCATCCACACCGCCCGCCCCGGCATCATCATCGGGAGGGGGGGGAAAGAAATCGAGAGCCTGAAGAATTACCTTGAGACGATCGCCAAGCGGGAGGTCTACGTAGACATTCGCGAGGTGGACAAGCCCGAGACCACCGCCCTGCTGGTCGGTGAGGGCATCGGCGTCCAACTCGAAAAGCGTATCGCCTACCGGCGGGCCATGCGCAAGGCCGTGGAATTGGCATTGAAGATGGGCGCCAAGGGGATCAAGGTAATGTGCTCCGGCCGCCTGGGCGGGGTTGAGATCGCCCGGTCCGAATGGTACCTCAAGGGCCAGCTGCCCCTCCAAACCCTGCGGGCCGACATCGACTATGCCTTCACTCAGGCTTTCACGACCTACGGCCAGATCGGGATCAAGGTCTGGATTTACCGGGGTGACATCGAAAAGGCCAAGATGACTTCACAGACCGTCGAGGTGGAGGAGATCTGACCATGTTGATGCCGAGCAAAGTCAAGTACCGCAAGAGCCAGCGGGGCCGGATGCGGGGGACGGCCAGCCGCGGGGCCGAGCTCTCCTTCGGCGAGTTCGGTTTGCAGGCGCTCGAACCGTGCTGGCTGACCGCGCGCCAGATCGAGGCCGGCCGCATCACCATCACCCGGTATATGAAG
>JBAUIH010000280.1:0-5652 GCA_049682755.1 Candidatus Aminicenantales bacterium | reverse complement strand
GAGAATGGGAATTCCATTTACCGTCCCTATGGGATTTCTGTTTACCATAACCATCGGATTTCTGTTTACCATTGCCCTAGGAATTCAGCTTACCATTTCCACCTCAGGACCCGGGCGGATCGTCGGGCTTAAGCTCGGGCCCGCGGAAGCCTTCGCGGGTGAGGGCCGCGACATCCTCATCCGCATGTTCTGGGACGGCGCGCCCGAGCCCGCCGTGAACTGCCCGGTGGGCGATTTCTTCGGCTACAGCTTCGGCGAGCCGGCCGTCCAGTCGCTTCTCCTGGGCACGGACGAGGGCACGAACTATGTTTACCTGCCGATGCCCTTCGAGCGCTCCGCCCGGATCGAGCTCGTCTCGGAAAGGACGGACGGGCCGGCTGTCTCCGTTTAGGCCGAGGTCATCCACGCGCCGCTCGGCCGGGCGCCGGACGAGGGCCGCTTCTATGCCTTCTGGCGGCGGGAGAATCCGACGACGCACGGCGTGCCGTATACCTTCCTGCGGACGACGGGCCGCGGACACGTGTTCGGTGTCATCCTCCAGGCCCAGGGCCTCGAGACCGGGAGCACCATCTTTTTCGAGGGTGACGACCGGGCCGAGATAGACGGCGAGCCGGCCATCTTCGGCACGGGATCCGAGGACTCTTTCAACGGCGGTTGGTACGACGTCCCCGGCCGCTGGGAAAAGAGGACATCTCTCCCTCTGAGCGGCTGCCTCGACTACAAAAAGCCCCTGGCCAGGACGGGCGGATACCGTTTCATGGTCACGGACTCCTACGCCTACACGAAGAGCATCGACTACACCATCGAGCACGGCCCGGAAGGGAACGCCGTCCCGACCGACTACACCAGCGTCGTCTTTTTCTATTCAGAGGAGCCGCCGCCTCCGGGCGATCCCCTCCCGCCGGCGGAGGCGCAAAAGATCTCGGGGCTCGACCGCATCGTCTTCGTCCCCGGCTGGAACGTCCCCATCCACACGGCGTCTCTGCGGAACGCTTCCTGGACCAAGCGCACGGAAGCGGTGGGGGAGGGCCGCGTCCGGTTTTTTTCGATGACGACCTCAGGCGACGATGTCTTCGGCGCGCATCATATCTCGTTCATCTGCGACCTGCCGTCGGCCGGGAAAGTACGAGGTCTCGGTCAAAGCGGTCCTGGGGCTCGACCAGGGTATCCTGCAGCTGTTCGAGCGCGATCAACCCGTGGGCCGGGCCGTTAACCTCTACGCTTCTGAGCGGGCCGTCGCCGGTGGACTGTCCCTGGGTATTCACGAGATGCGCCGGGGCGAAAACGTCGTCTATTTCTACCTCGTCGGTGCGGACCCCCGTTCGAAAGGCGTCAATCTCGATCTTGTCGAGATCGTCTTCGAGAGGACCTGATTAAGAATTCCGGCCGGCGCATGGTATCGTGAGCCGGAAGGAACGAATATCCGCCAGGAGAAATTAACGATGAACATTGCGTTTCATATCGGCAGGCTGATCATCGGAGTGCATGCCGGGCTGGCCTGTTTTCTAATCACGCTTCCATCGTTAGCGTCCCATCAAAATACGCGGCTCGAGGATTACGTCGGGAAGCACGGGGCCGCCATCCTGCAGGAATATTCTGCCCTGCTGTCTATCCCCAACCTCGCTTCCGACGCTCCGAACATCCGGCGAAACGCCGAGGCGATAGTCGCCATGTTCGGGCGAAGAGGTGTGGAGGCGCGGCTGCTCGAAGAGGAGGGAGCTCCGCCGCTGGTTTTCGGAGAGCTCCGCAGTCCGGGCGCCGGGCGGACGGTCATTTTTTATGCGCACTACGACGGCCAGCCGGTCGATGCGGCGCGATGGCAAAGCGATCCCTGGACGCCCGTGCTCAGGGACGGCCGCCTGGAGGATGGCGCGAAAACCGTCGATGTGGCGGACGTGAAAAGCGACGGCGCACATGACTACAGGATTTATGCCCGTTCGTCGAGCGACGACAAGGCCCCCATCATGGCCTTGGCCGCGGCCCTCGATTTCCTGAAAGCCGAAAAGACCCCGCTTTCGGTCAACGTGATATTCCTGTTTGAAGGCGAGGAGGAAGCCGGCTCTCCCCATCTGCCGGAGTTTTTAAGCAAATACAAAAACCTATTGCAGGCCGACGCTCTTTTCATCTGCGACGGGCCCGTCGACCAATCCGGCCGGATGCAGCTCGTCTTCGGGGCCAGGGGAACCATGGGCCTGGAGATGACGGTCTATGGTCCCGATCATCCGCTGCACAGCGGGCACTACGGGAATTGGGCGCCCAATCCCGTCGCCCTTCTCTCCAGCCTGCTCGCCGGCATGCGCGATGACGATGGCAAGATCCTGATCGACGGAATTTATGAGGATGTCAGACCGGTCACGGAAAAGGAGAAGCGGGCGATCCTGAAGATGCCCGACATCGACGACGGGTTGAGGAAGGAATACGGACTGGCCCGGACCGAGGCGGACGGCGCGCGGTTGGCGGAGCGGATCCTTCTCCCCGCTCTCAACATCCGCGGCATTCGGGGAGGGGCCGTCGGCAGCCAGGCGGTCAACGCCATCCCTTCTGAAGCCTCGGCCTCCATAGATTTCCGTCTGGTGCCCGACCAGAGCCCGGCCAAGATCAGGGAGCTCGTCGAGGTCCACATCAAAAAGAAAGGATTCACCATCCTGCGCCGGGATCCCGACCGCCGGGAGCGACTTCAGCATCCCAAACTCATCCAGCTCGAGTGGGAAGATGGCTACCCTCCCTACAGGCTGCCCCTGGATGACCCGTTCGGCCAGGCCGTGGCCAGGGCAGTTGCCGGAGCGCTCCCGGAGCCGCCGCTCAGTCTTCCCTCCCTGGGAGGGAGCGTGCCCATGAAGATGTTCGCCGACGCCCTGGGCATCCCGGTCCTAGGCCTGCCTATCGTCAACCACGACAACAACCAGCACGGCCCGAACGAAAACCTCCGCCTCCGGAACCTTTGGGAGGGCATCGCGATGTTCGCCGGGCTGATGGCCAACCTCGGCGATCATTGGAAATAGAGATGGGAGGCTTATCTCAATAATCCTGAATCTCAAAGGCGTAGCGCTTGACGAATTTGTATCCGTCCTTCTCGGCCACGGCGTACGCCTTCCCATTATTGAAAAAAAACCAGGTGTCGGCAGGGAAACCGGCCTGGAAATGGCCGATGTAACGGCCGTCCTCATCGAATAGATCGAAGAGATTGTCGCCATCGGGCACGATCTCAACGACCACGACAAGATTGCTGTTTTCCATCAAGGCGAAGCTGTGGTAGGCCGGCTTGTGTTTCGGGTATTCGATGTGCTTGATGACTTCCCTTTTTTCCTGCTCGCTCGAATAGCGTCTTAGATAATCCTTTGCGACCTGGTCGATGAACTTGTCCTTATCCTTTTCGGTGACGCGGCTGGGTTCGTAATCTCTCTGAATGGTTCTCACTTTGCGGCCATCGGCGGAATAGACGTCGATGGAGTATCTTTCCGGATAGCCGAAAAAGATGACATCCCCTTTTCCAAGACGATAGGAAGGCCGCGGGTGAAAGGCGACATCGCTGAGGATTCCGGCAAGGAACTTGGCCGCGGATTGCGCATCACGCCCTGCAGGGAGCTTAAAACCCTTTTCTTGTGCCAGGAACTCGGCGACAACATTGAACTTGTCATCGAACAAACCATAGATCAGCCTGAATCTCCGGCTGGATTCACCCTCCAGGGGAATGGTTCGGGTGGAGATAAAGTGTCCCCCGGCATTAATATAAAGATCTTCGAATATGTCGGGGATCGCGATCTGCCGAAGGAAATTGCCCGAATCGTCGAAGAATGAAATCCTCTGGCTGGCAAGGTCGGTAATATAGATATGCCCGTCCTTGTCGAACCGCGCCGGGGAAAGGTTCTGGAATTCCCCCGGGCCCTGGCCCTCGCGGCCAATGGTGAGCAGGTGTTGCCCCGAAGGATCATATTTCAGGATTCTCCTTCTCCTCCAGTCGGTGACATAGAAATTGCCCTTTTCGTCGGTGTTGAAGACGATGTTTTCCCCGAACATGTAGTGATCATCGCCCTCGACCTGGCCGATGCTCAGCTCTTCCTTGAAGACGAGCTTCTTTCTCTGCCCAGGCGGCGGCACAGGAGTCTTGGGGTTGGAGACGAGCTTGACCTCCGGCTGTTGCTTGTTTTCTTGTGTTGCAGCCGGTTTAGAATCGCCGTTTATGACGCCCGCGATAAGCAGTATTAAAAGGAATATGACGGAATTGCGAAACGGCAGCTTAGGCATTGATACTTCCTTGATGGACTGAGGATAGGCGCACTTTGTTTCCCGTTATCGCCCGGACCATCCTGGGCACATACAAATGCCAGGCGATTATTGAAATGGACCCAACTGGCAACAGCAATCTGCGATCATCCATTACTTCTATTTTTCCACTTGTGGAACTTCGTCAGCCTTTTAAGAAGGTACGTGTTGTTTTCGTTCGATTCCCATTCAAAAATGGAGTTTATTCGCGGGACCAGGTCTCGAAGGTCGGCGCTGATCGGGATCGAAACGCTGTCATAGATTGTCAGCGCATGCCTGATCTCCCGGTAGGTTTTAAAAGCAAAGCCGCCCGATATTTCGCTCCATCTCGATATGGCCTTCTCATGTTGGCCCTCATCCCAATAAAGTCGTCCCAGGGAAAAAAGAGCCCGGTCACTTTCTTCACCGCCCATGTCCGCAACCAGATGGTATATTTTTTCTTGTTCCCGACGATACGTCCGAAGGAGCTCATCCTCGGAACTGAATCCGTGCTCCATCATCTTTTTTATGATATCTTCGCTGATTTCTTTGAGGACGTACGCTTTGGCCTTCTGGGAGAAAGCTCTCTGCAGTCTTTCCTCTCCTGAGAGAATCCGCTTGGCGATCTCGTATGAATCCAGAAGGTAGACGACCGCCCGGCGTTCAAAATCATACAGGGAGGAAAGGGCCAGCAGGAACTCGGCTCCCGTCTTGGAGCGCGGATTTTCATTCCAGTAGGAAACGAAGTATCCCTGGAGCTCCTTGTTGTAGAACAACTCTTCCAGGAAGTCGAAGCCCGATATGAATGAGTCGGAAACGACGAAGACTGAGCCGAGGTTCTGATAGATGAACTCGCGAACGAACCCGGCCAGGCCCTCGCTGTCAGGGGCGTACTTTTTGAGATAGGTCTCGACAAAAACGTTGAATTGGAGGCCTTCGGGCATTTCCATCAAAGTATCGAGCCTTTTTTGCCTGAGTTCCGGCGATATCTGGAGGGACGGCTTTGGCCCTTCTAAGGGAAAAGGAGGCTTTTCGGGCGCAGGCTTCTTGAGGATGTAGAGGGCCAGATCACCCTTTGAAACGAATGGCTGGGAGGGGCCTCCTGTCAACCCTTCGAAAGACCGCCGAGGCGTCCTTTCTCCGATAAGATGAGGAAAGCTTTCGATCGCGTAAAACAAACCGGTTCCGCGGGCCAGGATCGCTTCGTATGGACAGTCCCGGAAGAAATATTCGGCGGGAACATCCTTCTTCCCGGCAGTGGTCATGACCGTGACCATTCCCGCTTGGACGGGGGTTCCGGCTTTTTCGTACTTTTCGTTTCGACGATAAAACAACATCTGGCTTTCCGATCGTTTATCGATTTTATAAAAGGCCGGTCCCTGAGGGTTCGAAAAGCGGCCGGGTGAATAA
>JBAUIH010000279.1:0-11361 GCA_049682755.1 Candidatus Aminicenantales bacterium | reverse complement strand
CTGAAATTGACTGCAACAATGGATAATGATATTGTTGGATCAGCTTGACAGAGGGAAGGCTGGGCCATGAGATGTCCGAGGTGTCAATCCGATAATCCCGAGGGCTCACAGTTTTGTGCCGGATGCGGCGCTGCGCTGGCAACAATGGGCGCTGAGGGCGGCCGTGCGGCAGGGCCCGCGGAGCCGGGTGCCACTCCTACTCGGACTCTTCAGCCTGAGATCAAAGACATAACTCCGGGCGCGATCATCGCCGGGAAATACAAACTCCTCGAGGAGCTGGGGAGCGGCGGGATGGGTGTTGTCTACTTGGCTGAGCAGGTGGAGCCTGTCCGGCGGCGCGTTGCCCTAAAGATCATCAAGCTCGGCATGGACACCCGTCAGGTGGTAGCCCGGTTCGAGACAGAGAGACAGGCCCTGGCGGTCATGGATCATCCGAATATCGCCAGGGTCTACGACGCCGGAGCCACTGAGACAGGCCGGCTCTATTTTGTCATGGAGCTGGCCCGGGGCATTCCGATCACGGAGTATTGTGACCGGCATAAGCTCTCCGCGCAGGAGCGCTTGCAGTTGTTCATCGGAGTATGCCAGGCGGTGCAGCACGCCCATCAGAAGGGCGTGATCCACCGGGACCTCAAGCCTTCTAACATCCTGGTGGTTATCCCGGACGACCGGCCGGTGCCCAAGATCATCGACTTCGGGATCGCCAAGGCGACCGATCATCGCCTGGCGCAGCGGACTCTCTTTACCGAGCAGGGCCAGCTCATCGGGACGCCGGAGTACATGAGCCCGGAGCAGGCGGAGATGTCGGGCCTGGATGTGGATACGAGGACGGACATTTATTCTTTGGGGGTAATCCTCTATGAGCTTTTGGCCGGAGCCCTGCCCTTTGACGCCGGGAAACTGAGGTCGGCGGCGTTCGGGGAGATCCAGAGGATCATCCGGGAGACCGAGCCGCCGAAGGCGAGCACGCGGCTGAGCACACTGAAGGAGACAAAGTCTGAGATCGCCGAAAAGAGGGGGACGGACGCGGGTTCGCTGGTGAAGCTTCTCCGGGGAGACCTGGACTGGATCACGATGAAGGCGATGGCCAAGGACCGGACGCACCGGTACTCGTCGGCGTCCGAGCTGGCGGCTGAGATCGCGAGGTATCTGCGGCATGAGCCGGTTACGGCGGGACCGCCGAGTGCGGCTTACCGGATCCGGAAGTATGTCAGGCGCCACAAGCTGGGGGTGGCGGCGGCGGCCGTGGTGCTGCTGGCCGTTCTCATCGGGACGGCGGGGACGACGATCGGGATGTTGAGGGCGGTGCGGGCGGAGAAGAAGGCGGTGGAGGAGGCGGCGACGGCCACTCGCGTTTCGGACTTCCTGGTCGACCTGTTCAAGGTCTCCGACCCGAGCGAGGCCCGGGGGAACACGATCACGGCCCGGGAGATCCTGGACCGTGGTGCAGAGAAGGTGGAGGAAGAACTCGGCGGCCAGCCGCTCATCCAGGCCCGGCTGATGGACACGATGGGACAGGTTTTCCATAGCCTTGGGCTTTTCAACGAGGCGCTCCCGCTCCTGAAATCGGGGCTCGAAACAAGGCGAAAGGTCTCGGGAGACAAAAACCTGGAAGTGGCCGCCAGCCTGCAAAATCTTGGTTATTTGCTGATCGCCAAAGGAGATTACGCGGCGGCGGAACCGCTGCTCCAGGAATCTTTGGCCATCCGGCAGGAGCTCCTGGGCAGGAATCATCCCGAAGTGGCGACAAGCCTGGCCACGCTGGGTGAGGTCAATTATGACAAAGGCGATTTGGCCAAGGCCGAGGAGTTCTATCGGGAATCCTTGGTCATTCGACGAAAAGCCCTTGGTGATAATCATATCGAAGTGGCGAACAGCTTGAACGATCTGGCCATAACGCTCAAAACGAAAGGCGATTACGAGGAGGCCGAGTCGATGTATCGGGAGTCTCTGGCCATCAGACGCAAAGTTTTCGGAGAAGACCATCCCGCGATCGCCCAGAGTCTGAATAACCTGGGGATGTTTCTTTATCAGATGTTTCTCAATAAGAAGAATGACGGGACAGAAGCCGAGCAACTGTTGCGCCAGGCCCTGGCCATGAATCAAAGGATACTGGGGAATGTCCATCCCGAGGTCTCGACGAACCTCAACAATCTCGCCCTCCTGCTGCGCGATAAGGGAGATTATGACCAGGCCATAGCCCTCTTGCGCGAGGTCACAGAGGTTGACCGCAAGAACCTCGGCGATGAACATCCCTATGTGGCAAGCCGGATGAATAATCTGGCTTCTGTTCTGGTGAGAAAGGGCGATTATAAATCGGCCGAGGAATTATTTCACAAGGCGATCGAGATCCAGCGCAAGACCTTTGCCGAGAAAAGCTGGGAGATCGCTACGACCAGGCTCCTTCTTGGAGCGTGTTACACCGAAGCGAAAAGATTTCGGGAAGCCGAGCCTCTGATCCTGGAAGCCTTCCCGATCATCGAGCAGGCCTTCGGCATCAACCACCCCCGGACTCAGGCAGCCGTGAAGCGTTTGATCGGGCTTTACGAAGCTTGGGGGAAGCCGGAGAAGGCGGCCGAATACAGTTCTCTGCTGGAGAAATAAAACAGGGCATATCGCCCGATGGATCTCAGCGGACCTTAATGATATTCACCTTCATGGTCTGGGGGATAAGCACGGACGAAGCCGGCAGCGCGGTTTTAGCTTTCGTCGCGAGCTGCTGATACTGCGCGTCCGAGCCGTGCATGGCCACGATGATCTTCGGCCTGAGATCCTGCGCCATCTTCAGGGCATCGTCCGGTGACGCCGTCGGAGAGGGATCTCCCGCCGGCAGGAAGGCCAGCTCCGCCCTGAGGTTTTTAAGTGGAACATAAGCGGAATCCGCGCCGTGAAAGATGCCGATGTTTCCGGCCTGAATATGGAAAAGAATGATAGGCCCGACATGCCTCCCTCGGACCGCGGTGACTTTGAATTCTCCGAAGGTCTGGCTAAGGCCAGCAGTCAAGCCGATGATTTTTTCGGCGGGAACGGCGGCTCCCGATTTGAGCGAGCGAATAACGGATTCTTCTCCACAGATAGGCGCTCCGGTCGCTTTGAAGAGGCTGATGGCCACATCCTTCTGCCAATGGTCACCGTGGCCGTGGGTATAGAGGACCGCGTCAACTTTTTTCCCGCTGAAATGGATCATGTCCTCGTCGTCCAGGAGATCGGCGGGATCGATGATCAAAACCCCTTGGGCCGTTCTCACCAAGACCGCCGAGTAGCCCAGAAAGACGAAGGCGGCTTCGTCCTCGGCAAGAGGAACGGAGAAAAATTCATCGAAGACATTCGTTTCGCTCGCCGGGGCCGGCGGGACGGAAACGGCGAGTCCGGCCAGCACAAAGATCACAGAGATGATAAAATCAAGCCTTATCATGACATCACCTGTCTCATCAATATTGCCTGTGATAACCCTTTTTTATTTACTATCATATAAGCCCGAAGACTGCAATCCCTAGAAGCGGCCGTTCCCTGCCGCAGGAAGGATATTGTCCGGACGTCTTATCTTTTTTCTATTTCTTCAGCCAGGCCAGATACATGGCCGAGGGTTTTCCCTATTCCATGAAATGTGGAACTGCCGGGAGCATAAACAAAAGGCCTCAGTTTTTCCATGTCGGGAACGCCTTCTTCACTGACTGCGGATCGATCCGCTTTGACATCCATGATTTCTCCGATGAACATGGTGTGAGAGCCCAACTCGATCGTTTGTTTCAACCGGCATTCTATGACCAGCGGAAATTCCTTTATATAAGGAGCATCCACGAGGGCGCTTTTGACCGGGGTTAATCCGGCCTTCATGAACTTGTCGACGTCCCTTCCAGAAACCCGGCCAACGTAGGCGGCTTCATGGGCAAAAGATTCTGAGGGGATATTCACTGTAAAGGCCTTCCTTTCCCTGATATTGCCAAACGTATAGGTGGCCTCCCTCAGACAGGTCATGACAGAGGCCGGTTTCGAGCTGCATACGCCAACCCAAGACGAAGTCATTACATTGGGCTTGCCTTCCTTGTCGTAGGACCCGATTACCCAGACAGGAGTAGGAATAATCACGGTTCTGGCCCCCAAAGATGTCTTTCCATCATCTTTGCTTTCCTTAGAATTTGCCTGTTGTGAACTCGCTATCACCTTTGATAGCATCCTTTCGCGCTCGGCAGAAGGCACTGAGCCGTCAAAAGAAACAAACGATAAACATGTCCCTGCCAGAAATAACAATCCCAAAGTCCCAGTCAAGCCCGGAAAACGGTTCATGGAATCCCTCCCTCATTTTAGAAAATCCTCTTGCTTTTCCGCTCATCCCGGCGCGCTCTCGGAGCATCAGGTCGAAGACATCCTTTGCCCGGCAGTCTTTCGTTACAGGGTAAGCATCGATCAGGATCCGGCGCGAGGTGTTGTCGGCCCCATCGAAGATTTGCCTCAGGAAAAGAAG
The DNA here is from genome assembly GCA_049682755.1 of Candidatus Aminicenantales bacterium. GTDB lineage: Bacteria > Acidobacteriota > Aminicenantia > Aminicenantales > UBA8522 > UBA8522. Next base: position 6,896 of record JBAUIH010000279.1, on the reverse strand, counting down.
ATTGGGGACGCCTTCTACTAGAAAAATGACCCGCGGTCCTTCGTAATCGTCCCAACAGATTCCTGTTTTGTCGAGGCTGGACAGCGACTTGAACTCCAGGCCGGTGATGATCTCGGGCTTGACGTCCTGAAAAAGGACGGGGAGCAGAGCAGTCATCTCGGGGCCCCAGGTCCACGTGTCCTTGTTGAAAACACGGAACTGGTCGAAATAGTGCGCCCGGCCCGGCGGTCCGTCCGCATAGGTCCCGGTATAAACCCCGATAACGATCTCGTCCGCTCTGTCGAAGGACTTGTCCATCTCATCCCGCATCGAGCGGTGATAGGGTTTCGAGGAGATCCTGGGAGCCGCTGGGATCACGATTTTGCTCTCGGGCTCCGGCCGCACCTCAGGAGGGCGGGAAGTACAGCTCATCCCGATGAACCCCGCGCAGGCAAGGGCCCAACCGAGGAGGATGACTCTCCGGACCGACTGAGTCGGCGGAGGGAAGGCCGATCCTTCTTGTGAGCGCCGGCGACTCAACATCACCGTTTAAAGAAGTTCTTTACAAGGAAGATGACGGTTTTCCGCTCGCGCAAGCGCCGAAGAGTGTAGGGCAGCCAGTGAGTGCCGAACGGGACATAGCACCTGACTTGGTAGCCTTCTTCCGCCAGCTTCCGGAAGGTCTTGTTCCGGATGCCGTAGAGATACTGGAGCTCGTACTTGTCGGCGGAAATGGCGTTGGCGGCCGTGTATTCTCTTGTCCAGTTGATCAGTTTATCGTCATGGGTGCCGATGGCGGGATAGACGCCATCCTTGAAAAGCAATTCGGCGAGCTTGATGAAGTTCGCCCGGATGTCCTTCATTTTCTTGATGGCCAGGTCGGCCGGCTCCTTGTAGGCACCCTTGCAGATCCGGACCTTGGCCTTCACCTTGTTGAGGTCCCGGACGTCCTTCTCGGTACGGTAGAGGTAGGCCTGGACCACGATCCCGACGTTGTCGTATTTCTCCCGCAAGCGGTAGAAGATGTCCAGCGTCCTCTGCGTATGGGGCGTTCCCTCCATGTCGATGCGGACGAAGTTCCCGACTGTCTTGGCCTTGCCGACGATCCGCTCGATGTTTCGGTAGCAGTACTCTGTGTCGATGTCGAGCCCCATTTGGGTGAGCTTCAGGGACACATGGGAATCCACCCCGGCCTTGGGAATGGCCTCAAGGAGGTCGAGGTAGTCGTTGACGGCCTTCTCAGCTGCCTCCTTGTCCTTGACGCTTTCCCCCAGAACGTCCAGGGTGGCCTTGATGCCCTTTTCGTTGAGCTTTCGGACGTTCCGGATGGCATCCTCGATGGTATCTCCGGCGACGAAAGTCCGCGCCATCCAAGTCAGCAATTTCATGAGAGCGACTCCTTTGTCATGCATATCATGGGATGAGTGCCAGAAGTCTATATCATAGCCATCGGAGAAAGAATTTCAAGCGAAAGTATCTGCAGGTCCACGATCATCCTCCCGGTCAGATAAGGCCGGCCTCCTGCGCCCATTGGAATCACGAAAGAAGAGATGCAACCATGAGGCCGGGAGAAATTGTCTTTATCGGGTTCCTGGTATATACTTCGGCTTCTGTATGCTGCGCATCCTGAAGGCCCTGAAAAAATGGAGATTCCCCGTCCCTTTCGTCTACAGTGATGATTACTGGATGCTCAACGTCGGCGGGCACGTCTTTCCTATAAAGAAATACCGGGCCCTCTACGAGAAGCTCCTGCTCCTCGGAGCGAAAAAAGAGAACTTCATTCCCCCCGAGCCGGCTTCTGACGATGATGTCCTGCTCGTTCACTCGCCGCGCTATGTCAAGAAGCTCAAGACGGCCTCGCTTTCCTCGGCTGAGATCGCCATGATCGAGCTTCCCTTTTCCCTGGAATTGGTGCGTTTCGCCTGGCTGATGGTGGGCGGGACCATCCTTACCGGTCGTCTGGCCTTAGAACGGGGTTTGGCTATCCACCTCGGGGGGGGCTTCCACCACGCTTTTCACGATCACGGCGAGGGGTTTTGCGTCCTCAACGACGTCGCTATAGCCGTCGAGGCCCTCAAGAATAGGGACTCCGCCCGGAAAGTCATGGTCGTCGATTGCGACCTCCACCAGGGAAACGGCACCGCCCATATCCTGGCGGACAAGGACTATGCTTTCACCTTCTCCATTCACCAGATGGACCTCTATCCTTCGAACAAGCCCTCTTCCTCTCTCGATGTCGGACTCTGGTCGGGAGACGGCGACAAGGAATACCTGGCCGCCCTGCACTCCCACTTTCCCCGCCTCTACCGGGAGTACTCACCCGACCTGGTTTTTTATCTTGCTGGCGCCGACCCCTTCGAAAAGGATCAACTGGGAGGCCTTCGCCTGACCAGGGAGGGGCTTCGCCAGAGGGACCAGATTGTCATCACCGAGGCGCGGCGGCTCCATATTCCGGTAGGCGTGGTTCTCGCCGGCGGGTATGCGGTGGAGATGGAAGATACAGTGGCCGTACACCTGAATACGATCCGGGTCGCCCAGAGGGCCCAACGGAGATATTCTCAGTCGCCGGTTTCTTCGCCCCGCCAGCCCAGATAGTTCGTCGATCCTTTCTTGAACCCTATTCCTGTAGGAAGAGGTGGGCGAAGACCTTGGAGTCGCCGACCATATTGTCGATGTGACAGTATTCGTTGGGCTGATGGGCGGTTTCATCGATCCGCGACCAGCAGGCGGCCTCATATCCGGCCCGCCGGAACAGCGCGGCGACTGTGCCGCCGCCGATTCCCCTCGCCCTGGCATCCACCGTGTAGACCTCTCTTATGGCCGTGCGCAGAGCGGTGACGACGGCAGCCTGGGGAGAAGTCGGCGGCGCCGCGGGAGCCCGTTGGTGATCCTCGAGAGTGATCTTGACATGGAAGTCGGTTTCGATCTTCTTGACGATCTTCTTGACCTCCCTGTCCACGTCCTCAAGAGAAAACCGGGGGAGAATACGGCAGTCCAGGTAGAAGACGTCCTCCCCGGGGATGGTGTTGATGTTGGGGACGTTGGCTTCTTTTTTCGTCGGCTCAAAGGTGGAGACGGGAGGCTCAAAGATCTCGTCCCGGTCCTTGAAGATTTTATTCAGGTTCTCCAGTTCGGTGATCAAAAAGCTGGCCGCCTTGAAGCTGTTGATTCCCTTGTCGGGCGTCGAGGCATGGGTTTGCTTGCCGATGGTCTTGAATCTTATCCAGAGGATGCCCTTCTCCGCCACTTCGATCATCGTCCCGTCCTTGTTGCCTGCGTCGGGGACGACGATCAGATCGTTCTTGCGAAAGGCGACGGTGTTGCGCAGGACATATTCGATGCCCTTGCGGCTGCCGGTTTCTTCGTCGGCGACTAGGGCGATCCCGATATTGCAGCCCGGTCTGATCCCTTCTGCCTGGAACGCCTTGACGGCGAACAAGGAGGCGACCAGGTCCTGCTGGTTGTCCTCGACGCCGCGGCCGAAGATCTTCCCGCCTTCCACCCAGGCCCTGAACGGATCTCCCTTCCATTGGCCCAGGTCTCCGGGAGGAACAACATCCATGTGGGTCATGATCCAAGTGGTCTGAGTGGAGGAAGAGCCCTTGAGGACGGCCAGGATGTTCGGCCGGTAGCCGGCCGGGGCGTCCAGGTCGGGAGCCTTGATGAACTCGATATCATCGAGCCCCGACTGTCTGAGAAAACCAAGCAGGAACTCCGCCTTCTTGACTTCTCCTTCGCCGCCGCTGGCGGGAGCGATAGCCGGCATTGCGCTGAGCTTGATCTGAAGGTCGATCATGTCATCACGGAAGCCGTCGATCCGTTTGGCGATCTTTTCGAACGTTGTCATGGAATTCCCTTTCCCGATCATCATAGCATCCCCGAAATGAATATACAAGGCGCAGAAAAAAGAGAGAATGGTCACCCCCCTCCCCCTGGGATTCCTTGACATTTGGCAGTGGCGGACATACATTACCAGTCCATGCGGCTCGGGTATGACCTCCGCCCTTTCCTGTGTGAAGAAACGGGTGTGGGGACGTATCTCAAGAACCTGCTTTTCCATCTGGCGAAGATCGACGAGACCAACGAATATTTTCTGCTCTCTTCATCCTGGAAAGACCGTTTTCCAGCGGAAAAGATACCGTCCTTCACCAGGATGAAATTCCGCGACCTGCGCATTCCGGTGAGACTCCTCAACGCTCTCTGGCAGAAGCGGCGCTGGCCGCCCCTGGACCTTTTCTTCCGGACAAAACTCGATATGACTCATTCGGCCACCCCGCTCGTCCTGCCGACGGCGGGGAAAAAGCTCATCACCGTTCACGACCTTTTCTTTATGGACTTTCCTGAACTGGCCGGGGAAGAAGCGGGCCGGATATTCTTGCGTCTGGCCACGGCCTCTTTCCAAGATGCCGACGGGATTCTCACCTCCTCTCATTTTGCTTCCATCGAACTCATCGCCCGGTTTGCTCTCGAGGAAAAGAAGGTGAGGGTCGTCTACCCCGGGCTGGATAGACGGTTTCTGGAGGAGGTCCCGGCCGCCGAACTCAAGGCGACGCGAAAACGCTGCAATCTGCCGCCGGCTTTCCTGCTTTTTGTGGGAGCCCAGGTGCCGCGCAAGAACCTGGTCCGTTTCCTCGATGCTTTGAAGATCGTTCACCTCCACGGTATTCAAATCCCCCTAGTCATGATCGGCCCTGAGGGCGAGGACACTAAAGCCGTCCGGACGCAGGCAGAAAAGCTCGGGCTTGGCCACTGGGTCATGAGTGCCGGTTATCTTGCGGAAAGGGAAGTTCGCGACGCCTACAGGTTGGCCACCGCTTTCGTCCTCCCCTCCCTGTGCGAGGGATTCGGCCTGCCGCTCGTCGAGGCCATGGCCAGCGGGGTGCCCGTGGCCGCCTCCCGGACTTCGGCCATTCCGGAAGTTTGCCGGGACGCCGCCGTATATTTTCAGCCCGAAAACCCCGAGAGCATGGCTGAGAAGGTGGTCTCGCTCATCGAGGATGAGGTCCTGAGGAAAAAACTCATCGTCAGGGGAAGGGAGAGAGCCCGGGATTTCAGCTGGGACAGAGCGGCCGCGGAGACGCTGGAATTCTATGAACAGGTGGTCCGGGGAATTTGAAGATAGCGCTCGATGGCTTTGAGCTGGGCCGGGAGGCCAAAGGGGTCGGCCGGGTCATCCACAACCTGATGGTTGAGCTTCCCGACCTCCTGCCGAACGGCCAATTCCTTGTTTTTACCAAAGAAAGAATCGGAAGATATGCCCATCCCCGAACAGAAGAACGCCCCCTGCCTTGGCGGGGCGGCTACCTGCGCTGGCAGAACGGGCCGTTGCGGAAGGCTTTAAAGGAAGCGAATCCGGACCTGCTCATTGCCTCCAACTATGTCCTTCCCCTGTTTTGTCCCTGGAAATCGATCCTTATCGAGCACGACATCTCGGTCATTTCCCACCCCGAATGGTATCCCGGGAGATACGCCCTGACGCGCCGGTATCTTGTCCGGAGAAGCCTTGAAAAGGCCGGGCTCGTGGTCGTCCCGTCGGCTTTTATCGGGAATGAGATTCAGATGTTTTTCGGGATCAAGAGCGACAAGATCAAGCCCATCGGCTGGGGCATCGAGGGTACGTTCCGGAGAGTCCCGGAGGAAGGGGTGAGACGGTGGCGCGACCGTCATGGCCTGGCCGGGAAAAAGGTGATCGGCTTTCTCGGCTCCATCTTCGGCCGGCGCCATATTCCCGAGCTCATCCGGGCCGTGGGATTGCTCCGGGCGGATATTCCGGAGGCGGTTCTTCATCTTGTCGGACAGGACTTCGGCGTCTTGAGCGCTGCAAACGCCTCCGCTTCGACGTTGCCTGACTGGGTCTTATGGGAAAAATCTCTTCCTGAGGAAGAATTGTCCCTCTTTTATTCTTCCGTCGACGCCTTCGCCTACCTGTCTGAATATGAAGGGTTCGGATTTCCGCCCTTGGAAGCGTTGGCCTGCGGAACGCCCCCGGTGCTCTTGAAGGGCAGTTCTTTGAGCGAGGTCTTCTCCGGTCTGGCCTTTATGGTCGATGCGCTTGAGCCGGGAGTGATTGCCGCCGCCTTAAGGACGGCCCTTACTGATGAGACGAAGAGATCCGGGCTTCTCAACGAGTTCGGCCGCCGGAGGGAGCGGTTTTCCTGGAGAAGGACTGCGGGTGAGCTGGCCGCCTTGATCCGGAGCATGTGATGGAGATGAAAGATCCCGGTCGCAGCGATCCTGGACAGAAGAGAGGGCCGGAACTCTCGGTCGTCCTCGTCAATTACAACGACCGCGTCCACCTGATCCCCTGCCTGTCGTCGCTCCAGAAGGCGGCATCCGGTTTGAACGCCGAGGTCATCCTGGTGGACAATCATTCCGGAGACGGAAGTCCTGGCCTGGTCAAGGAGGCATTCCCCTGGGTCAGGCTGATCGAAAATAGCGAGAACCTCGGCTACCCCAGGGCCAACAATATCGGTTTTCGTCGAAGCCGGGGAGAGTATTGCTTGTTCCTGAACACCGATACCGTTATACCCGAGACCGGGCTGTCCGCCCTCCTGGCGGAGATCAGGGGATGCCCGGAGGCCGGCGCGATCGGACCGGCTCTTATCCACGAGAATGGGCGCTTTCAAGTCTCTTTCGGAAGAAAAGTGGGCTTTTTTTCCGAGATCCGCCAGAAACTCATCCTCAATCCTTTCTACAGGATCATGCTCCGGTCCTCCCGAAGGGCCCGGGAAGTCGGTTGGTTGAGCGGGGCCTGCTTGTTGGCCAGGCGCGAGGCCATTGAGAGTGCCGGTCTTTTCGATGAGGATTTTTTTCTCTATTTCGAAGATATCGATCTTTGCCGAAAGATCAGAGATCTTGGCTTCAAGCTCATCTTCTTTCCTTCGGTCCGGGTGACCCACATCGGCGGGGGCGCCACG
>JBAUIH010000278.1:0-3010 GCA_049682755.1 Candidatus Aminicenantales bacterium | reverse complement strand
GGGACTATACTGAAGAAGACATACTGAAACGGCTCCAGAACCTGCCTTTTGAATTCGAGCCGGGGGACAAATGGAGCTATAGCAATTCAGGCTATGTGCTTCTGGGTTTCCTGATCCGCCAAGTGACCGGAAAATTTTACGGGGACTTCCTCCAGGAACGGATCTTCGGCCCTCTCGGAATGACGACCACGCGAATCATCAGCGAGCAGGATATCGTGCCCTATCGGTCCGCCGGATACCGCCTGGATAAGGGAGTGCTGAAGAACCAGGAATGGGTCTCTCCCTCGCTCAACACGACGGCCGATGGGTCCCTCTACTTCTCAGTCCTGGACCTGGCCAAATGGGACGCCGCCCTCTATACCGAGAAACTGCTCAAGCGGAGCAGCCTGGAGGAGATGTGGACGCCCGTGAAGCTCAATGACGGGAAGACCCAGCCATACGGTTTCGGCTGGCGCCTGGCGGAGATGAACGGACGCCGGCTGGTCGAGCACAGCGGATCCTGGCAGGGTTTTACGACAGGTATCTCCCGCTATGTGGATGACGGATTGACGGTCGTCGCCCTGACAAACCTGGACAGCCGGCACTCCCGGCCGATGGACATCATCCATGGAGTGGCCGGCCTTTACGAGCCCACCCTCACCCCTCCGCCCCCGCCGCCGCCGATTGCCGACAAGGAGCCCGGGGTGACCACCCTTTTCCAGGATTTTCTGCGCTTGGCCGCCGAGGGCAAGGCCGAAGCGGCGGCCTTCACCGAGGAAACCGGGAAAGTCTGGTTCCCGGAGAGGATCAAAGAGCTTCAGGAGGATCTCGAGGATTTCGGATCTCCAAAAACCATCGATCTTCTCGAGCGAAAAGAGGAGCTGGGGCAGCGGATCTACCATTACAGGCTGACCTTTGATGACGGGCGGATGGTCACATTCATTCTCAAGCTGACTGGGGAAAACAAGATCGCCGGGCTGGACCGGGACGACTGAACCCTCCGTCCAGAGCGGCAAACGGAAGACCCTCATCTTCAACGGCTACGAGGACGAGGTCGGCAGCCGCTAAACCAAGATGAACCTGAAGAAGTGGTACTAAATCCTTTCAAAGCCGCCAGAGGTAGGAGGCCTTGAAAAAGATCCCCCGCCGGGTCTCCAGGAGACGGTCCGAGTCCACGTAAGCGTCCTCCTGCCAGCGGATCTTATCGTACAACGATCCGTAGCCGAGCTGGATGACCGTGCCGGGGATATACAGGAAGGAAGCAAGCAGGTCGGCCAAGAGCTGCTCCCGGTAGGAGTTGTATTCAATGACCGCCCGGAAGAAGAGGTACTTGTTCACCTGATAGATCAGCCTGTTCCGGAGGATCGTATAGTCATAGATTTTTTCTTTGTCGGCGTCCCGGAAGAGGTCGGAGTAGGTGAAACTCAAGGTCCAGTTGAACTTCTCCGAGGGCTGATAGCCCAGCGTGGCCTGGCCCCGTTTTCCATATCCCTGGAAGGGGGACTCGCTGTACCGTATCGCCTGGCCGCTGCGGAACGCCAGGTTGAAATAGATGGCGTTGGTGATCTGGCTACGGCCTCCGAGGGTCCAACCACCGGTCTTGAACCTCTGTCCGAGAAAGATCTCGGTGGCGTACGAATAGGCCACGCTGATCTGCGAGGTGCGGACCAGCATGAAAAATACCGCGGCCGTATTATCAGTCTCCCAGAGATTGTAGGTATGATCCCTGAGTTGAGAGCTGGCCAAGGAGACGGCGATCCTCCTCAGAACCTGGGACCGCGGGTAAAACAGGGGGGATACGGCGCCTCTGAACCGGGTCAATCCCGTCCGGGTCAGGTAGCCTGTGTCCGTTTCGAAATCGGTGGAAAGGTCCTGAAACCCCAAGCTGATCTTCCAATCCCTAGTATCGTGATAGTAATCAAGGCTGAGGGCGCGGCCGTCCTCCCGCTCCGCCTCGCTCGCCGCCCTGGTGAAAGAGCCCAGGGCATGAAAGCTGAGCATGCTCGACTGGTTGATCCGGATCATGCCGTCGGGCCCGACCACGCGGTTGAACCGGCCCTCGTGCTCACGGTCCGTGAAAAAGAGGCCCAGGTAGCTGTCCTGGCTGAGCGCGTGCCGGTAGCGGACGATGGAAAAAAAAGCAAACTTATCCGGGGCTTGATAGGGGCTGACAACGACCGGGGATTGGTCGGCGGCGAAGATCACCGCGATGTTGTCTTTCCTGGCGATCTTTCCGGTCAGCTTCAGCCCGCCAAGGGGGTCGACGATATTCCGCGTGTGCACGGCCGAGAGGAGAAAATCGTCCGTGGTTGTCCCCGCCAGGTTGAAATTCTCGCTCCCTTCGAGGAAGAACGGCCTCGTCTCCGGAAAATAAAGGTCGTAGCGGAGGTTGACGTCCACCTGGCCGGCGTCGGCCTCGACCTGGCTGAAGTCGGGATTGTAGGTCGCGTCCAGGATGAGGCTCGGGGTGATCCCGTACTTCCCGGTCAGGCTCAGGTCGCGGGCAACCCTGTCCCGGGCGAGCCGGCCCGCGGCTTGGGTGTAGCCCTGCTGAAAAGTGAACGCCGGGATGAGCTCCAGGAGGGTATATTTCTTGAGCCCGAAGAATTCCAGGGGCGCCATCCCCGTCAGAAAAGCGTATCCCTTGGCCGGGTCGAGCTCCGGATAAGATCCGTGTTCGGTGCGACGTCCGATGCTGCGCTCGAAGAAGATGCTCATTTCGGTGCGCTCGCCGCTGGAATAGCGGATGCTCTTCAAGGGGATCCGCATCTCGACCGAATAGCCCTTATCGTGGAGCTTGCCGGCGCTGTACCAGACCATGTCGACGCTGAAATCCTCCTTGTTACTGGCGTAGCGGCTGTCCATCTGGATGCCGAGGGGATTCACATAGAGGGCGTAGAGAGATTGCTGGTCATTGAACGAGTCCAGATTGATGCAGATGAAGTCGTCGGTCCGGATGTCGTCCCGCTTGGAGAGGGTCGCTTTGATCTTGTACGGCTCCCGGTCGTAGCACTGGAAGGCGAAATAGAGG
>JBAUIH010000277.1:0-7518 GCA_049682755.1 Candidatus Aminicenantales bacterium | reverse complement strand
GGATTATTCCTTCGGCCTTTTCATACTGCCCTTGAGCCTGATAGATGAAGCAGAGGTTACGGACGACTATCCGGGTGGGGTTGATGACTTGAAGGCGCTCGAAACACCTTGCGGCCTCATCCCACTGCTCGGTATTCCGGTAGATCGCTCCCAAGTGCTCAAGGGCCATTTCGTCCTCAGGATAAAGGAGCAAAAGGTGTTTGAAGGTTTCGACAGCCCTGGGCAAATCGTTCTCCAAAATATTGAAAAAGTCACCTTCGATCAGCAACCTCTCCCGATGCGTCAAGCTCAGCCTCAGCGACATGGCTTTTTGAACGTGTCTAATCGTGTCCTCATAACGTCCTTCATAGCTAGAATTAAGACCCAGCCGGGCATAGGCCATGGCAAAATTGGCATCCAGGGAGATGGCCTTCTGGTAACATTCAGTACTCTGCTTAAGATCCCCCTGGTCATAATAGTCGAGACCTCGGAAAAAGAAAATCACCGCGTCAATTGACGGAGTGGTGTAGTTCTTGAGTTTTTCATCGAAATCCTGGGCCAGCTCGGTTCTGGTCATCCCGAGTTGGTTCTTCGTCCAGAGGGAGATCTCATCGCACCCGTCGGGGATTTCTTCTCGCGCGGCAACTTCAAAAGAATGCCAACCGACGGTTTCGTTCGTCTGACCCTCTATGACTTGAACAACAATCCGATATCCCCGCCCGGACATCATAAAGCTGCCTAAGATAAAAAAATCCACGCTCTCCCTGGAAGCGATTTGATTCAGCACGTCGGATTCGAAAACTTGGGCGGTGTCTGCTCGGAAGTCCTTCAGGCACTGGAGCAACTTTACGCGGGGGACCAAACGCAAATTCCTTGACTGTTCGAGGTCCATGATCAGAAGATTCTGAAGAAGCTGCCGTAAATAATCGTGAGAAGCCTCGCCGGTGTTGTTTTCGAAGCTCATCACCGCCAGGGACTTGCGGATAGTCTCCGGAGTAGGACCATGATCGCGGAAGAAGAGTAAATAAGCGGCCAGGAATACGGCTGCACTGGCAAACATCCAGGCCAGCGTTCTCAGGATGAGGGGTTTAAAAGTTCTCGGCAGGCTCGTTTTCGGAGAGACGGCCAGATCGAGGTCTCGGCAGACGTCTTCCGCCGTCTGGTATCTCTCATTCTTGTTTTTCTTGAGGCATTTGAGAATGACGGTCTCCAATCTCGGGGGGATTAACGGATTCAGCCGGGACGGCGGTTCGGGATCGACGCTGCAGTGTTTCTTGATATACTCGGTTGTGCTGTCAGCCTCAAAGACAAGATGTCCCGTCACCATTTCGTACAGGATCAGGCCGAGTGCGTAGATATCCGTTCTCTGGTCCTGTTTTTCGCCTCGCGCCTGCTCCGGAGACAGATACGCCGGGGTGCCGACGACCGCCCGGCCGCGTTCGGTGTCCTCCCGGTCGAGGGACTTGGCCAGCCCGAAATCCATCACCCGCACCCGGCCCGTCCTGTCGATCATGACATTGCTCGGCTTGAGGTCTCGGTGGATGATATCTTTTTTATGGGCCGCCGAAAGGGCGGAGCCGATCTGTTTTCCGAACCTGGCCGCCGTGGGAATGGTCAACGACCCGGACGCCCTGATCAAATCCCTGAGATTCTGGCCCTCCACGTAATCCATGGAGATGTACTTGGTGTCTTCCGCTTCCCCCAGGTCATAGACACGGACTACATTCTCAGACTCTATCGAGCGGGCCAAAACGGTTTCCTTCTTGAAAAGCTCGATGATGCGGGGATTGGAAGCGAGCTCGGGCCGGATAATCTTAAGAGCGACGATTAGGCCCAGGGATCTATCGATGGCTTTATAGACGCGGCCCATGCCGCCGAAGCCGATTTCTTCGATGATCGTGTACCGGTAGGCGAAGACATTCCCCGGAGCGAACCGCTCCCAAACATCCCCGCCTTGAGCAGATAAAAACCCTGAGGTTAATGTCCGCGAAAGATCGCCAACCGCTGCTCCGCAGCCCGAGCAGACCGTTTCCCCAGGCTTAACGACCGTTGAGCATTTTGGGCAAAAAACGGGCTCTGAGCCACCACCCATTATGGATCAATATTAGACGAGATGGTCTGTCCCGGTCAATAGGCGGCCGCGGGCAGTCCCGGGTAAAAAGTCCTCACCTCAGTCGAAAGCGAATTTTGGCCTGGCCATCTTCCACCGCCCCCCGGCAAAATCCGGGTAGGGAATGGGCGCACCGCCCTTGGCGATGGATTCCTCGGAGAGCGGTCCGTTGGCGCTCATCAGGGCGGCGTCGTAGACATCGAGCGGCGTCTGAGTCCTGTTCCGGACGGCCTCGACAAAAAGCATGAGCTCGAGATAATCCGTACCACCATGGGAGTGCTGTCCGGCTTCACTCCGGATCGCCTTCCACCACTTGTGCTCAAACAGCTCCTGGTACGGACCGAACGGCTCCCACTGATGGTACTGCGGGCTCTTGCCGGTGAGATAGACGCTCTTCTTGTCCTCGTCGTAGAGACCGCGGTTTCCCTGGATCATCCAGCGATTGTCATAGGGGCGGGGGAGCTGCATGTCATAGTTGATGACGATGCTCTTTCCCTTCTTGGTTCGAATGACGGAGGAAACGATATCCCCCTGCTTGTAGGTGCGCCGAGCGTTGGGGTGGTCGGGGCCGAAGCGGCGGATGAAATAGTCGTTGATCCCGAAGCTGTCGGTCGCCGTCGAGGTGATCCGGTCATAATAATCGCCGCAGCCGATGTCCAGCCAGCTCAGGACCGGTCCTTGCTGGTGGGTCGGGTACTGGTCGCGGTTGTGAGCGAGGAGATACTTGGCCGCCCAGCGATCCATCCCGGTGTCCGGGTCAAAGAACCAGTGGTCGATGCAATCGTGCGAGTGGGCGCAGTGACCGTGGACGATTTCGCCCAGGAGCCCCTTCCGGATCATGTTCAGGACGGCCAGGTTGTCCCGCCGGAAACTCCAATTCTCGAGCATCATGCAGGGGACTCCCGTCGCCTCGTGCGTCCTGACCAAGTCCCAACATTCCTCGAGTGTATAGGCGGCCGGCACCTCCACGCCGGCGTATTTTCCGGCCTTCATGGCATCTACCGCCATCGGCGTGTGCCATTCCCAATAGGAAGCGATGATGACCGCGTCGATGTCCTCGCGCTCCAGGAGGCGTCTATAATCCGTCTCGTCCTTGCCATAGCCCTCCGGCTTCTTGCGGCCGGCCCTGACGACCATGTCCTGCGCTTTTTCGAGGTGAGAGGCTTGGATATCACAAAGGGCGGGGAATTCGAGGCCTTTCATATCCAGAAGAATGCCCAGCAGTCCCTGCCCACGCTTACCCGTTCCCAGGACGGCGACGCGCACAGGTTTTTCATCAGCCTGGGATAGCGACTCGTCGTGGGGGAAACGGAATTCGGGCAGGACGACACTCCCCGCGGCTACACTCAAGGCCGCCGCCGCGTTTGTCTTGATAAATTCTCTCCGGCTTATCGACATGGCTTCTCCTCCTCCTCGGTCAAGCCTTTTTCTTATCATCCCAAACTCCGGGCCAAAACACAACTGAGCGCAAACTCCTCATCAGGTTATGAACTTTAACGCCCCTTCCCAATTGACACCTGGAACGTGCCTGAAATAAGCTAAGCACGGACGTTCCCGCTCTTGAGGTTCGTCCGACTAAAAGAGGTGGAAGACCGATGACCATGAAGAAATGCCCGAATTGTGAGTTTGAAAACCCGGAAGCCGCCAAATTCTGCAACGAGTGCGGCTCGAAGCTTTCTACCGGTGAACCGACTCCTCCTGTCGAGTCCGGAGAAACAGCCGGCCCGGCCGTTGAGGGGGGAACTCCGACGGAGGATGCCCCCATCGAAGAGCCGAAGCCGGGCCCGCCGTTCGGCGAGCGCTTCAAGATCATCGAGGAGCTGAGGCAGGGCAGCCTGGGAACCGTCTATAAAGTCTTCGACAAGGCCATGGAAAGGGAGCTGGCCCTCAAATCCATCAAGCCGGAGATCGTCGAAAAAAAAGACGTTTTCGAAGGCTTCAGCCGGGAAATGAAGGTCGAGCGCAGCATCGTCCACAAAAACATCGCCCGCGTCTTCGAGCTCAACGCGCTGCTGGAGACGCCCTTCATCACGATGGAATATGTCCCCGGCCGGGACCTCAAATCCATAATCAAAGAAAAAAAGCGCCTGCCTGTCAGCGAAGGATTCGCCATCGCCAAGCAAATCTTTAACGGCCTCTCCGAAGCCCATCGGCTGGGCGCGCTCCACCTCGACCTCCGGTCCGACAACATCATGATCGACAAGGAGGGAACGGCCAAGATCATGGATCTGGGAATCGCCCGCATGTTCCGGTCCAAGGGGATCACCCGAGGTGTCGCCGGAATGCCGCAATACATGAGCCCGGAACAGTTGGAAGGTCAGGACGCCGATGCCAGGTCTGATATCTATGCAGCCGGTGCCATTCTCTACGAAATGCTGACCGGAAGTCTGCCGCCGATCGGTCAGCCTCTTCGGACTCCCCAAGAGCTCAACTCGGGTATTCCGAACAACCTCAGCCTGCTGGTCGTCAAGTGTCTGGAGAACGACAAGGAAACACGATACAAGACGGCCGCAGCTGTCCGGGAGGAACTCGAGCAGATGGAGGCTGGGATCAGCCAAGCCGCCGTCGAGGCTCCGGCAGCGCCGCCGGCTGAGAAACCGGCCGTGCCCACTCCTAAAGAAGATGCGCCCCCGTCTGCGCCTCGAGCGGTTTCAGAGGTCCTGCCCCGGCCGGAAAAAGCAACCAAGAAAAAGAAGGCGGGAATCGGATTTCCCAGCCCGAGAAAGTCCCCGTTGCCGGCCGTGCTTGCCCTTGCCGCTGTCATCCTTATCGTCTTTCTCTGGCGGGTCGCTTTCAAACCCTCTGAAGGGCCGGCGCCGACGGCCGCCGAATCCGCCCGGATATCGTTGGCCGTGCTTCCGTTTGAAGACCTGGATCCGGATAAGAACAAGGAATATCTAGGCGATGCCGCGGCTGAAACGCTGACCCGAGAGCTCAAGAAAGTGAGCGGACTCTTAGTGCTCGACACTGAATCTTCATTCTTATTCAGGGGCTCCGGCCCCGACGGCAGATCGATCGGACGGCAGCTCCAAGTCGATCGTTACCTCCATGGTGACCTTCACGTCCAGGAAAAGAACCTGCGCGTCGAGGTCAAGCTCATCGGGGTGGACTCCGGCTCCGTCCTCTGGTCCGATCAATACGAGCGAGAAGAGGAGGAGCTCCCGGCCGTTATCGATGAGATCGCCCGCGCGGTCGTCCAGACGCTCGGGCTGACCTGGCCACTCGAGCAGCCATCTCCGAGCGGGACGGCCCCGCCTCTGGGCTTCGAAGCATTCGACGCTTGCGCCCAGGGCCGGTGGCTGGCCAGAAAAGGGGGAATGGCGAACCTCGAAAAAGCACTGGAGTATTTCGATAAGGCCGCCGCCAGGGAGCCTGGTTTGGCGGTTGCTTTCAAGTCCATGGCGGACGCTTATATCCGGCTGGCGGAGGGCCGTCATTGGCCGCCGGACAGGGCCTTCCCCAAGGCCAAGTCCGCAGCACTTAAGGCCCTGCTGATCGACCAGCAGTTCGCCGAAGCCCAGGTTGTCTTGGCCAAGGTCAAAATGGTTTACGAATGGGATTTTACCGGCGCCGAGAAGGGACTCCGGGAAGTCCTGAGGCTCGATCCGGACTGCGGCCCGGCTCACCGGTCCCTGGCCGCTCTCCTTTCCGCCCTGGGCCGGAACAGAGAAGCGATAGACGAAATAAGGGCCGCTCAGTCGTTGAATCCCCACTCTTCCGAGGCCAACGCCAAGGTGGGGGAACTCTTCTACTTTGCCCGGCTTTATGAGGAGGCGGATGCCGAGATAAAGAAGGCCTTGGCGACAGATCCCCTTTACCACGGCCATCATCACAATGCGGCCCTGCTCCAGATCCATAGGGCCCGGTATGAGGATGCCATTCTGTCGCTTCGCCGTGCCACAGAGCTGGGCGCTGATCCTGAAGAGATCGATCTCCTCTTAGCTCATATTTATGCCCGTCAAGGAAGAAGAACGGATGTCGGACGCATCCTCACCGCGGCGCTCCAGGGGGCCAAGAAAAACGGTGTTCAGCAGGTCTCCATCGCCTCTGCCTATGCGGGTCTCAACGATAGGGAGCAGGTCATCGCCTGCCTGGAAATCGCCCATGGCAAGCGGGAATCGGGGCTGCTGTTGTTGAAGGTTAACCC
Source organism: Candidatus Aminicenantales bacterium (assembly GCA_049682755.1). GTDB lineage: Bacteria > Acidobacteriota > Aminicenantia > Aminicenantales > UBA8522 > UBA8522. Next base: position 1,282 of record JBAUIH010000277.1, on the reverse strand, counting down.
GATATTTGATTTCGTCCGCGGCGACCCCCGTTTTATCAGCCTGCTGCAAAAAATCGGGTTGGCGAACTGACTTCAGCCCGATCCGCGGACCCTTTCACTCCTGGCGGTCTTCCCGGATCCTGATGTTCCGGAACCAGACGGCGTCGCCGTGATCCTGGAGAACGATGTGTCCCCGGCGCTTCTCGGCAAACCCGGGAATATCGCGATACTTGCTGGCCGCAATAAGATCATCCATCTCGGCAGTTCCGAGGTCGAATTCGAGGACTTTCCGACCGTTCAGCCAGTGCTCGCCGTGACGGCCGCGAAAAACGATCCGGGCTTCATTGTACTCGCCGACGGCTTTGAGAATCTTGTTACGCGGAGCCATCAGGTCATACAGTGCGGCGGCGGTCCTGTTGGGACCGACCAGGGCATCAGGATTCACGCCGTCATCGATGATCTGGTATTCGAAACCGATGGCCGCCTGCGGCGGAGCCACAGACATGGAAATTTCCTCGGAGACATTGTATTTGATCCCGCTGTTCCCGCCTGCGTTGATTTTCCATTCAAGCCGAAGCTCGAAATTGCCGCAGGTCCGATCGGTCATCAAGTCTCCGCCTTGAATGGGCTGGCCGTCCGCCTGACGCGGGACCTCTCCGGCCGAAAGCTTCTTGATGGCGCCATCCTCGACGGCCCAATGGCCGGCGGGGATTCCTTCCTGGCCGATTCCCCGCCAACCGGCTAGCGTCCGGCCGTCAAACAATGAAACCCAGCCTTCTCTCTTTTCCTCTTCGGAAAGCGCATTGACGAGCGGCTCAACCGAGCTCTCAGGAGAAGGTGGGAAGACCGACTCCTCTTTGGAACGGCAGGACAGGGAGAATACGAGCAAAAAAGACAATCCCATGGCCCGAATCCAAAGCAGCTTTGCCTCTTTTTTCATTTTAGCAATGTTCACCATGCGGCACCGACTCCTTTCCCTGTATCATGTCAAACCGGGCCTGAATTATCAACACAAACAAAGGCATTCTTAAGACGTGGTCTTTATGAAGGGCGCAAGTCGAAATACTCAACTAAAAAGTGTGGAATTGTCTAGCCCAAGTTTGTATATTATGTCACGATGATAACGGAGAAAATACGGCTCAAAGGAGGGAAGGAGATGAGGAGAATCGGCCGACGCCATTTTTTGAAAGCGGGGGTCCTGGGAATGTTGGCGACAAGGCTCGATCCCGGCGAGATCGCTTCAATCTCCCCCCCAACCCAAGAAATGCCGCACAATGCGCCCAAATTCGGCCTCGGCTTGGCC
>JBAUIH010000276.1:0-12892 GCA_049682755.1 Candidatus Aminicenantales bacterium | reverse complement strand
TAAACATAGTGTACATAAATCAGGGTAAAGTCAGGTAAATTATGTTAATAAAAAGATATCACCATAACCCAATCCTTACAAAGGATGATGTGCCATATCCGGTTGCTACCGTACATAATGCGGGTGTTGTAAAATTCAACGACAGGTATGTAATGATTTTCCGGTCTCATAAACATAACGGAAGAAGTATATTGGGCAAAGCAGAAAGTGATGACGGGTTTAATTTTAAAGTAGATAAAGAACCTTTCATGGTTCCTGCTGCTGAAGGTATATTCAAAGAATATGAGGAGTACGGTGTTGAAGACCCCCGGATTATTTTTCTTGATGGTGAATATCTTATAACTTACAGTGCCTATTCCCGGCATGGCGTACGTATTGGTCTTGCAAAAACTAAGGATTTTAAATCTGTTGAACGGTTTTCTCTTATCACTGAAGCCGATTGCCGTAATGCTGTAATTTTTCCTGAAAAAATTAACGGTTTATACGCACGGCTCGACCGTCCTCATTCTGAAATATCACCCTGGTCAATCTGGATCTCCTATTCTCCCGACCTGAAGTATTGGGGAGAATCAAAACTAATTATGAAGCCCGTTCAATATCATTGGGATGAAATGAAAATAGGTCCCGGAGCACCTCCGGTTAAAACTGCACGTGGCTGGTTAAGCATTTATCACGGCGTATTTCCCACCATGGACGGATGTGTTTACAGACTGGGTGTTGCATTGCATAATCTTGAAGATCCTTCCCAAATAATTGCTGTTGGCGATGAATGGATTTTACAGCCGGAAGAAGTTTATGAAATAACTGGTTATGTGCATAATGTAGTGTTCACCTGCGGAGCTGTTCCCGAAGAAAATGGCAGCATTAAGATCTATTGGGGAGGTGCCGACAAAGTGATGTGTGTAGGCACAGCCGATACAGAATGCCTTGTTGATCATTGTTTGAAAAATTCAAGAAAAGCATTATAGTTGTCCGTTATAATGAATTGAGAAGGACGTCTGAACCCTCCTAAGCTTAAATATGAAAATAGCTGTATTATCACCTGTTGCATGGCGAACTCCTCCCCGAAAGTATGGACCGTGGGAACAGGTTGCTTCAAATATTACTGAAGGCCTGCTTGAAAATGGAATAGATGTTACTTTATTTGCTACTGCTGATTCAATAACAAAAGGCAAACTAGAATCTGTCTGTGAACATTCCTGGTCAGAACACACAGAGCTTGATCCTAAAGTATGTGAGTGCCTTCATATAAGCAACTTAATGGAGCAGGCAGACAAATTCGATTTAATTCATAATAATTTCGATTTTCTTCCGCTGACTTATTCGCGTTTGATCAGAACACCTATGGTAACTACTATTCATGGGTTTTCTTCTCAAAAAATTCTTTCGGTTTATAAAAAGTATAATTGTACCAGCACCTATGTTTCTATAAGTAATTCTGATCGTAGCCCTGAGCTTGATTACGCTGCAACAGTTTACAATGGCATTAATACCGATGAATTTACATTCCGTTCTGAGCCAAAAGATTATCTGCTGTTTTTCGGCAGGATTCATCCCGAAAAGGGCACTTCTGAATCCATTCAGATAGCAAAACAATCTGGAAGAAAACTAATTATTTCCGGTTTAATTCAGCATCAGGAATATTTTGACAGTAAGATTAAGCCATTCATTAATGATGATGATATTGTATATGTTGGTAATTCAGGACCAAAGGAAAGGGATAAACTCCTGGGTGAAGCTTATGCGCTTTTACATCCGATTAGTTTTGGGGAACCTTTCGGATTAAGCGTTGCAGAATCAATGATTTGTGGAACACCCGTTATCGCATTTAACAAAGGCGCTATGCCCGAATTAATCCTTGGTGGAAAGACCGGATTTTTGATTAATACTATCAACGAAGCAGTTGAAGCGGTAAATAATATTAAATATATTAACAGAAAACATTGCAGGGAGTTTGCTGCTTCAAAATTCAGTCGTCAAAAAATGATTGAAGGATATCTGGAGGTTTATAAGAAGATTTTAGAAACAAAAAAGTAGCAGTCATATCAACTGCAGCTGCGCCTGCTACTTTAATTTCGATTCACCCGGATAATTTCGTACCATATCAAAGAAGGGTGTTCTTTTTTCTTCAACACATTTTACCGCATACAGGTAAAGCGCGGCACTCCAGGTCTGCCAGTCCTGTCCCAGGGCTTTGCCGTTCTGGGCTTTTAACCATTCGTTGAATCCAAATTCAATGCTCCCGGAATTAGAGCGTTTCATAATATGAGTAAGTGTCATGAGCTTCTTCTCGGCAAGCTTGTACTTTTTAGCAACAACCAAAGCTGCCACATAAAGTCCGCATACAAAAGGCCATATACCACCATTATGATATTCACCCGGTCTGTTATATTCTTTATAACGGGGTAGCCAGTCAGGATCTTCAGGTTTAATAAAAGGGAAAAAATTAGGGGGCAGATCAATGGCAAGTTCACCCCTTTTTTTCATAACCCTGTCAAGCCATTTAAAAATCTTACCGAAGGGTGTATCGTCTTGCCACATAAAAATCTTACCCAAGAGAGGCTCCGGATTGGGCGCTAGTGCGAGCCGTAGGTGAGATCTTTTTCCTCCCAAAGACCTCGACAGAGTGCGGACAATCTCGATCTCGGAAGTATCCGCTGCCTTCTTTGCCGCCGACGGCGCATGGACAGAGCGAAGAGTCCAGATGCGGTCGAGCTTGAGGCGGATGACGGCAGCCAGTTCGAACGGATTCAATCGGACTCTCAACTCGAGAAGCTCTTCGACTTTAGCCCGATCTACGCCGGGTATGGCGGCGAGCCGGTCGAGAGGGGTCTGGGGGTGATCGTATCGTCGGGTTTTGCGTGAGCCTTTGCGTTCGGCCCGGATCAGCTTGTCCGACGGCTGGAAGAGATTCATGTGGAGCCTCAACTCGTTTCGGAATAGGTCGTTCATGGCGCGGACGGCTTCCGGGGTGTCATATCGGTCCCAGCCGATCAGCTTTCGGACGTGCGTCCAGTTCTTCTGCTCGATATGGGCGTTGTCGTCCTTCTTGTAGGGCCGACTTCGGGTAAAGCTAATGTCCTCCCCGTCACAGTAGCGGACCATCTGACCGTTTATGAACTCGGAGCCGTTGTCGGAGTCGATCGCCCGGACCTCAAACGGCAGATCTTCTCTTATCTCCTCGAAGGCGTCCCGGATCCCCGCGGCGCCCTTCCCCAGGACCGCCCGCGTTTCCACCCAGGTTGAGGCGATATCGGTCAGGTTGAAGGAGAAGGCGAAGCTCCCATCGGCGCTCTCTCCACTGTGGGAGACCGTGTCGAGCTCCAGGTAGCCCGGCGTCTGGACGTCCCAGTGTTCGCGTTTAATCGGGATCTGGTGCCGCAACAGAGTGCCCGGCTTGGTCCGTCCATAGATCCGCCGTCTTAACTCCCGCTTCTTGCCCTCGAGCGCCCGGTCGATGGTCCGGGGGCCGACCCGAACAAGCAGAGCCTCTTGTCCTGAGGTCAGCGAGTATCGTTTCCGAATCCAGGGCCGCCAGAGTGCTAGGATCGCTTTCAGCCGGACTGACCATGGATAGCCCGCCTCCTCCCAGATGTTCTCGACGACTCTCATAAGGTCCGCGTTATAGAGCCGTTTCCTTTTTCGGCGAAGAGAACGTTTCGGCTTCCCGCATTCCTCGAACCGGCCAATCCTGCCAATGGCGTACTTACGATGATAGCCGGTGGCCTTGCAGAACTCGTCCAAGATCCGGGTCTTGCCCGCTCTAGAGGCTTGACGATAGCGTTTCCAGGTCGCGTCCATCAGCTCCCTCCGACTGTGAAGATCCATACCCTAGCCTCCTTAAGAAAAGAAGCCAGGGTACCCAGGATCCCTTTCCCTTGTCTACCTACGGTAAGATTTTTAAATGGCAAGATGATATCCCTCACGGTAAGATTATAGACGGCGCGATGCGCGGCGTTGACGTCCGCTGGATTCCGGCATAGAATGAATGTTCCTCTGGCCACTCCGCTGGTGCGGAGGAAAATGAAATGAAAGCTACCAAGTACTCTTTCCAGAAGATCGCCTTCGTCGGGAATTACATCCCAAGGCGGTGCGGCATTGCGACGTTCACGACCGACCTGTGCGAGTCGGTTACCCGGGAGGTGCCGGATATCAACTGCGTGGCGGCGGCGATGAACGACACGCCCGAAGGGTACGCCTACCCGGACCAGGTGCGGTTCGAAATTGCCCAGAACGACGTGGAGCAGTACCGGGAGCTTGCCGACTTCCTGAACATGGGCCAGGTGGACCTTGCCTGCATCCAGCACGAATACGGCATTTTCGGCGGGCTGGCAGGCAGTCACCTCCTAGTGGCTGTGCGCAGGCTGCGGATGCCGATCGTGACTACGCTGCACACCGTGCTCAAGCAGCCGGACGAGGCGCAGAAGCAGGTGTTGACCGAGCTGTGCGGACTTTCGGAACGTGTTGTCGTGATGAGCCAGCGGTCGGCGGCATTCCTGGAGGAAACCTACGGCGTTCCGGCAGAGAGGATCGACCTGATTCACCACGGCATACCGGACATGCCATTCGTGGACCCGAACTACTACAAGGACCTGTTCGGCGTTGAGGGACGGCGGGTGATCCTCACCTTCGGTCTCCTCTCGCCGAACAAGGGCATCGAGTTCATGATCAACGCGCTGCCCGACGTTGTTCGGCGGTTCCCGGACGCGGTCTATCTGGTGCTCGGAGTAACGCACCCGAATGTGAAGCGTGAGCAGGGGGAGGAGTACCGGCTCAGGCTTCAGCGCCTGGCACGTAAAATCGGAGTCGCCGACCACGTCATCTTTCACAACCGGTATGTCGAAATCGACGAGTTGTGCCGGTTTCTTGGAGCAGCCGACCTATATGTAACGCCCTACACTGTCGCCGAGCAGTCGGTATCGGGCACGCTTGCCTACTCGCTGGGCACGGGCAAGGCGATCGTTTCCACGCCATACTGGTATGCTGAGGAACTGCTCGACGATGGCCGCGGCCGACTGGTGCCGTTCCGGGACGCGAGCGCGCTGGCGGGTGCTGCCATCGAGCTGCTGGAGAAGGAGGCCGAGCGCCATGCGATGCGGAAGCGAGCATATTCATTCGGACGCATGATGGTCTGGAAAGAGGTGGCGCGGCAGTACCTCCAGACGTTTGAACGGGCGTCACAGGAGCGGCTCATCTCCCATGCCCGACCCAGCCTGGTACACCGGGCCGACCCACTGGACATCGAGTTGCCGGAGCTGGACCTCAGCCACATGTTGACGCTCACCGATGACACCGGCATACTGCAGCACGCGCGACGGACTGTGCCAAATCTCTCCGAGGGATATTGCACCGACGACAATGCCCGCGCCCTGATCGCGGTGCTGCGCGCCCAGCAGTTCGAGCAGGATAGCGAAGCGCTACGCCGCTTAACAACCCGCTATCTTGCTTTCATCGACTACTCACTCAACCGGGAGAACGGCCGGTTCCGCAATTATCTCGGATACGACCGGCGCTGGGTGGAGCCGGCGGGGGCTGAGGACGTTCATGGCCGGGCACTCTGGAGCCTGGGCTCGACGGTCGGAGCTTCGAAGGACGACGAGATCGTGGCCCTGGCAATGAACCTCTTTGAGGCCGGGCTGCCCGCAGTTGAGACTTTCTCCAGCCCGAGGGCCTGGGCATTCTCGCTCTTGGGAATCTGTTCGTTCATCAAGCGGTTTCCGGGCGCCAGCGAAGCGCGACGGTTCCGCGACAGCCTTGCCGCCCGGCTGCTGCAGCTTTACAAAGCAAACACCCATGAGGAATGGCCCTGGTTTGAGCAATCTTTGGCCTACGAGAATGCCCGGCTGAGCCAGGCTCTGTTGCGCGCCGGTGCAGAGATGGAAAATCAGGAGATGATTGATACCGGGTTAAAATCGCTGGCTTGGCTGGTTCAGGTTCAGACCGTGCCGGAAGGATACTTCGTGCCGATTGCGCATGTGGGCTGGCGCCGCGGCGCAGAACGCGCCCGGTTCGACCAGCAGCCGGTTGAGGCTCAGGGTACGATTGAGGCGTGTTTCCGGGCCTACCGCGTGACCGGTGAGCGGCGCTGGCGGGAATGGATGACCTGCGCGTTTGAATGGTTCCTGGGCAGGAATGACCTCGGGTTACCGCTCTACGACTATGCCACCGGCGGGTGCCACGACGGGCTGCACCCGGAAGGGGTTAACGCGAACGAAGGCGCGGAATCGACGCTGGCCCTGATTTGCTCGCTGCTGACAATGCGCGTCGTCGCCACAATGAGTGAGGATGGAAGCACATGACGGACAGTCGTTCCCTGGTTAATTCGCTATTCACCCGGAACCCGCGCAATCCGTTGCTGACGGCTGCGGACTGGCCCCACACCGTCAACGCGGTGTTCAATCCGGGCGCAGTCCGGCTCAAGGACGACACCACGCTGCTGCTCTGTCGTGTCGAAGACCGGCGCGGGATTTCGAGCCTGTGGGCAGCGCGCTCCAGCAACGGCGTGGACAAGTGGAAGATTGACGCGAAACCCACGCTGGCACCCGAGCCGGACAAGAATCCCGAGGAGGTATGGGGGGTAGAGGATCCGCGGATCGTCTGGCTCGAGGAAATCGGCATGTACGCCATCACCTACACCGCGTACTCGCAGACAGGACCGGCGGTTTCGATGGCACTGACCGAGGACTTCCGCTCCTTTGAGCGGCTGCGGCTGGTAATGCCACCGGAAGACAAGGACGCGGGGCTCCTGCCCCGGCGCTACGGGGATTGCTGGCTGATGATTCACCGGCCGGTTACCGGACGCGGCTGCGCCGACATCTGGGTGGCGGAATCGCCCGACCTGCACTATTGGGGCAAGCACCAGCTGCTACTGGCGGCACGGCGCGGGGCGTGGTGGGATGCGAACAAGATCGGTCTTGCCACGCCGCTGATTGAGACCGCGCGCGGCTGGTTGATGCTCTACCACGGCGTCCGTGCGACCGCGTCCGGGTCCCTGTACCGGCTGGGAGTCGCGCTCCTTGACCTGGCTAACCCGCGCCGGTGCCTGATGCGCAGCGACGAATGGGTCTTCGGTCCGCGCGAGGCGTACGAACGGCAGGGCGACGTGGCTGGAGTAGTGTTTCCGTGTGGCTTCACCGTCGGCGACGACGGGGATACACTGAACATCTACTACGGCGCGGCTGACACCTGCATCGGTCTTGCGACCGGCCGCATTTCCGAAATCCTCAACTGGCTCGATACCCACGGTGAGGGTGGGTCCGAGCACAGCCCCATAATCTAGGCTGCGGTCCCAGAACGCTTCGACCCCGGTAACCACAGCTCAAGACCTGGATCTCTCTGAATTCCTTGTTTTCCGCCGCCTATTTCTTCTCCTGGGACGTAGTGTAAGTGAACGCTTTGAGCAGCTCAAGGGGCAGGGGGAAGATGATCGTGGAATTCTTCTCGACGGCGATCTCCGCCAGGGTCCCCAGGAACCTGAGCTGGAGGGCCTGGGGATTCGTGGAAATGATATCGGCGGCCTGGGTGAGCTTGCCCGCTGCCTGGAACTCGCCTTCGGCGTGGATGACCTTGGCCCGCCGTTCGCGCTCGGCCTCGGCCTGCTTGGCGATCGCTCGGACCATATTCTCCGGAAGATCAACATGCTTCATCTCGACGAGCTGAACCTTGATGCCCCACGGGTCGGTGTTCTTGTCGATGATCTCCTGGAGCTGGGCGTTGAGCTTCTCCCGCTCTGAAAGGAGGTCGTCGAGATTGACCTGCCCGAGGACGCTCCGGAGCGTGGTCTGAGCGAGCTGGGAGGTCGCGTAGAGGAAATCCTGGACATCGATGATGCACTTGAGCGGCTCTATGACCCTGAAGTAAAGGACAGCGTTGACCTTCACCGAGACGTTGTCCTTGGTGATAATATCCTGAGGGGGGATGTCCATGGCGATCAATCGGAGGCTGACCTTGACCATGCGATCGATGGGGGAAAACACCAGGATGATCCCCGGGCCCTTGGGCTTGGCAAGCACCCGGCCCAGCCGGAAGATCACGCCCCTCTCGTATTCCCTGAGGACCTTGATGGAACTCAGGATGTAAAGGACCACCAGTCCGACGATGATGATGGGCGGTGTTAGGAAGTTCATGTTTGTCTCCTCATTCGGTTTTTGACTGTCTCCCGGTCGCTTTCGGCGGCGAGGACGATCAATCCGCACCTAAAGGCTTCTTGTTCCGTCTAGGAAAGGTTCTTGCGGACGGTAATTTCATTATAGGGAGTAGTCATGGGCAAGTCAACAACTTATAGCGATTTGGACGTTTTTGCGGAGTCATGAAACTTGCGAAAAAGAGAACTGACCCGTGCAGGACTCGAACCTGCAACCCGCGGATTAAGAGTCCGCTGCTCTACCTATTGAGCTAACGGGCCTTCTTGGAAAGGATATATTGCCCTATTCGCGGAAGTGTGTCAATCGCGACGGCGTTGAGGGCGTCGAGTGAGGTCTCGTCTCGGCGGCGGCTTCGCTTCTGCTTCCATTCGGCAGAGTCAAGAAGGGCCCGGGCATACTCTCCAAACGCCGTCCCCGGCAGTGCCTTTGCGGGCCGGATGAGCTCGTCCAGCCTACCCTCTTTGGCGGCCTTGCGCAGCTCGCCCAGGTAGATCAGCGCCTCCTCTTTGGTGGTCCCGGCATACCGTCTAACCCGCCTGTAATTGACAGTGATTTCAGTCTGCCAGTGAGCGGGCCTCTCCCTCCCCTTTTTATCCTTCGTAGCCGGAACATAGACCAGGTTCGGATGTGTTTTCCTCATTTCATCTTCCTCGCCTTCTCCAAAAAGGCCTCGATGAGCGGGAGGGCTAACAGGCTAGGTTTGTAAATCCCCCGAAGCCAGCCGCCCACGGTCTGATTGTGAACACCCAGCTCTTTGGCCAGCTTGTCCTGACTCCAGCCCGACGCCTTCTTAAACTTCGCAAGTTCTTTGACTGCTTTTTCCTTTCTGCCCATGCTAATAGTATAAACTTATGTATAATCTTATGTCAAGTGCTGCTACCTCCTTATCGCATATCGCCTACCAGGAAGTTCTGATGGCCGCTGAAACTTCGACCAAATATTTTTCTTGATTATCCCCTGCCCCGAAGGAGAGGTCCAGCTGATTTCCAGGGCTTTATGGCCCCAGGACAGCCTCAAGCAGATATCATCAACCCCTTGAGCCCGTATCGACGGTTGCCGCTGTCTTGATCTATGCTCCCTCACGGTGCTTGGAGACGGTAATAGGGGCGAATATCCACCCCCAGGTTTCGCAGCCAAAAACCAAATTACTTCTATGATGACGTGACGCAAGGACTAATTTTTTTTCTTCTCCTTTTTTCTTTTCTCTTCTCTTTAGGTCTTGTGGACCATCCTTCTATCCGTGCCCTTAGCCCGAAGGCCAAGTCCGCACACACTCTAACATCAGGTCCCGGCCCCTTAACCTATAAAACAATGCGGCCTTCTCAGGCCCATTAAATAATTTCTCAAGGCGGCCGAGTTATCTCCGTTACGCAATGTAATTCCGTCCCTCTTTTAAGACCTTATAGATGATCGTCAGAAGCCGCCTGGCCGTGGCCACTTTGGCCTTATTGGCGCCTTTGTTGCGGGCCAGCCGTTCAAAAAAACAACGAAGATCATAATCCGCCCGGATCCCTGGCCAGACCGCCTCCACCGCCGCCCAGCGCAACCAGCGATTCCCCGCCCGTACGATCTTCCCATGATGGGTCCTGTCGCCGGAGCTGTGAGTCGAGGGGATCACCCCCGCATAGGCATGAAGATGAGCCGCGTCGGTGAACCGGGCGATAGCGGCAATCTCTACCGCTACCAGGACCGCTAAATATTTCCCAAACCCGGGAATCGTCCGGATGAGAGCAGCCTCCCGGCTCTCCTCATAGAGCTTCTCCACCAGGGCGCTCGACTCCCCGATCCGTGTTTCCAAATGGCGATACGTTTTCAGTAACGCCTCCAGCAGCCTCTTCTCTCTCGGCGCCAAGGTCAGCCCCAGGAGCACCTTCTGGCCTTTCTCCGAAAAGATATTCGCTTCCCTGGCTATCTCCTCCCGGACCTCCTCTCTCTGCTGCGCGAGAAACGCCTGGACCCGATTCTTCAGTGCCGTCATCGCGCTCACATAAAAGGCCCGTTGCCACGGAACCCGTTGGGATTGCCTGTTCTCCTCAGACCGCCGATACACCTCCGGGATCATCTTCATCCGCAACAAATGCGCCAGCACCTCCGAGTCCCGCTTGTCCGTCTTGATCTTGGCCCGGGCGATCGCCTTCACTTCATTCGGAGGGGCAATCTTGACCGCCACCCCCATCTCTTCTAAGACATCCACCATCGTATAGCTCGAGCGTCCCGTCTATAAATTTGAACTTGACATCTGCATTGACTTGTAGCAATGTGAGACATATATCACGGTTCATCTCACAGGAGCGGTGGCGTCAAAGTGATTCTTCTCATCTCAAGAGAATATTTTCTTTCGAATTCGACGGCATTTAAAATAGATTGGGTATATTCCTGTCTGGACAATCAAAAAGGGGAGGGATCATGAAAACATCAAAATTTATGTTCTTGGCATCAGTAATGTGTGTGCTTATACTTTTCACAATTGGGATTCTATGGTCAAATGATATCCCTGGTGGCGACTACCTAACACTACTGGACCGCTTTGAAGTGACCGGGCCTGGGGCTTTAAACCCCGGGTGGTTTGACGATTTTGATAACGGGCTCCCCGATGGCTGGACCAATTGGGGAGCATGGGGGAATTTTGGGACCTGGCAGGACGAACCCGGAACGACCTTTGCACGGCTTGAGAGCCCCGGCTTTTTCAGCGGACCTGTTTTTGGGGTGTACTGGTATAGAACCACAATTTTTTCTTATAATATTTGGAACTCTCGAGTCCAAGCCGGTAGCGGGGACTTTCAAGGAACGGCGACTTTCGCAGCTGCGCTGCCCCAGATAAATCAGTATACCTGGCTGTGTCTTCATTTCGATCGTGTTATTGATGGCCAGCTATACCAAGAGCAGGTCCAAGTATCGCTCACCAACTACGCGCCCGAAGTTGCAGCCGTTTTGGGACTTCCTGGAGGATTACATATCGAGCAAAGGCGCATGTTGCTCGACGCCCAGACGTGGGCTGTCGTTGAACATACGGATTTCGGAACCGAAAGCATAATCCCACCCCCATCTCTTGGCAGTGTCATCTTGGCAATCAAATATATCGATGATTCCTTGAATCCCAGGTTTTACACCGAGTACAGCATAGCGGAAATTCCAGAGTTTGTAATGCCATTTATAGAAAAACCGATTCCGTCAAATCTAGATCCGTCAAATTTAGCCTTTTGGAGTATCGATACCGGCCTTGTGGTCCCCAGGGTTCGCCTCGACATCAAACCCGGTGCCTGTCCTAATCCTTTAAACGTGAAGAGCAAGGGAGTCCTTCCGGTGGCCATTCTCGGCACTGAAAGTTTGGATGTTCACAATATCAATCCATCAACGGTCCTCCTGACTCGGGGAGAATATCCTGGGGTTTCGCCCCTTCGCTGGAGTTATGAAGATGTGGCAGCCCCATTTTATGGTCCAACCTGTGAATGTCATGACCTGAACGGGGATGGATATCTGGATTTGACACTCAAGTTTGATACTCAAGAATTGGCAGAAACACTGGGACTTGTTGAAGAAGCCGGAAACACGATCACTATATGGCTAACCGGAAATTTGGTCCAAGAATTGGGCGGAACTCCCATCCGAGGAGGGGACTGCATTAGGATCCAATAGTCTTTTTCCTGATTGACAGATGCGAGGGTGAGGATTAAACCTTTGCCATAGAGCTTGTTTCAAAGTTACGTGATGGCATCGATCCACCGGTCTTTGGAGATGAGAGACGCAAGGTGCAAGCTGCGATGAAGGTGGAGATATTGGCGCCACAGACTTGTCCACAATGCGGGGTGAAAGATCTTGCGCATCGCGATCGTCAGCCAGTTCAGGAGCCCGGCCTCGCTCCAGCGGCGGCCGACTCGTTTGATCCGATTGACCACCCGGCTGAAGCCCGACTCGGCGATGTTGGTGGTGAAAGGGATCCAGCCTTGATGGTCCAGCCAGTAGTCGAAAAACGCCAAGGCCTGCTGCGAGAAGTTCAGGAGGTAGGTCCGCGTTTTCGGGTAACGGCTCTCCGGCAACGCCGCCAGCAGCTCACGGAAGCCGCTCCGGATCGTTCGGGCGAGCTTGCGGACCGGAGGCTCGTCCTCGGGTTTCAACGTTTCCAGCTCCGCCTGCCGCAGGTGGAAGAGGGGATGGCCGTTCAACAGCTCCAGGAACTCTCGTTGGGCGGGGCCTTTAACCTCAGCGGCGTAGAGAAGGAAACGAAAGTCGTGCCGGCCAGGCCAGACGCACCGCTGACACTCCATCCGCGCCGAGCGGAGATTGTCCTCGATGCCTGCCCCGCCGTCGGAAAACAGCATCTGAAGACGCCCGTAGTTCAGACGGCGGCTGAGGTCCCGGCGAATCGTTCTCCAGTCCTTGCCCACCCAGAACCCCACCCATTCAAAGGGTTTACCGACGCCCTCCGAGGCCCACGCCCAACGCATCTCCGCCGGTTCCAGGGAGGTCCCTCGGTCTTGGAGCCGGACCTTGGTCCCGTCGACCATCAGAAACGTAAACGGCCGATGTTTAAGCAACGGCCAACCGCGCTGAGAGGCCGCCACCTCCTGGAGCCGGCTCCAGAGCGTGCTGGTACTCGGCCCGTGACCGCGAAGGCGTCGCGTCTCCTTCGTGGCCAAGCGGTAGGACAGCTGAATCGCCTGGCCGACAGGGGCTTCCAGCGTCTCCCTCTGGTACTGCCGGTACGGTTCGATCTTCAACCGTTCGATCAGAGGGAACACAACGGCTCC
>JBAUIH010000275.1:0-3936 GCA_049682755.1 Candidatus Aminicenantales bacterium | reverse complement strand
TCAACGTCCTGGGGGGCACGCCCTTGAGCTCAGAAAGGGACCTCATCGTCCCCTTCGCCCTCCTCCCGGATGCCCATCTCTTCATCGCCGGAGGGCTCAACTGCGGGAGTCTCGGCGGGGAACGGCTCGAAATCAGCGGTCTCTTCCCGCTTCCCGAGAAGGACGATGTTCTGAGCCTCGATTTCTGTGCTTGTCCGCTTGTTCCCCTCCCGGTCCTGCCAGCTGCGGGTCCGCAACTTGCCTTCGATATGGATCTGCTTTCCCTGGGTCAGGAATTTCTCGCAGAACTCGGCCAGCTTGCCCCAGGCGACGATGCGGTGCCACTCCGTCCGGATGCGGCTTTCATTGGTGCTGGGATTGAAAACTCTCTCGTTCGTCGCCAGGGAGAACCGGGCGATGGCCCGCTGGTTCTGGGGAAGGTACCGAAGCTCCGGCTTTCCGCCCAGGCGACCGATAAGAAGGACCTTGTTCAGGCTGTTGACGTCTCTCATGGGAGGGATAAATCCTTGATCTTTTCTTGGGCGATCCTGGCCTCCTCTTCCAGCGGATACTTGCTGGCCAGAAGCTTGAAGACGACCAGGGCCTCGTCCTTTCTCCCCAACTCCGCCAGGGCCAATCCTTTTTTCAAGTAGGCGGCGGCGATTTTGTCCCCCTGCGGATGATTGAGGATCAACTCATTGAACGCGTCGATGGATTCGCTGAATTTCCTTTGACTGAATAAGCATTCGCCGATCCAGTAGAGAGCGTTGTCGGCCAAAGGACTGTCCGGAAAGCTCTCGCGGTAGAGCTTGAACCCGTCCATGGCCAGATCGAAGTTGCCCTTGAGGTAATCGGCGTAGGCCGTGTTGTAGACCTCCTGGGGGGACAGTCCCGTCGGCAGGGGAGCCGGGGAGGACTCCTGGACAGCAGGCGGCTCTTTATCCGGCGTCTTTTTCTCGGGGGGAACCGCCCGACTTTCGCGGGCTTCCTGACCCGGCCCGGGACCGGTGGGGGGTGATCCCTTCATCGTCATCAGGTCCTCGGATATCTTGGCCAGAAGAAGATTGGTCTGGTCGATCTTGTCGAGGAGGAACTGATACTGGGAAGGAATGTTCCTCAGGCCATCCTTGACATCATTCTGTTCGGTCTGGAGGAGCCTGACCTGGGACTGCAAGTCCCGGATTTGCGCTTTCAAGGCGGCCAGGTCATCAGCGCTTCGAGCGAGTCTTCCCTCCAGCGCGATCAGTTGCTTCTTGAGGACCTGGACGTCTTCGTAAATCAACTCGTAGGCTTTCTTGCTCCTGTCCTGTCCGAAGGAGAGCAGACAGAATGAAGCGATAGCGAGAATCCCCGCCAGTCTCTTGGTCATCAACGGAGGTCTATTTTTCAATGATCAGAAATTGAGCTCTTCTGTTCTTCTGCCAGGCCACCTCGTTGTGTCCGGGATCGAGCGGCTGGCTTTTTCCGTAAGAGATGATCTTCATCCTGTCCGGGGAGATGCCGAGGGACGTCAAATATTCCATCGTGCTCTTGGCGCGCTTCTCTCCCAAGGCCAGGTTGTATTCCTCGGTGCCGCGCTCATCGCAGTGCCCCTCGATGAGGATCTTGGAGCTAGTGAACTTCCGGAGCCAGGAGGCGTTCGTTTCGAGTGCGGGCTTGGCGTCTTCCCGGATGAAGAAACGATCGTAGTCGAAGTGAATCATGTTCAGAGGCGCTTCGAGGTTGATCTCCTCGAGCGATTTGGCCATGAAAATCTCTTCTTCGGTCAGGGCCGGCTTCTGCACGGGAGGCGCTTCCTCGACTTTTTCGATCTGAGGCTGTTCTTTGACCGGAGGAGGCGGCGGCGCCGTCTTCGCTTTTGGTTTGCAGCTCGTGGCCAGCATAAAGGCGAGACAACAGATGCACACAAGAATCGTCAATTTCCTAATCATTCTTCTTCCTCCTCCAAGATAAAATTATAAGACACGGCCTGGCGCCGTGGCGTCGGCTCTCATTCTATCCAAAGGCACTTCTCCCTGTCAAATAAAAAAAATAGGCATTTTTTGATCAGTTTGACCAGTCGGGGAGCTTGTTGTTGCCCTGAGACGTCAGCCGGCGCAGGTTCGCTCCGTCGTAATCGACGGCGTAGAGCTGGAGAGAACCACTGAGGTTCGAGGAGAAGACGATGTGCCGGCCGTCCGGCGACCAACTCGGTGATTCGTTACGGGCGTTGCTCTCGGTCAACTTGATGATCTGATTGTTGCGCAGGTTCAAAACATAGAGGTCGAAAATATTCTCCACGCGGGAGACGTAGACGATGCGGTCACCGGTCGGTGACCAGGCCGGGGCGTCGTGGTAGCTGCCGCCGAAGCTGATCCGCCGGACATTGGAGCCTTCGGCGTCCATGATATAGATCTGCGGCTGTCCCAGGCCGCTCCGGTCGGAAATAAAAGCGATCTCCCTGCCTGTGGGAGACCAGGACGGCGATGCATCGATGGCTTCGTTGAAAGTGAGCCGCCGGATGTTTTTGCCGTCGGAGTTGGCGACATAGATCTCCGTATTTCCGTCCATGGTCGAGCAAAAAGCGAGCCTCTTCCCGTCGGGAGAGAAAGAAGGAGAAAAATTCGTGCCCCGCGTCGAGACGGCCATTATTTTTCCGGCCTCCAGATTCAACAGATAAAGGCCGGCGTTAAGGTTCTTGTAGGACGTATAGGCAATCGTCTTCCCATCCGGAGACCAGCTCGGCATGTAATCGCGGAGCGTGTTGAAGGTCAGCCGGGTCTGGCCCTGTCCGTCGTAGTCCATCATGTAAAGCTCGTCATTACCGTCCCGGTCGGAGACGAAGACGATTTTTGAGGTGAAGATCGGTTTTTCTCCCGACAGAGTCTTGACGATCTCATCGGCCGTCCGGTGGGCGGCCAGCCGGAAAAGGCTCTTGGGAACTTGATAGCGCTTTCCCGAGATGAACCGGGCTCCTTTGATGTCGTAGAGCTTTCCTTCCAAGACGATGTCCTCGCCCTCGCCGTCGGTGATCTCTCCGACGAAGAGAATATGGGCCTGGATGGACTCCCAGTCCTTGAAAAAGATGTTGTTCGGGTCGAGCGGCCGGATGTAGTCATAGTATTTCCTGGGCAATAGGGAAAAAATACGGCTATAGGTCAGGTCGGCCGAGAGGACCTGGTGGATTTCGGCGGCTGCGTCCCGGGCCTTGACCGAAGGGCTGCGGGCGATGAAGTGAGGCAGCGCCAGGCTGATGGCCGGGACTCCCTCCTTCAAGGTGATGTAGACTTCCTGTTGCGAGAACAGGGGTGACAAGAGGCTGTTGAAGAGGAAGACCATAATGGCGATTTTGATAAGTTTCATTTTGAATGCTCGAAGATCAAATGGATGCCCAGGTAGGCTTCTTCATATTGCCTGGGCAAGGGCGGGAAAGGCGCCGAGGCCCTGACCGCCCGGACGGCGGATAGGTCGAGGGGAGTCATCCCGCTCGACTGTTCGATTTTGACGTCCGTTATCTGCCCGCTCTTTTCGATCCTGAAGTAGATGATGGTTTGGAAGCTTCCCGAGACTCCGGGATCAACGAGCGAGGAGAACCAATTGGACGATACGCGGTCGGTGATGATATTGAGGTAATAAGCGTAGGGGAAATTGGCCAGACCTCCTCCCGGGCCGAAGCCGGCCCCGCCGGGACCGAAGCCTCCTCCCGGCCCGCCCCCGCCCCCGATCCGCAATCCGGTGCCTAGGCCGGTTCCGCCCTCGACTCCCTCTGGAGTTCCCTCTCGTGCTGCCTTGTCCGGCGGTGACGCCTCAGGCTTAGTGATGGCGGCTTTTTTTTCTGTTTTAGCCTGAGGTTCTCTTTTTGGTTTCTCTACGGGGTAGCGCATGGCCGGCTTCTCTTCCACTTGGATTTTTTGGGGGGTTGTCAGGTCGCGGAGCGTCTCTTTCTTAACCGGCGGGAGCTGGGCCTTGGCCGCAGGT
>JBAUIH010000274.1:0-5652 GCA_049682755.1 Candidatus Aminicenantales bacterium | reverse complement strand
AAGCCAGTTGAAAAAGTTCTTTGTCTTTCATAATAGGCCATTTTATGAGCGCACAAATACATTTTCAATTGCCTACCCACACGAAATAGCGAGGAGCCTAACAACGTCTTGACTATGTTTCGTTGTTTGACGATGTCGTCGGTTTCTTGCAGCTGCTTAATCATGTTATCATCCTTTCGCTCGAAAAACCCGAGCGAACGAGCAAATGCTCGTCCTTCTTTTTTTCAAAAAGAAGAAGAGAAGAAGAAAGAAAGAGAAGTAGAAGAAAAAAAGAAGAACTCGCATCTTCATCAACTCCGGCATCTGTTTCTTATATACATAAGTATATTACACCGAGAGGTAAATATTTTTGGAAAATGTTTTACAAGCTTCACATCCAATGCTTTCAATGTCATATTCTCCTAAACAAATATAAACAAAAATACATCCACTCATGTTAATCCTTGATAAAAAGAGTCCACCCCCCAGGGTTGGCTATGTTATTGAAAAATAATAAACTTAGATGGTGGAGCTGACCGGGATCGAACCGGCGACCTCTTGACTGCCAGTCCGATACCGCTTCATCCTGCCTCTCTGCTAATTCATTGAAAAATAAGGATTTGCAGGGGCCTTTTTTTCGCCCTGCTGTTCCGCGTGCCAACCGCGTGACAAACTCGATAAGGTTGGCGCATCCAATTGGCCAACCGCCTGCCGTCGCTGCTCGCTCAAGGAATGGGTGTATCGCTCGGTGATCCTGACGCTCGAATGTCCAAGCAGTTCCTTCACGGTGATAATGTCCACACCCCGCGCGATGAGCCGGGAGGCGAAGGTGTGGCGCAGGTCGTGAAACCTCAACCCGGTGATCGACGCCAACTTGCAGGCCCGCTTAAATGCCTTGTCGACTTTGAAGAAAGCCCGGCCGGTCCGGAAACTCGGGAAAACAAACTCAGCGCCGGGATGCTCAATCTGTTGTCGGCGCAGAAGCCCGAGGAGCGTTCCGTTGATGGGGATAAAACGGGGCTTACCGGACTTTGCCTTGTCCACACGGATCGTCCCGTTCCCGAAATCGACCTGGTCCCAGCGGAGGCCCAGGATCTCCCCGCGCCTCATCCCCGTGTGCAGAGCGCAAATAATGATCGGCCTCACGTGCGCCAAACTTGCGTCTAGCAGCCGCAGCTCCTCATCTCCAGTCAGGACGCGTTCCTTCAAGTTGTCCTTCTCGGAAAAGAGCTTCACTTTGTTCGCAGGATTCTCGGCGAGGTATCCCCAGTCAATCGCCAGGTTGAGCATTCGCCGTAGGATCTGGACGCAGCGGTTGGCCGTCGCCTTCGACACTCCCTCATCAAGCCTGTGCTTGACATAGCGCTCGATGTCCAGGGACCGAATGGCCGTGCAGGTCATCGTGCCGAAAAACGGCTTCATGCTGCTCTTGACGAGGTAATAGTCAGTCTTCCAGCTCCGCTTTTTGACCTTGGCGTAATCGTCGATGTAAGTATCGGCGAGCCGTGTGAAGCTCATCGACTCATACTCCCGCGCAGGATGATACCGACCGGCAAAGGACTCACCCACTTTTTTCCGTAGTGCAACAAGAGCTTCCCCCCGCGTCCGAGCTTCCCGGACAACTTCACGAATTCGCTTCCCCCGGTCCTGGTAATCAATAGCCCAGCGGTCCCTCCCGTCTTTCGTGTTCCGCAAATAAACTGACCCGAAACCGTAATTCCAGCGCCGTGTCTCTTTACTCACGGCGCCTTGACCTCCTTTCGCTCTTAGGTGTAAGCGATCGAAGGCGGTCAAGTCAAGGACGATTTTTGTTTGAGGGGAGAGATCAGGGAATCGCACCTTCCGGTTTTCAAGGAATGTTTCGATGGACCGGCGTTCAAAGCGAATACGACCGTGGACGGAGACAGACGGCAGTTTCCCGGCTGCCGCCCAAGCATATGCAGTCTTCGGATGAATAGAGAGCAGGGAACAAATTTCCCTGATTCGCAGCAAGTTTTCAATCAAGACTCTCTTCTCCCTCCGAGTTCACTGACCACGTCACAGAGGCCGTCAGCGCGACCCTCCTGGTACGCCTTTGTTAGCTCTCGGGCCGCCCAGTGGAGCAGACGGCAGCGATCGGAACAGAACCGCTTCCGCCTTTTCGATCCCGGCCCATTCAGAGGCTTAAATTCGGCCTTGCATGTTTCGCAGGTAGGGTGGTAGCCACCATAGGCCGGATCGGGCCTTGTAGAACCGTTAACGGTTGAACAATGCGGGATTTGAGGGCGTCGCTGAGCTTTCTCCGGGCCTCTGCTAGCTGATCTCCCTTGCTTTGCACGACAGCTTCTACACAGAACATCACAGCCCCGGATCACCTCTTTCCAGTCTTCGAGACTCCGGGTGGCGTGCATCAGTCCTGGCTGGAACTTGACCTTCCGGCCGGGCCTGGGGACGAAGGAGAGCGCTCGAGGATCCCGCTCCCCGCACTCCAGGCAGCCGGCCCGGGACTTGGCTTCTTCCAGGAAACGGACGCGCTCCCGGTATCTCCTGTGCCGTGCCTTTCCCCGCTCGCTTCGGTTGTATTCTTGCCAGCGTTGCCGTTGATCGTCTTTCATGATCGTCATTCTTGGCCTTTTATGAGGGGACCTTCCCCTGGACTGCCTCTTCCCCTAGGCTAGAGACCTTTTTGCCGCGTTTGCCCGTAGAATGACTAGCAGGCTCGTCATTCCGAAGAAAATCCGCTATAGCTAGCCCGTCTCGCCGAAGTTCAGCGACAATCCGGGTGAAAGTCCTAAAGGCACGCCCGATCCGGTCCCTGTATCTGCTGGATGAAATATGACACCCGCAGCGATACGGCCACAAGGGACAGTCAAAAAGTGTGCAGAGCAGGACTTCTTTCCGGTCGTCTGCTGAACAATCCAGGCACTTCAAATAAATGGCGCGTTGCTTGGTCATGGCCTTACTTCTTCTCGGGCAAGTCCGCAATTCGGACTTGGTTTTTATCTCTTTTCCCCCCATGTCCCGGATTCGGCACCAGTTCCCCGATTCTCCGGGCGGCCAGCAGCCGGAACTCAGCGGCGGAAATTTCGCGCCAGAATCGCATAGGACGGGCGATCACAGGACGACAAGAGGAAGACATCTCACTCATCCGCGCTCCCTTCCGCCCGGCCTTCCCTGGAGTTCCTGGCCGCGGAGTCTTTATTAACGCCCCGGTCCCCGTCCTCTACACAGGCTGCAACCTTGTCGATGGCCTCTTTGAGCTCGCCCAGGAGATCAACCGAAAGGCAAAGACCCTTCTTCGAGGGCCGCCAATCCGGGGTCTCAGTCTTGCTGGCGTCATAAAAGGTCCAGATGGACAGATATCTTTTCCCCTTGAATTCGGTGAGAGTGAGCCGTATCAACTCGGCAGGGTTCTTGTTGAATTCAGAGATCGTCTTTATTGAAGGCATCATTGGCTGCCTGCCCCTCCGGGCCAGATTTTAGATGGTCGGATTTGTCGGCCAACGAACTGTCCCGTTTTCGGGGGACAGTTGCTTTTTTTGCACAATTTTTCGTCACCCCCAAAAGGGCCACCTGTCCCCGAACCGTCCTCCATATTCCGATGGGCCAAATATGGGGGGAAGCCCGCTATCTGTCCCATCTGTCCAGAACTGTCCCAATAATGCCGGACAGCCGGTGAAGTGAACTGTCCTACTGTCCCCCCTATATATATAGGGGACAGATGGACAGATTCACGGTCAGATAGGCTCATAGATCACCCGGTTCCCATCTCTGCGGCTTATCCACAGCTTGCCCTCTCCTTTTCCGAAGAGAAACACAACGCGCGCCTTCTGCTTGATTTCTAGGTTATCTTTCACGGCCCGGAAGAAGTCGGCTTGGCACAGCTTGCCCTTGCGCCGCAGAACGTCGGCCAGGGCCTGAAGATCGTCCTCGTTCGGGTCGGGTGCGATGCTAAAGCCCGCGTCGGGACTGAAGTTGAGGTAAACATGGAAGGGGTCGTATCTGGTCTTCTCGCGTGTCCCGAGCCGATAGCAAGCGCCAGGGCCAAGGTCCTCTTCGATTTCTTCGAGGGTATCTCTTCTCACCCGGTGAAGCCCGATGACATGATCGGCCAGATCGAGAATCGCCGTGGAACCCTTGTAGGTCTTCGGGTCGGTCTTGACCGTGTGATGCAAGAGTAAAACGGTAAACCCAGCCTCCCGAAGTTCCTTTAGACGGTTAAGGACCAGGGCCATGTCCTTGCTCGAATTCTCGTCCAGGTTTTGTGCTGCCCGGAGCGAATCGAAAATCAATAGGCTTCCCGCTGGCAGGTTTCTATACAAGTGCCAATCATCCCCGTCGAGCCTTGGAGGTTTCAGGTCGAACGAAAGATGCCAAAACCGAACATCTTTAATGTCCAGCCGGCGTATTCTATCGACCAGTAGCGGCAAGGGATTTTCAAAATCTACATAGACAACAGGGACGGGTTTTGTGTCCAGAGAAAGAAACCTCTGACCCTGCGCAACGGCCCGGGAGAGCTGGAGAGAAAGCCATGTTTTGCCCGATCCACCTCGGCCATGAAAGAGAGTGATGCTTCGCTCGGGCAGAAGTCCCTTCACGATGGAATCCACCCTGCAATCAAGCGCCTGTAGCTCGTCGCCTGTCTTCAATGCGCCTAGGACGGCATCTTCGTTCCCGCCGGCAAGCCTGAGAGAATCATGCTTCAAAATAAGGCGCTTTAGATGCTCAAGCCTGGACTCGTCAATGTCGCCGGTCTGCCGGTGGGCCTCAAAAAGTGGCTTGTTAACCCTGAGGATTTCCGCCGACAATCTCTGGCGACGCATCTCATTGACCCGAGTCGCAAACGTCTTTGGGTCAGACCGGATTCTTCCGTCAATGAGTTTATTTACGAAAGATCCTGAATCACCGCCAAGACGCTCGCTCAATAGGAGGCCATCTATCTCGCAGGGCCGGAACTCCTCCCAAAGTTCCGAAATAACCAGGAAGGCCTCTCTCCCCAACCCGGGAGCGAAGTCGTCAGCATACAAGTCTGTGCCTTCCAGAAGGCTCGGAGTCATGGTTAGGCTTCCTAGAATAAGGTGGACAAGTTCACTACTCATTATCAGCCTCCTGAAACGATGCCCCCCGAATCATAACGTGGCTTCGTTTGTCTTGAAACTTGTCCATCCCCGGCCGCGATTCTTCTTTCATCTGCGGCCTCCTGCGATGCCGTTCTGGAGCACGGCGATCCTGAGCATAGCGACAATCGCTTTTAGGGCCCGCTTATTCTCATGGTAGAGCTGAAAAGTTTTGGCCCGGTCTTGACTCAGGCGTGATTTGCGTTTTATAGTAGGGGCGATCCCTGGCATCTTTTCTCCATTCCCCTCAGGCATTGCCGGCCTGAGGTTTCCCATCATTTTCTTCTCACGGCTTTTTTCGTCTCAGGAAATAACCACGCGGGATCCGCATTTAAGACCTTGCAGAGCTGCTTTTTATGCCGTTCATTTGCCCTGACGTGGCCCCTTTCGATTCTGGAAAGGCTGGTGAAACAGATGCCGGACAAGTTTGCCAAATCGACTTGAAGCAAACCCTTTGAAAGCCTGGCTTTCCTAATTCGATTCCTGTGAAACATGTCGAGCCTCCTCGAAGTTGTTGCTGTTAGCATGGACCTATGGTAAAATTATAAAAAGAGATGATGCTACCTCAGTACAAGCG
>JBAUIH010000273.1:0-21068 GCA_049682755.1 Candidatus Aminicenantales bacterium | reverse complement strand
GGCTCAAAAAGACTCTAGAAGCGGTCGAAAAGAACGCCCGGCAGCAGGTCTTCTGTCTTGTCGTCACGGCCGGGACGACCTCGACGGGCTCGATTGATCCCATCCTTCCGGCCGTCGAGGTGTGCCGGCGCTCCGGCATTTGGCTTCATGTGGACGGCGCTTATGGTCTGGCCTACAGCCTCGTCCCGGAGTACAGCCGTCTTTTTACCGGGTTCGCCGAAGCCGATACCGTCTCGTGGGACCCGCACAAGCAGCTCGGTGTTCCGATCCCAAGCTCTCTGCTTTTCGCCCGGCGCGGACGCGATTTCGAGCGGCTGGCCATTTACGGCGGATACTTCAACCGCCGGGATGATCCCCACCCGAATCCCGGTCTCAAATCGCCTCCTTCGACCAGGCCACTCTCGGCCCTTCCGCTCGCCGCCTCGCTTCGTCACCAAGGGATGGCCGGAGTCGTGAAAAGACTGCGGGCTCCGCTCTTCGCCATCAAAAACTCGGCCTGGAAGCTTAGGCGTGAACCCGATGTCGAACTTATCAATGAGCCTGAGACAGGTGTCCTCTGCCTTCGCATCGTCCCCCCCGGCGTCCGGGAAGTAGAAATCGAGGCTCTTCAGCGGGGCATTTTCGAAAAGGTCCGGTCCGATCCGGAACGCTCGATATCCATAACCGAAGTGAACGGGAAGAGCGTTCTCCGCCTCGTCGCTGTTTCGCCCCGGGTGACAGAGAAATCCATCCTCGAGACCGTCTCCGTGTTGCGTCGCTGGGGCCGCATTTTGAGGGGACGTCAGGGATCCTCGGGATGCTGATACGAAGGCCTTCAGCGAAAAGCCATTGCGTTGATATTAGCCCTATTCTCCGATGAATCTTTTCGCTATCCGCGCAACCGGGTTGCCATCCGGTCGTAGTCGTGCCGGATCTCGTAGGGCAGATGGTGGCCGAAGCTGTCGAAGAATGCGCCGATATCCCGGATCTCCTCCTCCCATTCCCCGGGCCTGACCTCAAACAGCTTCTGCAGGTTTTCCCGGGGGATGTCCAGCCCCTGCGTTGGAAAGCTGTTCAGCTCGGGGACGAGCCCGAGAGGAGTTTCCTTGGCCCCGGCTCGGCCATGGACCCGGTCGATAACCCACTTCAGGACGCGGATGTTTTCGCCGAAGCCGGGCCAGAGGAAACGGCCGTTCCCGTCCAGCCGGAACGCGTTGATGCCGTAAATCCGGGGCGGATGCGGCATCATTCGCCCCACGTTAATCCAGTGGCGGAAGTAATTCCCCATGTTGTAACCGCAGAAGGGGAGCATGGCCATCGGGTCGCGCCGGAGCACGCCCACCTTGCCGGCGGCCGCCGCGGTCGTCTCTGAGCCCATCCGCACACCCATGTACACCCCGTGATCCCAGTTGAAGGCCTCGCTCACGAGCGGGATGAGCCTCGACCGCCGTCCGCCCAGGATGATGGCCGAGATGGGCACGCCCTGGGGGTTATCGTATTCTTTGGATAGAGAGGGACAGTTGTAGAGTGAGACCGTGAACCGCGAATTGGGATGGGCGGCCTTGGTGTTCAGCCCGGGGTCCCAAGGCCGTCCCTGCCAGTCCAGCAGGTGCTTTGGCGGCTCTTCGCCCAGCCCTTCCCACCAGGGCTCATTCGTATCCGTGTTCAAGGCCACGTTGGTGAACAGCGTCGGGTAGAAGTTCGAGTTCTTGAGCGTCCGGATCATGTTGGGATTGGTCTTCATCGACGTCCCCGGAGCGACGCCGAAGAACCCCGACTCGGGATTGATGGCGTAGAGGCGGCCGTCCGGCCCGATATTGAGCCAGGCGATGTCGTCGCCAAGAGTCCAGACTTTGTATTCCGGGAGGGCGGACTGCAGCATGGCCAGGTTGGTCTTGCCGCAGGCGGAAGGCATGGCGGCGGTGATGTAGGTGACCTGGCCTCGCAAATCCTCGATTCCCATGATAACCATGTGCTCGGCCAGCCAGCCCTGCTTGTAGCCGAGCCAGGAAGCGATCCGCAGGGAAAAGCATTTTTTCCCGAGGAGGGCGTTGCCTCCGTAACCCGAGCCGATGCTCCAGACCAGGCTTTCTTCTGGAAAATGCGTGATATAGCGTTTATTGGGATCGAAATCGCCGACCGAGTGAATGCCCTTGACGAAATGCTCGCTCTTGCCGATCTTGGAGAGGATATGTTTGCCCAGCCGGGTCATGATGCGCATGCTGATGGCGACGTAGGAAACATCGGTGAGCTGAACGCAGGCCTTGGCATAAGGGGAGTCGGGGTGGCCCATCATGTAGGGCAGGACATACATGGTCTTGCCGCGCATGGCGCCCCGGCTGAGTTTCGTCATCAGCTCCCGGGCGTCCTTCGGATGCATCCAATTGTTGTTGGGGCCGGTGGCCTCGCGGTCCGAATGGCAGACAAAGGTGAGGTGTTCCGTCCGGGCGACGTCGGTGGGGTGGCTGCGGTGGAGATAAGCCTTGGGCCAGTTTTTCTGGTTGAGCTTGAGGAAGACGTCGTGCTGCTCGATCTTCTCCTCCCGCATCCCCATTTCCATGATCCGGCGGGCTTCGCCCTCCGATCCGTCACAGAAGTAGACATGTTTCGGCTCGAACAGGCGCGCCTGCTCTTCGACCCATTCTTCCAGCGGTGTGGCCATGTTTGCCCCTTTATTGTAGCAGACTTCGAGCGGACTCTTAAGGGTTTTTTGCCGATTCCCGGAGGTACGCCCCCGCCTTGAGAATAAATTCAATAGACGATTTTCAGGTCGGTTTTGACTTTCTGGGTCCCGATGTCGAGCTCTTCCGGGGTCAACCAGGCACCCGGCCGTCCGCCGTCAGGATCCTGGGGAAATAACGGTCACTTCACGTCGAGGAGGACGGCGCAGAGGCCGACGATCTCGGGGTTCTTGTGATCCGTTACTTTGATGACGAACTCATCGCCGTTCTGGAAACCGGGATTCCTGAAATAGAGTGTGGTCCTGGCCCCGATGTTGCCGCCCATGGAGACCTGGTTGGTTAGCTGCGGGCTCCTGCCCAGAACGGGGAAAAAATCGTAGTTCCAGGGATAGTCCCAGAACCTCATCTGGGAGCGAACCAGGGATTCCTTGCCCAGGCGCAGATAGAGCTCGATATCGTTGTTGGCGCCCCTGTATTCCTCACGCCATTCCTCGAACGAGGGCATTTTGTATTCCTGTCCTTTGTAGATCACGACGACGTCGTCCCGCTCCACGGTGTAATTCCCGCCTTCCTTGGCGCCCATGTAAACCATGAACATGACGTAAGGCTTGTCCATCTTGCGCACCGCGACTCCCGCATCGATGCAGACCACGATGGACCCCTCGTTGTTGATAAAGACATTCTGGCCCACGTCGAGGGTTTGGGTAGAGGCCAGGCCGAAAATGACCGATGTCAGCAGCGCCAGTCTCAGAAGTCTCATTGGAACCTCCAGATTTCCATTGTACATTCCGGCAGGGGCGTTGTCTATCCGGCCCTTCCCAGGAAGCCTCTCCGGTAATATAGTGAAAACGCAAAAAACTTGGGAATGTCAGTGCTCCCGCTCAGTTTTTTAACGCCATTCCCAAGTTGTTTATTACATAAGGGAGGATTCCTATCCCATTTGAATACGCTTGAATTCGACCCCAAGATGTATATATTTTGGGTAGGAGGGAAAAACCGATGAAAAAACGGTGGTTTTTGCTTTCTTGGGTTCCTCTCGGGCTCCTGCTCGTCGGATCTTTCCAGGGATTGGACGGGACCCAGGAGGAAAATCTTCGTGCCGGCAAGAACTTCCTTCCGGTCCGTGCCTATTCCGCGACGGAAGACTTGGAATTGTTGAAGCTCTATTCCGGCCTTCGGGTGGCGGACGTCTCGGACGGGATGGACAAAGCCGGACTCCCCGGGATTGGTCTGGTGGATCCGGCTATTCTTCCGCTCTGGACCGACACAATGAATTTCACCCATAGAATAGTCGGCATCGCCGTGACGGCACGCTATGTCCCCACCCAGAGACCTCACGCGGGGAAGATGACAGCAGAAGAGTTCGATGCCTGGGAAGGTGATTTCTACAGCAGGTATTCTTCAGAACCCTTTGCCGAGCTGGTCCGCGCGGGCACGGTCCTGGTGATCGATGACGTCGAAGAGGCCGACGTCGGCACCATCGGTTCCTACAACATCATGGACTGGACGGCGCGCGGCTGTGTCGGTGTCGTTACCGACGCCTCGGCCCGGGATACCGACGAGATCGCCATCGAAAAGGTGCCCCTGTACCTGCGCCGGCGGGGGAGGGGGATCCGGCCCGGACGTAACGAGATCGAGTCCGTTAACCGGCCCGTGGCCATCGGCGGCGTGCTGGTGAGGCCCGGAGACGTCGTGGTCGCGGACGGCGACGGCGTCGTCGTCGTCCCGCGGGCCGAGGCTGCGGCCGTGGCTGGCTATGCCCGCGAGGTCATGGAGAACGATAAGGAAGGCCGTCGGGAGCTCTACAAGAAGCTCCGCCTGCCGCCGGATGTTTCGATCAAGAAATGATTGACCGGGGGCCATGGGCTTGAAGGATAATCAAGCCATCTCGTACCCGAGGAGAGTGTTTATGAAAAAGAGAACGCTTGCCGTGATCCTGGTTCTCGCAACGACGGCCCTGACCGAAGGATGCCGGAAAAAGGCAGAAGTCCAACCGCTGGAGGCACCGCCCGCGCCCAAGAACTTGGTTTTTGCGGGCGTCCGGTCATCAGAGTACGGGATCAAACCGTTCCCCGGACCCGCCACCTGGAAAAAGGCTATCGATGCCATGAGCGGCCGTTTTCCGGACGCGGTCCCCGGAGCGATCTGGATCGTGGGAGAGCTCAAGCGGCCGACGTCATGCCGGCTGTTCTTTCCCTCCGAGGGCTTGTCCCATCCCAACATAGAGTTCGCAGAGACGGATAAGCATGAGGAATACTTGAGTCACTTCGATAAGACCGGGACCAAGGTCTTTCTCCAGGTAGAGCCGGCCCAGGCCGACCTCCCGACCCTAATCGACCTGGTGCTCGGGCGCTACAAACATCATCCCTGCGTCATCGGGTTCGGCGTGGATGTCGAGTGGCACCGGGAGTCCGACAAACCGGGATGGGGAATCCCGGTCGATGATGAGACGGCCCGGCAATGGGAAGCGCGGGTCAAAGCGCACAACCCGACGTACCGGCTCTTCTTGAAACACTGGGACCTGAACTGGATGCCCGCGACCTACCGCGGGGATATCATTTTCGTCGATGACGGGCAGGAGGTGAAGGATCTGGATGAGCTTCTGGACGCGTTCCAGAACCGCTGGGCCGACTATTTCTATCCCAGCCCGGTCTTTTTCCAGATCGGTTACAATTCGGACAAGCCGTGGTGGCAAAAGCTGGACAATCCTCCTCTGACGATCGGCCGGGCGGTGGCCCGGAGAGTCAAACAGGACTGCGGGA
This sequence comes from Candidatus Aminicenantales bacterium, assembly GCA_049682755.1. GTDB lineage: Bacteria > Acidobacteriota > Aminicenantia > Aminicenantales > UBA8522 > UBA8522. The sequence continues at coordinate 15,646 of JBAUIH010000273.1, read as the reverse complement.
TCATCTGGGTCGATTTCAGCCTGAGAGATGTCTTCGAGCTTTCTCATCAAAAAACCAAAGACCTGATGATCGGCGTCAAGATGTACGCTTATGAAGGCGCCTTGCCCGAGCTTTTCGCGGAATGGCACTCTCTCGGTGTCAACACCGTCTTTGTCAGTCCGGCTTTGGCTTCGCAGGGTCATTTCAGGGAGTTGGCCAGAAAGCAGGGGATCTCCGTCTTTCTCATTCTTCCCATCTTTTATAATCCGGAGGAACTGAAAAAGGACCCCGAACTGTATGCCCTGACCGACAGAGGGGATAAGGCCAAGGACGATTGGGTCGAGTTCATCTGTCCCACCCGCCGGGATTATCTCGAACGGCGGCTCGCGGCCATCCAGGCACTGATCAGGGACCTGGATCCTGATGGGATCAGCCTGGATTTCATCCGCTACTTTGTTTTTTGGGAGATGGTCTACCCCGAAAGGACACTGGATTCGATGGCCGACAGTTGTTTCGACGAAAGCTGCCTGGGCCGGTTCCAACGAGAGACCGGGATCAGGCTGCCCGAAAAACTCTCCGCGATAGCCGATAAGGCCCGCTGGATCATCTTTGAACACCGGAGGGAATGGACAGACTGGAAATGCTCGGTCATAAGCAGAGTCGCGCGATCGATCGCCGAAGCAGCCAGGAAGATTAGACCGGATATTGAGATCAACATCCATACCATCCCCTGGAGAAGAGGGGACTTCGGGGGAGCCATCCGGATCATCGCCGGCCAGGATCTGGCGGCCCTGGCGGCACAGGCGGACATGATTTCCCCGATGTGTTACTGGCACATGCTCAAGAGAAATCCCCCGTGGATTCACGATGTGGTCGAGGATGTGCATTCCCAGAGCAAGGGCCGGGTGATTCCCAGCATCCAGGTGGGTACCGCCTACATCAAGGAGAATCTCTCGGTCAAAGAGTTCGGCGAGGCGTTGGAAGAAGCCCTCAAACCGCCCTCTGGTGGGGTGATCTTCTGGAATTGGGACGCGCTCGCCCGGGAGCCGGAGAAGAAAACCGTGGTTTCCACCCTTCTGAAATCGAGTCATAGGGCGGGGAATTTACCCTGATCTAATGGAGATATCAAATATAGAAGGGCCCTTGCCCTGCGGTCTCAGTGGCGGCTCTAGGACGAAAAGTCTTGTAATAAGGAGAAGGCGGTGAGTGTGAGCAGCCGCCATCGGCCTCACTCCCATTCGGGTTTTTAACGCCGTTCCCTCAACGCTCTTCTCGGCGGTCCCGGCGGCTTGCACTAGGCGTCTCTTTTTCTTAGGATAGCGATTGAACAATGCCTCGGTAGGAGGACATCCCGATGCACCTTTCGAAAACCCGTTTTGTTTCCGTGATGTGCGCAGCCGGCTTGATCATGGCGGTTCTTCCGGCGTGCCGCCAGCAGCCGCCGCAGACCCTCACCTCCGATATTGCCCTTGAGGAAGGCTGGCTCATCCGGCCGGCGGAGGAAGTCGCGGCGGATGGGACTGCTGTTTCTGCTCCGGGATTAAACCTGGCCGGCTGGAATTCCGCGTCCGTCCCGACGACCGTCCTGGCCGCGCTCCGGGCGCACGGGGAATACCCCGACGTGTTTGTCGGCAAAAACCTGGAGACCATTCCCCGGGAAAGGTTTGCCGGCGCCTGGTGGTACCGGACGGAGTTTGACCTGCCGGAGGAAAAGGAAACGGCCTCTATCCGGCTGGGATTCGACGGCATTAACTATCGGGCTGATATCTGGCTCAACGGTCAGAAGGTCGCTTCACGCGAGGACGTATTCGGCTCCTTCCGAACGTTTGAGCTCGATGTCACCTCGGCCGTCAAGCCGGGCCGGAATGTCCTGGCGGTCGAAGTCTTCCCTCCCCAGCCGGGAGATTTCACCTTCGGGTTCGTCGATTGGAACCCCAGGCCGCCCGACGAGAACATGGGCCTCTGGCGGCCCGTGACCCTGAGGTGCAGCGGGCCGGTTTCCCTTGCCCGCCCCTTTGTGACAAGCGAAGTTGACGTGGAAACCCTAGAGGAGGCCGACCTGACTATCAGCGTCGACGTTGTTAATCATACGGCCCAAGCCGTTTCCGGCAACGTAGAGGCGGAGATGGAAAACCTCATCCTCAGCCAGGAGTTGATCCTGAACCCGGGAGAAACGCGGACCGTCGTCTTCGATCCCCGGCAATTCCCCGAATTGCGGATGCAAAACCCACGCTTGTGGTGGCCACACAACCTGGGCGAGGCGAATCTCTATGATCTGACGTTGCGATTCCAGACCGGGAAGCTCGTCTCCGATGAGGAGAAAGTAACCTTCGGCATCCGTGAAGTCGCGGATTATATAAATGAAGAGGGGCATCGCGGATTCATGGTCAACGGGCAGAAGGTCCTGATCCGGGGAGGAGGCTGGGTGGACGACCTCTTCATGGTCGAGGAGCCCCGCGTCCTCGAAGCCAAGGTCAAGTATACCCGCCACATGAATCTCAATACCATCCGTCTTGAAGGGTTCTGGGGAAGTAGCCCGGCCCTTTATAATCTCTGCGATCGGAACGGGATCCTGCTGATGGCCGGCTGGAGCTGCCAGTGGGAATGGGAGAATTATCTGGGCAAGCCTGTCGATGAATACGGAGGTGTCATGACTCCCGAAGACATGGATCTCGTGGCCCGCTCCTTCCAGGATCAGCTGATCCTGTGGCGCAATCATCCCAGCGTTTTTGTCTGGGCGCTGGGGAGCGACAAGCTGCCCCGGCCGGAGCTTGAGCGGAGATACATGGAAATTTTAGAGGTTCAGGATCCCAGCCGTCCGGCGTTGATGTCTACCAAGGGCCTCCGCAGCGTGATCAGCGGCGATACCGGCGTCAAGATGAACGGCCCCTACGACTATGTCCCGCCCGTCTACTGGTTCGAGGACACAAAGAATGGCGGCGCCTTCGGGTTCAACACCGAGACCGGGCCGGGCCCGCAGCCCCCGCCGCTCGAAAGTCTGAACAGGATGCTCCCGGCCGACCACCTCTGGCCGATCGACGAGGTCTGGGATTATCATTGCGCCCGCGGCGAGTTCAATACCCTCGACCGCTATCTCGAAGCCCTCAACAGGCGTTACGGGAAGGTCAAGGGGCTCGAGGATTTCGTCCGCAAGGCCCAGGTTGCCAACTTCGAGGCCATGCGGGCGATGTTCGAGGCCTTTGCCGCCCACCGGCCCGTGGCGACCGGTGTTATCCAATGGATGCTGAACGCCGCCTGGCCAAAGCTCTACTGGCAACTCTATGACTATGACCTGATGCCGAACGGTGCCTTTTACGGCGCCAAAAAAGCGTCGCGGCCGGTCCACATCCTCTATCATCCCAAGAACGACGGCGTTTATGTCGCGAATGACCGGCTGTCGCCGCTCGGCGGCTGGAAGGCGCAGGTCCGGGTCTTTGACTTCCACTTCAAGGAGGTTTTCCAGGAGGTCAAAGACGTGGATCTCGGGGAGAACACAGTGGCCCAGGTCGGTTGGATTCCTCAAATCGAAGGCCTCACTCCCGTGTATTTTCTCGACCTCAAGCTGGTGGACAATGCCGGGGGTCTGATCGACGAGAATTTCTACTGGCTCTCCACCAAGAAGGACGTCATGAACTACCCGGCGACCGAGTGGTTCGTCACCCCGATCAAGGAATTCGCCGACCTAACGGCCCTGGACAGGCTTCCTCCGGTAACCCTCAAGATCCTCTCGGCTTTTGAACAGGCCGGCGCGGAGCACAAGGTCCGGGTCACCCTGGAGAACCCGACGGAGACCATCGCTTTCTTTGTGAACCTGGATGTCGTCAGGCGCCGGAGCGGAGATACCGTCGTGCCCATCTACTGGGAGGACAACGGCGTTTCGCTTCTTCCCGGGGAGAGCCGGACGCTCAGCGCCACCTTTTCTACCGCCGACCTTCAGGGCGAGGAGCCTGAGCTCGTCGTCAGCGGTTGGAATCTCAAGCAGAATTAAGTGCCCAGCGGAAGAATGAATATTCCAGTTCTTTCCGTATCGCGGGTGGCGCGACACGTCCCCGCCCGCCCGCAGCGGATGGTGGCGGGTGGGCGGGTCTTTAGCGAGGACGGACGGGGACGCGTCGTGACAGGACCCGCCTCATTAATCCGCGGTTGGAGCCGCAATCCATGAAGAGAAATTACCTGATCGTCGCCCTCATCTTCCTTATCTTTTTCGTCATCTCCTTCCTGACGAACATCCTGGGCCCGCTCGTTCCGGACATCATCAACAGCTTCCGGCTGAGCCTAACCCTGGCTGGATTCCTTCCCTTCTCCTTCTTCATCGCTTATGGAGTGATGTCCATCCCGGCCGGGATGATGGTCGAGCGCTACAAGGAGAAGCGGGTCATGCTGGCGGCTTTCCTCATAGCTCTGGTGGGGGCCCTCTTTTTCGCTTCTGTGCCCCGGTTTTCAGTCGCCCTGACCTCGCTTTTTCTGATCGGGATCGGGATGGCCATGCTCCAGGTCGCCATCAACCCGTTGCTGCGAGTGGCCGGAGGGGAGGAACACTTCGCCTTCAACTCCGTCTTTGCTCAGCTTATCTTCGGCCTAGCGTCTTTCCTGAGCCCGCAGGTTTATTCCTATCTGGTCCTCAACCTCCCCAGCGTATCCAGTCAGAGCGGTCCCTTTCTCAAGATCCTGAAGAGAGTGGTTCCGGAAAGCCTTCCCTGGGTCTCGCTGTACTGGGTTTTTGCCCTGGTGACCCTGGGCATGGTCCTTCTCCTCTCCGTGGTCCGGCTGCCCAAAGTCGAGCTCAAAGAGGAGGAGAGGGCGGGGGCCTGGTCCATCTATCGGGAGCTCTTCCGGAAGAAGATCGTCCTGCTCTATTTCCTGGGGATATTTGCCTATGTCGGTACGGAACAGGGCGTGGCCAACTGGATCTCGAAATTCCTGGCCATCTACCACGGGATCGACCCTCAGACCAAAGGCGCCGATACGGTCTCTCTTTTTTGGGGATTGATGACGGTGGGCTGCCTGCTCGGGCTCGTCCTGCTCAAGCTCTTCGACAGCCGCAGGATTCTGATCGGTTTTTCCGGCGCCGCGCTCGTCACCTTGAGTGTTGCTCTTTTCGGACCGGGCCCTGTGGCCCTCATCGCCTTTCCATTGATGGGATTTTGTGCTTCGGTCATGTGGTCGATCATCTTCTCCCTGGCGCTCAACTCCCTGGACAAGCACCACGGCTCCTTCTCGGGCATTCTCTGCACGGGAATCATCGGCGGGGCCCTAGTTCCCCTCGTCGTCGGCTGGCTGGGGGATCGCTTCGGCCTCCGAGTTGGCATGATGTTTCTCTTCATCACCTTGGGCTATATCCTGAGCATCGGGTTCTGGTCCCGGCCGCTGATCAGCAACCTCACGATCACCCTGAGGAAGAAGAAAGCGAAGGCATGAAAAGAATGGCCAAAGAAACGGTCGTCGGCATTGACCTGGGCGGCACCAAGGTCGAGATCGGGCGCGTGGAGGACGGCCGGATCGTCCGGTATGTGACCGCCGCGGTGAGCGCCCAGGGATCGAAGAAGCAAGTCATCGAAGAGGTCGTCGCGGCGGTCGAGAAGGTTTATGATCCGGCCGTGGCCGGCATCGGGGTGGGAGTGCCGAGCGTCGTCGATGTGGAGAGGGGTATTGTTTATGATGTTCAGAATATCCCTTCTTGGAAAGAAGTGCCGCTCAAGAACATCCTGCAAGAACGGTTCGACCGGCCTGTCTATATCAACAATGACGCCAATTGTTTCGCCGTCGGGGAGAAATATTTCAGCCGGGGCCGGAGGTACCGCCATCTGGTCGGGTTGATCATCGGCACCGGTTTGGGGGCGGGGATCGTCCTCAACGACCGCCTCTACAGCGGCCCCAACTGCGGGGCTGGCGAGTTCGGGATGATCCCGTACAAGGAGTCCATCCTGGAACACTACTGCAGCGGTCAGTACTTCATCCGGGAGCATGGAATCAAGGGAGAAGAGATTTTTGCCAGAGCGACGCGGCGAGATCCGGAAGCGCTGGGGATCTTCAAACGGTTCGGGAGATATGTGGGCGATGCCCTGATGATCATCATGCTTGCCGTCGACCCGGAGGCCATCATATTGGGCGGTTCGGTTTCCAGGGCCTTTTCCCTGTTTGGGGGCGGGATGAGGGAGGCGATGAAATCCTTCCCTTATCGGAAGAGCCTGGAGCGGGTCATCATCGAGACTTCCGGCGAGCCTCAGATCGCCGTGCTGGGCGCGGCCGCCCTGTATTATGACGCCCGCCGGGGCTGAAAGCCCCGCTTTCCTCTCCAGGCGACGCCATGTCCGGAGAGGGACAGCGCGGTGCGACATTTTGGCCAGATTGAGGAGATCCTGAGTGGCTTCCTGGACGAAACTATTATTCAACCGTAGAGGACCTTTTCATCTGGGACCAGGCCCTCTACGCCGATACATTGCTTTCTGCCAAGATGAAGGAACTTCTCTTTAAGTCACACTTTGCGATGGGCGGAGCCGCCTACGGCTATGGCTGGGCGGTGAGCAAGAAAAAACTGCTCCAGTCCAAGCGGGAGGTTTCCGTGATATCGCACGGCGGGGGGATCAACGGCTTCAACACCCTGATCGAACGCTACGTCGACGATAAACACCTGATCGTGCTTCTTAACAACACAGGCGGAACCAACCTGGGCGAAATGAGCACCGTCATTTCGCGGATTCTCTATGACGAGCCCTTTGATCCTCCCAAGAAATCGATCGCCCGGACTATTTTTACGACCATGCGGGAAAAAGACCTGGATGCCGCCATTCGCCAATACCGCGATCTGAAAAAAGAGAAGCCCGGCGAATTCGACTTCCGGCCGGTCGAACTGAACGGACTGGGTTATGCTTTGCTTGAAAAGGAACGGTTTGAAGATGCTGTCAAGATCTTCCAATTGAATGTTGAAGCCTATCCTGAATATGCCAACGGTTATGACAGCCTGGCCGAAGCCCATGCGGCTAAGGGCGACAAGGCGGAAGCGATCAAGAACTATGCCAAGTCGCTGCAGCTTGACCCCAATAATACCAACGCCGTCGAACGGCTGAACAGGCTCATCAAAGAGAAATAGACAGCACCGCTCACATGTTCCCGAAGCGAGGATTGACGATATTGCTGTAGATCGACCCGAAGCGGTAGTTGAAACCCATCTCAACGCGCAGGTTGTAACTCGAGGCCAGTCGCTTGAGCTCGAGGAGGATCTCCTCCTTTGACACGTCCTCCTGGGGGAGGGACAGCTGGTCTCTGACCCGGGAGTACTCGCCTCCGACATTGAACGAGAGCCCCTTGTAAAGATTCACCCAAATGCCCGCCTCGGCCCGGAGGTTGTTCTTGCTGAGATCGTGGAGAAATGTCGATCCGGACAGCTCGACCCCCCCCGAACCCCAGGGTTCCTTGAGCTCCAGAATGACCTGAAGGTTCTGGTTGAACAGGCCCTCTTCTTCCTTATTGAAAATCGTCGTTTCATAGTAATCCCGTTGGCTGTAGCCGATCCGGTACTGGATCCGGAGTTCGCGCCGGGTCGCCTGGTCATAGGGAAAGATGTTGTATTCGATGGCCGGGCCGAAAGAAGCGTAGAGTTCGGCATTGTCATAGGTCGAGGAATAGAGGCTGGCCGTGGCCCCCCACGACCAGTGGCCGTCGATGCTCCTGATCAGCGAGCCGGAGAGATATTTCCGGCTGGTTTTGCTGATGATCGTCTCTTCCTCACTGACCTCATATCGCCGGTTGTCGATATTGCTGCTTGCCCAGAGACGGAATTTGGTCGCTTCGGTCGTCCGGTTGGCCGACAGATTGATCCGGTAAGAATATCTCTCGGACAGCTCTTCGAAGTCGCCGTTGCCCCGCAGCCCGACGCTGAACACCCAGTAATTCCACTTGTCCTGAGAGGACGGCGGCCGGAAGGCCAGGTTCTGAGCATAGGAGACGGAGATGAATTCCGAAAGCGGAGTATCATAAACATAGGGGATCAGACCCTGCTTCAAGATGTTTGTAAGGCCTTTTCGGACCTGGTCTTCCGTGTCCGTCGGCCTGGAAAAATAGTGGAGTGTGGCGTCCTTCCCTTCGTGCATCTTCAAGCCGATAAACGAGATCGTGTAGTCGCCGCCGCCGCTCCCGGTGGTCTGCCGGGTGACGATGATGTGGATGTCCGCGCTCTGGCGGTCCCGGACGTAGTTGACGAAGGTGATCTCGGTCTTGATGAAGTCGAAGTCGCAGTCCCGGCGGCTGCAGTCGAGGTAGATGTTGGGAGCGACGCTGCGCATTTCTCCGGGAGGAACGACTTGAATTCCCGCCTCCCGGGGCTGGGAGATGGCCGGCGCGGCCTCCAGGATCGCCAGGGCGGCGAGGCACAGCAAAATGATTCTCTTCATGATCTATTCCTTGGGTCTGTCATTGCGTCCTGATGAAGACCTGGCTCCAGGGGATGATGTTGACCTCGGAACCGCGGACGAATTCCTCACCTGTGAGAAAGCGTTTGGAGAGCCATGACGAGATGACGTAGGTTCTCAGGGTCGTCGAGCCCGGAATCTTGTCCGCCGGAACGGTCACTGAAGTGTCCGCCGCATCACTGAGGCTGAAAACCGCGTCTCCCGTCTTGAAATCGTACACCCGGACGTCCACCGGGACGGAAAAGGCGCTGAAACGCCACTTGACAGTGAGGTCGAGATCGGGATCGACGATGGCCGGCCTGGGTTCGACAAGGACGAGCCAGAAGGGGAGGGGAAACGTTCGCCGGATGACCGGCCGCTCGCCTGCGGCGATGAGGACATCCACTTCGCCCGGGAGCTTGCTTCTGTCAACAAAGATCCTTTTCTCGTAATGATCTTTCTGGTAATCCAGAGTATGGGAAAGGACCGTCACCCGGGCATCGCGGACGATCTCCCCGGCCTCGGATTTCAGGCGGATCTCCGCGTAGGCGCGGACCTCGTAAAGATCGATGTCATTGTTGTAATCGTACCTGGAGAGGCTGGCCGTGGGATAAAAGGTCAGGCGGACGAAGAGGGGGTCGGGAGCGGAAGCCGGCGGTTTATCCTGGGGCGGCGTTTCCTGGCCGGCCGGAATCAGTCCGGCTGTCAGGATGAAAAGGATGGCGATTGTCGGGGCCCAGCGGCGCATCGTAGCCTCCTTCATCATTCCGCATTATACAGGACATGGCCGCGCGATGAAATTTTTTCCGGGGAAGTCGCGGTCTTTCAAGAGATTTTTTTTGGTTGTGAATACGATTTCGGGCGCATTGGCCTGGAGAAATGGCCAGTCAAAATTGTTGACATAAGTCAAGGATAAAGAAAAAACTCTTTGGTATAATGATTCGTCTGAGAATCGATGGAGGTAGACATGTTGAAAGAAATCAAAAAAGACGTTGACTGGGTTGGCAAAGTGGATTGGGAAATCAGGAGCTTCCACGGAGAGGAATATTCCACTCACCGAGGATCCTCCTATAATTCCTACCTGGTCAAGGATGAAAAAACGGTCCTGATCGATACCGTTTGGGGCCCCTTCGGTTCCGAGTTCGTCGACAACCTGGACACAGAGGTCGGGTTGGACAAGATCGACGCGGTCATCGCCCAGCATGCCGAGACCGACCACAGCGGCGCCCTGGGCGAGCTCATGGAACGCCTTCCCAAAACGCCGGTCTATTGCACCGCCAACGGCGTCAAATCGCTCAAAGGGCATTTTCACCGGGATTGGAATTTCGTGCCGGTCAAAACGGGCGACAAGCTGAGCCTGGGCCGGAAGGAATTGATCTTCATCGAAGCCCCGATGCTCCATTGGCCCGACAGCATGTTCAGCTACCTGACGGGCGAGAATATCCTTTTCAGCAACGACGCTTTCGGCCAGCACTATGCCAGCGAGCTCTTGTTCAACGACCGGGTCGATCAGGGCGAACTGTATCAAGAAGCCGTCAAGTACTACGCCAACATCCTGACGCCCTTCAGCGGGCTGGTCGAAAAAAAGATCGGGGAATTCACGAAGTTGAATCTTCCCCTGGAGATGATCTGTCCGAGCCACGGCGTCATCTGGCGGGACCGGCCGCTGCAGATCGTGCACAAATATCTCGAGTGGTCCAGGGATTATAGAGAGGGCCAGATCACGATTGTCTATGATTCCATGTGGAACGGAACCCGCCGCATGGCCGAGGCCATCGCCCAGGGGATTCGAACGGCCGATGAGAAGGTCGCCGTCAAGCTCTTCAACATCTCGCGTTCCGACAAGAACGATGTCATTACCGAGGTCTTCAAGTCCAAGGCGGTCCTGCTGGGCTCGCCGACCATCAACCGCGGAATCCTGTCGGCCCTGGCCGGCTTCCTCGAGGAGATCAGGGGATTGAAATTTTCCGGGAAGAAAGGTGCGGCCTTCGGGACGTACGGGTGGAGCGGAGAATCGGTCAAGATGATCAGCGAAGGGCTGCAGAAGGCGGGCTTAGAACTCATTAACGACGGGATCAAGGCGGAATGGAGCCCGGATGATCAAGCGTTGGGCCGATGCGTGGATTTTGGAAAAGAGATCGCCGGCAAGATCCGTCAATAAGCGCTGCCCAGGAGATGGCTGTTCCCGACCCGGACCCTGCTGGGGCCGGCATCCTTGGCCGCCTTCAGGCATCGCCCGGCTTGCCTTCTCGATGTTCTGGATCAGTGGTCCTTTTGCATAAAGTGAGATGAAGCAAACCAGGGCCTTGCGGACAGCCGGCGTCGGGCTGTCCAATCAAGCATGATCCGATAATCCCTGAACTCATCAGGCACGGCTTTGAGAAGCGAATCATGTTCGGGTCGGATCAGATGACCTGGCCTGATGCGATCGGCCTGACCGTCGAGGCGATTGAGAAAGCGGATTTTCTCTCCGCCGAACAGAAGCGGGACATCCTCTACAACAACGCCGCGCGGGCCTGGAAATGCCCCCACTGTCACTCCGATAATCCCGAGGACACATCCTTCTGCGGCAAGTGCTGGACAAAGCTTGTTCACCTCGATGAGGTGCTCGTCTCTCAGACCAAAACAAGCGAGACACCTCAAAGGGACTTGACCAAGGGGAGCCTCTTTGCCGGGAAGGATGCGGGGCGCAGGGGAGAGAATATGAGAATACGCATAAGGCCATTCTTGGTTGAAGTTGCTGTTATCTGCACCCTCTTTTTCTGTTCGTGTTCTCCATCGAAAAATGCCCAAAGCAGGGACGAAAGCCAGCCCGGCGGCGCAGAACACGAGATGGTCTATTCCGAAAGCCCTGCGGCGTGGTATGAGGCTGCGTATAACGCCGCGCAGATTTCGAGCGACGGTAAAAGGGCGCTCTATCATCATTCCTTTGGCCGCGGTGTCCTCTTCCCGGTCCAGGCAGGGCGATAAAGGGCTTTTCGTCGGCGACGCGCAAAGCCAGAAGCAGCGCTCTGTCGAAGGGACCATCACTGGTCTTGTCTGGTCTCCGGACGGCCGCGCGCCGTCAGCCGGGTGGGGATTGACGACGACCTGGAATTGGGGCATCATCTGCCTGCGGAATCGGGCATGACAGGCCACCTGAAAAGGCACGCCGTCCTCTATCTGTCCTGGCTCGTCTTTCTGCTGCCCTTCCTCGTGACGCGCTTGCCCTTTTTCCTGCACTACCCGGTGGTCGGCTTCAATCCCGACGACGGCGGCTACTGCCAGCTCGTCGACCAGATGAACAAGGGCTTCTGGCCCCATCCGGCGATCCGGCCGCTCGGATATCCCCTCTTCCTGAAGCTCGTTTTTTTCTTTTCTGACCGTAACTTCAGTGTCGTTGCCCTGCAGCACCTGCTGACCCTCCTCAGCTGCGGGTTATTCATCTTCGTTTTTTACCGCCTCTACGGCGGCAGAAAGTTCATCCCCCTGCTCACGGCCGCGGCGCTCGCCGCCTACGCCACCTCCGGCGTCCACCTGGTAGGAGACTCCACCCTGATGTCCGACAGCCTTTTCGCCAACCTGGTGCTGCTCTCGCTCGCCGGGCTCGTAGCCGGCATCGGCTACCGCCGGGGCCCCCCGCTTTGTTTCGGCTCGCTGGCCATGGCCGCGGCGGTCCTGGTGCGGCCCGCGGGCCTCTTTTTCCTTGCGCCCTACCTGGCAGTGCTGGCTTTCCTGCTCCTCAACCGCCTGCCGCGGCGCACGATTCTGTCTTTCGTCCTTCCCTTGCCGGCCGTTCTCGCCGCACTTTCCCTCTACAACCGTCTGAACATGGGCACGTTCGCGCTGTCAACCTTTTCCGAGCACGCATTGATCTCCTTCTCCTCCACCTTCCTTGAGACGGACGCTACGCTCGGCCCGGCGGCCGCGGAAGCGGCTGAGCGCTGCCGCCGGGCAGTGGGCAAGAAGCTCTTAAACAACGCCAGCCGGTCTTGGGATTTCAACGAGATCCGCGCCGTCTGGAACTACTACTACGAGAACAACCGCATGATCGTGGCCCGCGCTTTTTTCGAGCGCGAGCCGGCCGGCGCCTATGACCTCTATTTGAAATGGCGGCCGGTCTGGCGGCGCTTGGCCGGGCACTCCATTCGCCTCCATCCCCGCTTGGCGTTCAAGTTTCTTTACGCCAGCTTCATGTCCCATTTTTTCGGAAACTTTTATGACGACATCGACTTCTACCGCTCGCTCGAATCCCATTTCCTCCAGTCCCGCTCCCCCCACGGCTACTTCGCTGACTTCGGCGATCCGGCCTCTTTTTTCAACCGGCGCTTCAACACCGCGGCTTATGCCGGCACGCTGTCGGACGATTTCGTTAGCTTCATGCTCAAGGAGTACGATCGGCCCACGGACTTCCGCTCGATCCGCCAGGCGGCGGACGGCAGTGTGCGATTGCGGCCGACCTTGGGGTTGAAGCTTCACCTGGGTTACAGCCGGGCGCATCGCCTCGTCTTCCGCAACGGCCTCTGGATCCTGGTGTGGCTGGCTGCTTTCGCCTGCGCGCTCTATCGTCTCTGCGCAACGGCCGGACGGCACGGCGGCGCCTTCATCCTCATGCTGCTGACCTTCTCTTTCCTGGCCTACGGTCTGCTGGTCACGGTCTCGGCGTTTCCCAACCTGCGGTACAGCTATACGCTGGAATACGTCGTCTATTTCTGTGCCTTTGGCTGGTGCCTGGCCTGGCTGCCCGATCCGGCGGCGGCCGGGAACGGGGAAAGAGGTGTTTCTTGAGGATCACCCGGCTGCGCAGAAAGAGATGGAAAGGCTACGTTCTATGGTGATGTGAAGGGAATCCGCGATGATCAGTTTCCAAATCGTAAAATTCGGTATCGCTGCGCTATGTTTCTTCGTCCCGGTCCGGGAGATGATCGGCCGACAGGGGAAAGTGCAAGAACCGCATAGGAGGCCTTCATTAAAAACTCAATTATTCCCGGGCCGGTGAAGATTACCTGCCGGGTCTGGGCTACGAGAATCGTCAGGATTTCACCCGTTTCGGCGATAGCATACAGTACGGCTGGATACCAGCTAAGGAATCAAAACTCCTCAATCACGGGATCTATCTTGGAGGTTTCACCTACCTGCGAAACGACGATCGCTCGGCCGAGTCGGCGGAGATTGGCCCGGGCTGGAGATTCAATACCAAAGGCGGCTCTTCCGCAAGTTTCTCTTTCAAGCGGCATCTGGAAGATGTCGAAGAAGAGTTCTCTTTTTCCGATAACGCCGGAGTCCCGGCGGGCAGATATACCTATTATGAATTCGAAGGCATATACGATACTCCCAGAGCCGGGCAGATCAGGTTTGAATCGACGGTGAATGCGGGGACATTTTATGATGGAACCCGCTTTTCGCTCACCGTCAGTCCCACCTGGAATGTCTCGCAACACATCTATCTGTACGGTTCCTATCAGATCAACAAGCTGAACTTTGCAGACCGAGTTCAGGAATTCACCGGACATATCGGCCGGTTGAGATTGCGGTTGATGCCGACTATCCAACACACCTTGACGGCCTTCATTCAATACAACAGCGCCAACGACCTCATCCTGATGAACATCCGCTATCGGTACAATCCGCGGGAAGGCAATGATTTTTACATCGTCTATGATGAGGGCTTCAATACCGACCGCCGCCGGGAAATACCGTTTCTGCCGCTGACAAAAAACCGCACGATAATGGTAAAGTCCAGCTACATGTTCAATGTCCAGTAACTCAGGCCTTACGAAGGCTTGCCCGGGCAGCCGCCGCAGAGCCCGGCGATCATCCCCTGCCGGCTGTGTGCCAATGAATGTCGGTGGGGGCGGTGCAACAATTTGGGCCGGAGCGGTCCGGATGACAAAGCGCTTGACAGTCCCTTCTTTTTCATTAAATCATGGGAATGCCAATCCATGATATCCAATTGCAACTTCCGGAATCTTATCTCGAAATCGAAACGAAACGGGTTCATTATCGTCATATTCTTGTTGATCCTGGCCAGCCGCCTGGTTAACCTCGGAGCGGACCCGCCCGTGAATCTAAGCCCCAGCGGCGGGTTGTTCGGCGATGAATCGGCCCTCGCCCATAACGCCAGGAATAAAATTCTTTTCGGCCAATGGATGTCCGATGATTGGAATCCCATTGTTTATAATCCCATTCTCAATATATTGGAGTACCTCTCTTTCTCTTTGCTGGGAGTCGGCTTAAGACAACTGCGTCTTGTCAATGTCGTTTCGATTGCGATCAGCTTCCTGCTGTTCTGGACGGTTCTTAAAAGAAACTCCGGCCGAAGAGTGGCCGTGATGTCCGTCTTATTGTTGGGTTTCAATTATGTCTTCGCTATGTATAACCGCCTCGGCCTGAACGACACATTTCTCGTTCTTCCGATGGCCTTGACGCTCTTTTTCTGGCAGGAGGGACTCGTTAAGCCCAGGCTTCTTTTTCTGGCCGGGATCAGCTCGTTTGCCTGCTATATCACCAAAGCTTCAGCCCTTTATTTTGTGTTGGCCGCCCTAGCCGCCCTGATTTTCGCCCTTGGCCAGAAATACGCCACCGAAAAGAACATGAAAAGAATTCTGTCTTCATTGGGTTTTTATTTGGGCGGCCTTGTGATCTCCTATCTTGTCTGGTTTCTGTTTTTCTATTCACCCTACAAAACGGAATTTGCCAGAGCCAGCCGCAGCTGGTTTGGTTTGGCCATGCCGTCGAACATCGGAAAATTCTGGCTCAACTTGACATCGTTCACTTTTCCCGGCTACCTGGTCAACGCCCCCGTCGAGTTGATCATCGCCTGGTGTTATATACCGCTCGTTGTCTACGGCCTTGTCAAATGGCGCAACAAACTGAAGCCGCTGGAGGTCTTTGTTTTTCTTTGGCTCAGCGGAGGATACGTCGCCCTGAACGGGCTGAGCTATCGACCCCCGAGATATTTTGTCCCCATCATCCCGGCCCTGTGTTTCCTGAGCGCATTTGCGCTTGACCGGATATGGAACGTGACGGGACAAAAGAAGATCAGAATCAATAGGGCCACGCTCTTTATGGGTCTCGTTTTCGGCCTGTTTTATGCCGCCTGGGTGATGATCCTTTTTCGGAGATGCATCAGCCTGCCGAGAGTGCTTAAAATCGTTTTGCCGGTTATGGGCTTGGCCGTGTTGTTGGCGCTGTTGTCCATGATTGTTCGAAGAATCCAGAAGAAGGCTTTGATTGGCGGCCGGCGAGATGCTCTGAAGATATTCCTGCGGGCAGCGGTCGTTTCTCTCGTCGCCTTCAGC
>JBAUIH010000272.1:0-3271 GCA_049682755.1 Candidatus Aminicenantales bacterium | reverse complement strand
TAGGTGTTGCCGAGCAAGTTGACCAGCCAGCCCGGCTCGATCTGCTTCCTGGTGAACCCCAGCATGTCGCCCACCCGGAACGGGAATTTGCCGTTGGGCTGATGGAAGATGACGTAGTCGAAGTCGGCCGGCTTGAGACCCGTTCTTTCCATGATTCCCTTGGCGGCACCGATGATGTGCTTGAAATAGGCCGGCTCGCCGGTGAAACGGCCGCCATGCTGAGGATAATACTGGTACTCGCGGCGCCAGAAGTCCGGGGTATCGGTGGTGTAGGAATATGTTTCCAAAACCTCGGCGACAACCTTCTCGCGGCCGAAGATATAGGCCGCCGCTCCCGCCGCGGCCGTATACTCCAGGGCATCGCCCGGCGCGCCCTGGGAGGTATCGGCCCCGACGGCCAGGCCGTACTTGACCTGTCCCGCCTTGACCAGGCTCAGGGCGACGAACATCCCCTCGGTTCCGGCTTTGCAGGCGAACTCGAAATCGGCCGTGTGGACCTCGGGTGTGGCGCCGATCGCCTCGGCCAGGACCGTGCCGCTGGGCTTGACGGCGTAAGGATGGGACTCGGAGCCGATATAAACGGCTCCGATCTCTTGGGGATTGATTCCGGCCCTTTTCAGGGCGAGCTTGGTCGCTTCGACCGACATGGTGATGGTGTCCTGATCCGGCGAGGGGACGGATTTCTCCTCGACAAGCAATCCCCTCCGGTAGCTCGGCGCGTCGGCTCCCCAGACCTTGGCGATCTCCTCGACTTTGATGCGGTTGCGGGGGATACAGGCTCCGTAGCCGATAATGCCCTCCATGCGTTTCCTCCGTGGTGTTGGATTGAGTGTTTCTTTAAAAAAGAAAAGCCATCGTGTCATATCTTCGTTCTTTAGTCAAGACGTTGGCGTTGGGCGGCAAAATTTATTAGAATGGGAGGAACTTTTGACCGGCCGAACTCGTCTATCGGGGTGAAGTGAGTGGACTTGAACGAGGTCATTCGACAATGCCTGAATGGTCAACAGGGAGCCTGGGAAATGCTCGTTAACGCCTATTCCAAGCGGGTTTTCAACCTGGCCTACCAGTTCGCCGGAAGCTTTCAGGAAGCCGAGGACCTGACCCAGGATATCTTCCTAAAACTTTACGGCGTCCTTCCCAAGTACGACTTCGAACGCAATTTCACCGCCTGGCTCCTCACCATGGCGAAGAACCATCTCATCGACACCTACCGCCGGACCAAGTGGGAGAAATCCCACCGCGACGAATTCGAAGAGCGCTTCGCCGCTCCTGAAGGGGCCTCCGGCCCGGAGAACGGCCTGAATCGGGAGGCCGACCGAAAGCTCATCTGGGAGAACCTCAACCGGCTCAACGCCGAGACCCGCGTGGCGGTCATACTCAGGGACATCCAGGACAAAAACTACGATGAGATCGCCGAGATCATGGGTCTCCCGCTGGGGACGGTCAAGTCACGGATCAACCGGGGACGTCTCCAGTTGGCCAAATTCCTCAAGGACCGGAAGGAGGATGACCATGAGATGTGAACACATCGAGGGACTCCTCTCCGCTTTCCTGGAGGGCGATCTGAACCAGGAAGAAAGGGCCCTGGTCGAAAGCCATCTCGCGGATTGTCCGGACTGCTCCTCACTCCTCGGTGTTTTGCGCCGGGCTCAACAGGCCCTGACCGGCTTCCCAGAGGTCGAGGTCAGCCCCGAACTGCAGGCCCGATTGGCCGCCATCCCCGAGCGGAAAAAGAAGTTCTCCTTCACCTTCGATTTCATGCTCAAGCCCGCTCTCCAGCCGGTCTTCGCGGCCGGCGCCCTATTCATGACCCTGCTTTCTTTTTATTTGTTCAATCCTGAAAAGACGGCCATCGATCGTGTCATCGACCAGAAGGTCCATGCCGGCTACAGCCGGGTGGAAAGGCTCTATGCCCGGGCCGGTTCCTTCACCGACCGGTTGGGCGACACCGCCAACAATATCCTTGGATCCGTCAAGGACTGGAAGGTCTTCGGCGGAAACGAGGATGACCTTTATAACCAGTAGGAGGTAACACTATGGAAGAGAAAGTCATCGTGCAAGAAAAGGTCGTTCTGCCCAAGCCCCGCAAATCTCCGGTCTTAGCGTTCTTGTTGTCCTTCTTTTTCCCCTTCGGAGTCGGCCCTTTCTACAACGGAGAGCTCGTTAAAGCATTGATCTACCTGGTCGTTTTTGCCGGGCTGGTCACCATGCAGCCGCAAGGCGGCGCCCAGCCGTTCGCCGGCATTCTCATGGGGGCATTCTACATCTTCCAGATCATCGATTCCGTGAACGTGGCCAACAAAATCAACCGCAGGGCCTTCCTGGGAGGAGACGTCGAAGAAGAGGATACCACAATCTCCACCGAGGCGGTGACCGCGGGCTCGATCTTCTGGGGCGTCCTGTTGATCGCCCTGGGCGGCATCCTGCTCCTCGGCAACTTCGAGGTCATCAGCTACAAGACCATCTGGGATTTCTGGCCGGCTGTGGTCATCGTTATCGGCGCCAAACTCATCTTCGACTATCTCTCGAAGAAAGACTAAGGACGGAACAGGGAGGTTCCAATGGCTAAGAGACAACGCAGCGCACTGGCGTGGGGAATTATCCTCATCGTCATCGGGTTCGTCTTCATTCTGGAAAATTTCGGGGTCGACGCCTGGGAGAATATCTTCCGACTCTGGCCCCTGATTCTGATCGCCTGGGGAGCCTGGAAGCTCTATTTCGGGATCAAGGAGCGAAAGGAAAGGATATCGGTTCCAAAACCCGAACAGGACTGACCATGAAAGCCAAAGAGATCACCCTTCTCATCTTCATCATCGCCGTCGGGGTCTTCGCCTACCACGTCCAGTCCGGCAAGATCGATATCACCTGGGACGATGTCTTCGCTTTCGACTTCAACGAGTACGTCTACGAAGAAACGCAGGTGATTGAGCCGCCGCTTCCGGCGTCCCTCCGCGTCCTCAATGCCCACGGCCGGGTCGATGTTCAGGGTGTCGACACCGACAGAGTCACTTTCACCTTCACGGAGAGGATCCGCAGGCAGAACGAGGAAAAGGCACGGGAGGTGGCCGACGAACTCCACCCCGTCATCACCAAGGACGATTCCGCCATCACCCTCACCACAAACAGGAAGGATTTTAGGAGGCGGAATTTCGAAACCGACTTCCGGATCACGGTTCCCTCCGGCATGCCAGTCGAGGTGACCAATTCCTACGGCCACGTGAGAGCGGACAGGGTCGGAGAGACGATGGTCGACAATCGCCATGGAGAAGTG
>JBAUIH010000271.1:0-18992 GCA_049682755.1 Candidatus Aminicenantales bacterium | reverse complement strand
GACGCCGAGCAGGACGGCGCGTCCGGTGAATTCCTTGATCCTGCTTTCGGCGGGAACGACGGGCTTGAATGTCTTCTCTTCCATGCGAGTGTCACCTCGAAAGAAGTCGGGATGCCCCAAATTCTATCCATGAGGGGGGCGTTTTTCAATAAGAAAGCGCTCCGGCCTCCTGAATAGCCGGAGGTGGCCGAGGAACGCGACGCGGACGGCGCGGCGGCGCCGTTCGAGCTGGCCCGACAGGCCCCGTTCACTACGGGGGCGGCCATCGCGGCGGCTCCCATCGTCGCGCGGGTCAGGAAATCCCGGCGGTTGATCGTTTCCATGTCAAGGCCTCCGTCGTTCTTAAGAACCGCCTCCCGTTGCTCCTGCTACAGGGAGCTTCTCGCTTCCGACCCGTCAAAGACCGACACTTTACGCTCGAGAGTGATAGTCATTTGGTTTTTTGGCTCGGCTCGGTGCCGTCGCATTTTCGCCTTTATTGTCCCCTCCAACCATCGTGGCGAGTATAGAACGCGGCTCGAAGAGATGTCAAATTGGGTGGGGATTGCTCATTTCGGGTCAAAAGGTCTTGGAACGCTCAGAAGCGCCGGAAATCAGCCGGACCTCAGGGCCCAGGGAAAGAAAGAATCACGAAGCATACTTGGTGGATGCCTCGGCGGCCATCAGGAGTTCCTGATAAGCGAGCTGAGGCGGTGGGGGTCTCTCGGCAACAAATGCCAGTTTGAGGTGATTGATGATGCGGTCGACGACGGCATAGTCGGTGAGAAAGGCGATGATGCGCATTTCTCCCTGGCATTTGGGAAAGGCCATGGGATTAACTTCATAGACTTTTTTTATCATCTCGGCCCAGCCGCGGCGGGGGATTCTCGGGCACTTCTTGGATGGTCCGACCGCCCCGAAATCGTTCAACGGAAACAACATAAGCCCACTCAGTTCGGAGCATGGCGAAGGAAAACTGCGTCAAAGGAGGCTATTCAAGTCACAGTTGATCGCTTAATTGCCAAGGCAAACTGGACCGCGCCATCGATATCGAGTTCTCGAGAAGCGAAACCTTTCCTGAGAAGTTGTTCTGTAAGTAAATTATCCCACTTTTCCTTCAATTTATTTTGTATGGAATCCACGAGCTGCTCTGGGCTTGGTTGTTGCGCATCCCCTATTCTGTCAAAAGCATTCAAGAGATCGTTTTGATTAGCACCGTTTACTCTCACTAATATCCCTTCATTGCTCGCTCTAAGATTATGATGCATAAGCATCAAAACTAGCGTATCGTTAACCCAGTCACCGAGCCAAGTAAATACGAAAACATCGTTGCCATTCTCTAGAAATATCTTTCGGTCAAGCCCAAGTTGGGTATACGCATAACGTGCTTCTTCGAGCTGGCGTGTTGCGGTTTTATCAAGGAAAGTAAAAGGAGTGGGCTCGGAAAGAATAGTACGCATCTCCTTCCGTACACGATCGTAAACCTTCCCGCCCATCCCATCGAACAAAGGAGGTTTCCCGCCCTTGGCCGTCTCAACTTCGATAATCTTATCTTCCGGTCGACAGGACAGAACTCGCCAGCGCCTACCTGCAAAAATGATATGGCTGCCTTCTATTACTGGGCGAGAAAGAGGAAGCGTGCCTAGCGCCTTGCTTGCGTGAATAATCCTGAATTCTTCTGGGCTTGAAAATGCAGCTAAGAAACTAAAATGATTAACGATTCGTTCCCCAATGGAACCGAGCAGCAACAATCCGCTGCTATCTTGCATCAAAATTTTCTTTTCTCCCAGCAAATGAAGGAGTTCAGTAAATTCTCTTTTCTCTATTCCAGAAAAAACACCACTTAGAGATAGCATTTTCCATGCATCAACCGCATTTAGGCCTCCATATTGGGCAATCAACGATAACAGTTGTTGTATGAGCGTTGAAAAATGGAGATTACTAGTACGTGGTGGCTCGTACCAGCCTTTTAGCAATAGACAGATCTGAGCGATTGTTTGAACAAGGCCTTCGCGCAGCTGATCAGAAATAGAGGTATCGGGCGTGATCTCGTCCTCTAGACAATAACACCGAAGTATGGCTGCCTCGCCCTTTCGTCGCCCTGAACGGCCGAGACGTTGTCGAAGGCTGGCTACAGACGGAGCCGGACCAATCTGAGCAACGCTTTTCACTTCTCCGATATCGATTCCAAGCTCAAGTGTCGATGTCGCTATTGCTGTTGTAGGGAGATCTCCCGCCTTAATTGCCCACTCAGTTTCCTCGCGAATTTGCTTGGATAGGCTGCCATGATGAGGCCAGAACTCGTTGGGTAGTCCCAAGCCCTCGCATGACTGCCGAAGTAGATCCGAATAAAGCTCAACTTTTGCCCTGCTGTTAGGAAAGATCAGATTATTGGAACCACGGAGCGCACTAAATATATCTTTGCTGATCGAGTGGACACCTTTAGTTACCGCTTTGGTACCTCTCTCCCAATCGTCCGGTCCGCTAGCCACCTGTAAACCTGTCCCAGATTGGCTGGAGAATCTATCGTAGTATCCTTTAACAATGACCTTTAGTTCTTGCCCACTTTCCTTGCTCTCGATAATGCAAACTGAATGCCCTCCCCCTGGACGTAAAAATTCTGCAGGAAGGCGCATCTCTCCGAGAGTGGCTGATAACCCTATGCGAGGGAAACGGCGTCCTAAGGCAATTTCGATGCGATTCATTAATGATTGTAGTTGTTTTCCTCGTTCTGTATCTATGAAGGCGTGGAGCTCATCTACTACCATATATTGAAGTATACTAAAGATGCTCGACAGGGAATGGCCATACCGAATCAGCAGCCCTTCAAGCGACTCTGGCGTTATAAGGAGACATCCATAAGGTTCCTTTAAGAAACGTTTCTTGCGTGCCTCGGAAATGTCACCGTGCCAAGGAATGACATGAATTTCGAGCAGGTCACATAGTTGTTCAAGTCTGCTCCATTGGTCATTGATTAGTGCCTTTAGCGGGCTTATATAGATAACAGAGGCCTTCCGCTCCTGTTGCGCCAAGAGCCGAGTTAGGATTGGAAAGAACGCGGCTTCTGTTTTTCCTGAAGCGGTCGCTGATGCTATAATTACATCATGTATGCCTTCAAGAATCAGTGGAATTGAGGATTCTTGTATATCCCTAAGCTCGGTCCATCCAGCCTGCCAGATCCAATGCTGAATACGTTCGTCTAAAAGAAAAAACGCAGAAGAATCTCTCTTAGAGTTTGAAGTCGGCGAGTTCGTCGTCACCTGTTTCTGATCCTAATCCATCTGGCTTATCGATGATTTCGGATGCGCCTCCGGCATCCTTTTGCACTTCGATTTTCCCCAATAATTCTTTCCAGTTTGCACCAGGATTCTGCTCAAGAATAGCTAATAAATTGATGAAAGCTTTAATGGTTGTTCTGGGCGTACGAAAGTATGCTTCCCCAATCCTTTTATGACAGTGTTCCATAAAAATAGGCAGGGCTTCATCTGGCAACAAATATTTTGAGGCATCGCCAAATGCATAGACATCTCTTAGTTTTTGAAGCAGGACAAAAAACTCTTCAGCAGAGAGGTTTGCCAGACGAAGGACAGGACCTGTAAGGTCAATGAGGCCATTCTTGGCAAATGTGTTTTCTGCTAATCTACTTTGGAGTGCGGGGTAACTGTAGAGTCCCCGACGCGTATCCAAAAGAAATTCCGAGGTACCAGCCAGCAAGAACCCGACACCTTCAGATATTCCCTGAAGTGAGTCATTCAAGATATGCAATATTTGCTCATAATTTGCATTTCGAGCCTGTGTATTGGAAAGCTTGTATAAATTTACGAGTTCATCAAGACAAATAACGAGGCCTGAGTAACCAGCTAAACGCGCAAATCTTGACAATAGTTTCAGGTGATCATAAAAGGAGCCATCATCAACGATTGTGCGAACGCCAAGCGCCGCCCTCGCTTCCGTTTTGGTAGAAAATTCTCCTCGCAACCACCGGATCGCATTTGCTTTAAGTTTATCATCTCCACTCTCAAACCCCTTCCAATAGGCAGCAATGGTAGCCCCAAAGTCATAACCACCAACCATTTCAGAAAGGTTTTCGAGTTTTCTATAGATCGACGCTTCTGGGCTTTGACCAGAAGTATTTGCTTCAAGTAGTACGGCTGATACAAATTTTTCTACGATACCCGGAAGAGCGCCGCCGTCAGGTTTTGTGCGAGTAGAGAGATTTCGCATAAGTTCGGCATAGAGAGTACGAGCCTGGCCTCCCGTGGCTTGGAGTCGCCGATCTGGCGTTAAGTCGGCATTTGTGACAACCATCTTTTTTTCTAGACTAACCGCTCTAACAAGGTTGAGAAAAAATGTTTTCCCCGAACCGTATTCTCCGATGACGAGCCGAAACGTTGAGCCAGATTCCGCAATATGTTCTATATCTTTTATAAGTGTATCCAACTCTCGGGAACGGCCCACCTGGATAAGATGTTGGCCTGTTCGCGGGACGACTCCCGCACGTAGAGACTTGATCAGAGCATCTCGTTCCTTAGCCTTGATTGGCATTATTTCATAACCTCCCTTATAACTTCTGGATCTAGGATTATCGGGTCATCTCCCTCGAACAAAGGCTTATTAAAAAGACTGTAGGACTTTTCGTTAATAGTCTCAAGCGCTCCATCCAATAAGATATTTCGATCTGCAGCTATTTCGTCAAGTTCAAGACGGGCCCATTGTGTGCGAGTCATTAAGAGCTGCAAAAGAGCGGATTTTTCGGCGTCGAGGCCGATTATGGATATCCCCTTATTTTCTTCAATTGGCAAATCATTTTTTCGATCATCAATAGTCTCAACATCATCCAGTTCCTGAGTAAATATCTCACTCAGAATTGTGGATACGCGTTCTGAGTCGTTTTGAATAGTGCGATTTTATTCGCATTCAGCTTAAGAAAGGGAGGTGGCTCATCTCTTCGTTGTCTTGGGATATTATATCCTTCAGATCCGGTTGAGGGAGGCCGGATAGTCACAGGTTCCACAGCGGCCATGTGCATCTTGGAATAAAGCGTTTTTGGGTCTAACTCGAGAACCTTGAAGATCTTTTCGAGAGCAGACACTTCTTTGGGGTCTATCGTGGAATCAACTTGAGCGACGATGGTCAGAAAATCGGCTATTGTGTTGCGGGCGTTCGCGTCAAGGCCGGCGATGTGTTTTTTGAAGCCCGTAGGCTTCGGCGGGGCTTTCAATAATAGGCACATGTAAGCATGTAAGCGGGTCCGTTCTGTCTTATTTAGGTGAGGCCATGTCTCTATCTGCCTTTGGAGCAGGGTTTTTTCGCTTTCAGAGGCGGTGCCGTCCGCAAACACTACACTAGCGGCCAACCGGAGTGTCAGAGCGACAGCCAGGTATCTTTGTTCCGAAATGGGTGGCAATAATTGTTTTTCATATTTGAAGAGAGCGATGTCTTCATTTTCTTCGGGTATTGATCCTCCATATCTGATGTCCGGTTCAAGGCCAAGGCCTGCATTTTCTAGTAATCGATAGGCCGCAAGCATTTTCCGTTTCGTGATGTCGGGGCAATCAGGCAAAAAGGAGCGAAACTTATCAAAGGACATGATAAGGGGACCATCATTGCTAAAGACTGAGTTACGTAAGTCGTCAATAGGTTGACGATATCTGTCTGGCCAAAGGACAAAAGGCAATTCGATTATCGCACTAAATGAATCTTTGCTTACTCCATCCTTGCCGAGAGCGCGGCTAAATCCATCGAGTTCGGTACAACAATCTTCGGCAATGGCTCTCAGCTTATTTATTGGACTGGTCAAAACACTGACATCTGACAGATCGAACTCTTTCTCAAAGTTGTCGCCGCGGTATCGAAATGTGGGACTCGCCGCTCTGTGTTGCAGCTTTAGTCGTGTTATATTTTGAGGAAGTATCATTCCGTCGCCGTACTGTTCATGGTAGCGGTAGGAAAAAAGCTCTTTTAATTCCTCACGACACCGGACCGCTGGTGTTCTAAGATAAGTGTTCTGGTCAGCCATTAGCCAAACCAGAGCCCAATCAGCTGGCAACGGTTTTCCCTCCGCAGCTAACCGCGCAAGCCCGAGCTTGTGCTCAAAGCTTAGCGATTGTCGTAAGGAAAGAAGTGGTGGACTTTTTTCAATTAGTTTATCTCTTTGATCTCTTGCTTTAAGTAGATCGAGCAAAGAACCAGCGTATCCCTGGAACGAGCCGCTTTTCGAATAAATCCGTAAGAGCCGTTCAATCTCGTTTACAACCGTCGGAATCTCTGCCCGCGCCTTTGTACTTGTTTTCTCGTCGTGCAAGGCTCGGCGTTCAAGTCCGTAAAAATACAGAAACACATAGCCAAGGTCAGCTTCTGGGTCCGATCGGCCGGTTGACAGCCAGCGAAGATAAGCCCTCCTAGCTTCAGGCGAAGCTCCCCAATAATATGGCCAGTATGATAGGTGGCGAATATGGCAGCTGACTTCTTCACGAGCGACTTGCAGATCTCTATCGATAAGCGCCGGCTCAGGTCCGCCTCCTCTGACAGATTCGAGGCCCTGGCCAAAATAAATCATGCCGCCGATATCAAGGCCATGTATTCTGACGGATTGACCTGCGGGTACCCAAAAATCATCACCATTCGAACTTCTAGCTTTAAAATCTGAATAATAGGGCCCTTCCGATATTGTAACCTTGATGAGATTCTGGCCATTTGAGGATTTCGGGATTTCTAACCTTTTTTTACCAATATGGAACTTATTAACTAACCACACTATTACAGCAAGCCCAACGATAACCAGAAAGGCCCTGCCGTACATGGCAGCAAGCAAGATAATTACGCAAATAAGAACAAGAAAAAATCCGCCATGAGAAGATTTTTTTCTAGGCACGGCTTTTTATCCGAAATACACTATTCTTTGAGTTGACGGCGGTGCTTTCCGAATAGCACATCAAGAAGACCAATTTTTGGCTTGTCCCCTCATGGGGGACTTCATATAAAATATATAGCATGACCTTCATTAAATCAATTTATCAAGGAAGCCAAAAAAGCGCCCGGTGGTGATGCTCGGAGCACTTCCTAGCTGTGGGGGAAGTTGAAATCTGTCTCTTGCGCAAATCTGCTCGTCACGCTAAGTCGGCGTATTCGACCTCAAATCCAGCGCGGCTTAAATAAAGTAATTTGGTTTTTTGGCTCGGCTAGGTGCCGTCGCATTTTCGCCTTTATTATCCCATCCAACCATCGCGGGGAGTATAGAACGTAGCTCGAAGAGACGTCCAATTGGGTTGGGATTGCTAACGCAGCAATTCGGGGGACGCCATCCATAATGCACTAAATCTGGGAAGCCAACCAATATCCCCTGATAGGGAGGAATATTGTCCTGAATTATGTGAATTGCGTATGGCGTCCCCCGAATTTGTCAGCCATTACCCAGGGCGCTTCGTGAACCGTTATGAACTCGATTTTGCCAATTGCAATTATAGCGTCCAGAACCCCCGAGTGCGGCAGGAGAACAGCGGATACCGCAGGCAGGATATCGAAGCGGAGAGGACGTCTTTACGGGCGGTCCGGCTTCCTGAATAGATCATCAAAATGGAATTCGGTCCATTTCATGTAGGGAGCGTCCCAGAGGTCGGTTTTCAGGTCATCGACGGCGATGAACAGGCGGCCTTCGTTGGCCAGAAAGATCACGGAATATTCGGTCGATCCTTGGGCCACCTGTTGGAGCAACCTCACGGCGTCCTCCATCCCCAGGCGTTTGCCCTGACGGGACCATGCTTCCAGCGTGTGCATGGCCGTTTCGTAACGCCACCGGGACGAAAAAGAGACCGGGCGCCCCAAGGATTCAGAAGGGCGATTGGCGTCATACCCGTATACGAGATGGTGGTTCGAAGCCAAAATGTTGGCGGGATCCATGGGCCGGACGTCCCCAGGATTTCTGACGGCGTATCCCGTGCGGCCGCCCTCATAGACAAAAGCGGGCGCATTTTGACCCTTGTAGGGGACGGCCCAAAGGATGATCGATCCGGCGGCGGTGATACCGCCCGTTGAACAGGCCAAAGGCTTCATCATCCCGAGAACGCTTTCCGGAGTCGCATCGCCGCCTTGTTTTTCCAGAATGAGGCGTTGGATCCAGGAACAGGGCACGATGCCTTCAGGAACCGGACCGGCACCCGAGCCCCCGGCGTTTTCCATGCTGTAAAGGCCCTCTTCGTTGACGCCTGAAATGGTGCCGACGAATCCCGGCCACATGGTCGAAACCCAGCGCCTGCGGCCGGGCTCCGCAGGATCCACCGCATAAACGAGAAAGTGGCTGACCGTGACCTTCCGGACGTCACACTCGCCGTCCATGTTCCTGGCTGCGACCAGACCGTCGTCGAGTTCGCCGCCTTCTGTCCGTCGTCCCCAGAAGGCAAATTGGGTGCAGGATGAAGGATGGGATTCCGGGAAGGCCGCTCGTCTTTCGATATAGGCATTGATGGCCAAAAGATCGGTCCGGTTGAAATCGCGCCCGAGAACCTCGACCCTCATCTCCGTACCCGATGCCCGCATGCCTTTTATGACGGCGTCACATTCCTTCAGGAATTCCGGCGGCAAGCGGAAGCGGTTTTCCAGGAAAGAGACGAAGGTCTCCTGATAATGCTTTGCCGACCGCCAACTGTCTTCTATGATATAGAACTCGAAAAAATCGATGATCTGCCTCCCCACCAGGTATCCGTGGGCAAAACCCCGTTCTTCGGCCGTTCCCCAGAGCTGCAGAATCGGAAGCCCCTTCATCCAGACGAGGGCCCCGTGCTCGACGGTCTTATTCTCCCGGGGAAAAATCGCGGGCCGGCGAAGCCTGAAATCGCAGCCGGATGCGTCGGATTGGGTGAGATCTATCGGATCCCAACTCCCACCGGGCGACGCCGCAAACCAGCCGAAGGGTTCGGGGGGATCGAATCCAATTTCACCGTTCCCATCCGTATCCATAAAGGCCAGGGCCGAGTAATGGCCGGGAGGCAGATGATGAAACGCGTATTCGCCCGGTTTATCAAGTTTAAGGGTCTGGAATGGGTCTGCGTCCCCATAGATATCCCCTTTGCTGAGTTGGCGGGCCCGGCCTTCAGAGGAGAGCGGCAATTTGTAAAAACTGACGACAACGCTTCCGGTGGGATCGCCTTCATAGATGAGACGGCCGGACAGGGATCTTGTTTCTGCTCGGATTCCTCCGGCACTCAATATGACAAGGCAGAGGATTGCAGTCATCCAGGCGGATCTTTTCATCTTCGTTTCACTCCCGCGGTTTTTTCACCGCTTTATTTTCAAGCAGTCAGGAAAGCCAAGCATGCCGCAGAAAGGGATTTCAGGTCGCGGAAGACCTTGACCGGGAAGCCGGCGAAATTTTCCGGCTCGCTGGAAAGAAGGAAAATGGCGGCGATGCCCGCATCCAGTCCGGCCAGAACGTCGAAGCGCGTATCCCCGACGACGCAGCAATCGCCGGACTTGAGGCCCAGCCGCCTGAAGACCTCGAGGAACGGGGCCCCCGACGGTTTCCACAATCCGCTCTCCCGCGTGATCACGCAATCGAAGGCCAGCCCGAATTTGCGAAGCAGGGAATCCGTGTTCTTGCGCGAATTGTTGGTCACGAGGGCCGTCGCGACACGCCGGGCCCGGAGGTCATCCACAAAGTCCCGGATTCCTTCCCTGAGGACGGCCGTCTCGGTTTGCGCCTCCTCGTGGCCTTCGAGGATGGCCCTCTTCCGCGACCGCTCAGGTTCCTCGAGCGATTCGAGGTAGGTCAAAATGGATGTTTCTCCTGCCCCGATCTCCTCGCGGATCCTTCGCCAATCGTAGCCCGTTTCGACAACCGTCCCGTCGAGGTCGAAGATGGCGCCCCGCTTCTTCATGAGGCCGTCCGGCTCCCGCTTATTTCTCCCTGATCCGGCCGATTTCAAAGAGAGCCGCATCCTGCGCTTTTCTTTCCCCGACGGGCATCATGTCAAAGGATAAATCCTAGAAAAAGGGATGTCAACATTATGTTCCCGGCGGGCCGCTTAACTGGACACCGCACTTTTTTTTATCTACAATGAGCGGAGAGATCTTGTCCGGATAAGAAACTCCTAAGGAGTCGTTCATGAACGGGGCCGATCTTTTTGCCGAGAAAAAGCCTGTTCTGGGAATCAACGGATTGGGAAGAATTGGCAAGCTCAGTCTGTGGCACCATGTCGGGAGAAAATACTTCAAGGAGATCGTGGTCAACCAGGGCCGGGAAATCGGGATGGGCATGGACGCAGTCGCCCAGACGATTGAGAAGGATTCCACCTATGGACTGATCCATACGTTTCTCTATGGAATTAACGCCTCGCCCCTCATCAAGATCACTGATGAAAAGCAGGGAAAACTGCTCATCGACGGGATCCCGGTAACGGTCCTGAGAAAAGCCCGAAATCCCAGGGACATCCCCTGGCGGGGCTACGGAGTCGAGGTCGTGGCCGAGTGCACCGGAGAATTCCTGGACCCGACGTCGAGCCCCAACAGCGAGAAAGGCTCCATCCGGGGCCATCACCTGGCCGGAGCCCGTGTCGTGATCAACTCGGCCGCCTTCAAGATCAAGAACAAAGCGCTGGCCATGCCCGACGACGCCGTGACGCTGATCTATGGAATCAACCATCAGGCCTTCAATCCCGCTCAACACAGCTTGATCTCGGCCGCTTCCTGCACCACGACAGGCCTGGCCCACATGATCAAGCCTCTCCTTGAAAACGAGGAAACCCGCTGCATCCTGACGGCTTCCATGACCACGGTGCATGCGGTGACAAACTCTCAGAGCGTTCTGGACAACGTCCCTAAGGCAGGCGCAAAAGATTTGAGAAAAACGAGGAGCATCCTGGATAACATCATCCTGACCTCCACCAACGCCGCGGAGGCCCTGGCGCTGGCCATCCCGGAAGTGAAGGAGATCGGGTTCATGGCCGACTCCATCCGCATCCCCACGAAAACGGAATCGTTGATCATCCTGAACGTGACTTTTCAAAGCAAAATGGGCGAAGACGGAAAAATCAGAGCCATTGACACAGAAGCCATTAATGACATCTACAGACGGACCGAGGCCGGGAGCCCCGAGCGTCTCCTCGTTTACTCCGAGGAACAAAATGTCTCGTCCGACGTCGCCGGGATCAACGCCTCCATCGTCGTTGAAGGGCAGTTCAACCATACGAGAACGGCCTTTATCGAGGTCGACCTCTCCCAAATTCCAGGGCTTTATGGCGATGTGCGGGCCTCCTTTCCTCTCCAGACTCTGCAGATTCCCGTGGTTCATGCCAAGATTTTCGGCTGGTATGACAACGAATATGGGAGCTACACAAACAGGATGGGCGATTTGACCCTTTACGCCCATCGGATGATGAAATAGGGATCAGATTTTGACCGGGTACGCTTCTTTGGATGCCATGCGGTGCCTGCCCAGATAGACGGAACCGCTCCAGCCGTCGATGCTGATGTAATCCCCGCTCTTGATTTTATGCGCGTCGATGATGCTGAAGGCTCTCTTCTCATAGACTTTCAAGTTCCTGAGGCCGACGACACCGACTTTTTTTAGCTGGGGAATGATCACCGCCGCGTGGGAAGTGCTTCCGCCCTTGGCCGTCAGGAGGCCGTCCACCTGCCGCAGGAGACCGATGTCGTCGGGAACAGTGTCCGGGCGGATCAAGATCAGCGGGGTGTGCGGCTCTTCCTTCTCCAGCTGCCGGATTTCGGCCTCGGAAAAAACGGCCCTTCCGCTCAGCGCTCCGCCTCCGATGCCGATGCCGTAGCCGACCAATGCCTTCTTCAACTTGTCGGTCTCGGCGAAGGGCCTCAACTTGACGCGCTCTGCAGGCGGCATATCGCGAGCCTGAAGGATGTAAAGCCCTTCTTTTGAATCGGTCTCAAAAGTGAACTCGATCTCCTGATGGTCGAATCCCTTGTCGTAGATCAGCAGTTCCGCTAACCGCTTCAGCTCGGCATAGGCGGACGGAAAATTATTTTCCAGGGAAATTTCGCTGTCCCTTTTTTCGGTTTTTCTTTGAATCTCCGAGATGGGATAGGTCTCCACGAGGCCCGCGACAATGTCATCTCCCTGGGCGCCGAAGATGAAGTCCCCATGGAGGAGAACGGCGCTCGACAGCCCTTTGGGATCACGCGTGAAGGTGACTCCGGAGCCCGACTTTTCGTTCAGGTTTCCGAAGACCATGGACTGGACAACGACGGCCGTTCCCCACTTATCCGAGATATTCATCTCATGCCGGTACAATTCGGCGCGTGGGGAATGCCAGGATTGGATCACTTTAAAGACGGCTTTTTTCAATTGTTCCCGCGGCTCATCCTCGACAGCGATCCCGTTATCTTCCAGTTCTTTCTTGTAGGTCAAGGCGATCTCGCGCATCTGATCCGGCGTAAAGTGCAGCTTTTTGGAAATCCGGTATCTCTCTTTGAACCGATCGATGATCTCATCGAAAAAGTCTCGGTTCAACCCTTCCGACATCCCCCAAAACTGGAGAAACCGCCGATAGCAATCCCAGGCGGCCCAGGCGTAACCCGGTTTCCGGCTCAGGGTTTCGGCGATTCTTTCGTTCATCCCCACATTCAAGAAGGAGCTCATCATCCCCGGAAGGGCGATGGCGGAGCCGCTTCTCACGGAGAGGAGCAGGGGATTCCGGGAATCCGCGTATCGCTTGCGGGTGATCCTTTCCAGCTTTCTCAATTCCCTGTCCAGCCGCCTGTTCAGGTCCTTGAAAATGTCCGGATAGCCGGTGATGGTCTCGAGGCAGCGATAGATTTCCGTGGTGATAATAAATCCCGGGGGAACGGGAAATCCATAGGAATAGAGCTGCTTGAGAAAATAGCCCTTGTTGCCCAGGAGAATTTGATCGTCTCTTTTTTGAGGTTTCTTGTGGAGAGGAGTCATGACAATGTCCGGGTTGTAACTCATGAGGACATTCAGCATATAGTGGTGAGTCCGGAATTTCTCCTGTTCAGCGCAAAGGGTGCGGAGGATATTGCTGACAAAATTGTCGAGCGTCTGCAGTCCGAAGGCAAAGGCGATCATCGACCGGATGAAATTTTCGGTCTGCATATAGATTGATCCTTCCTCCTCCTTGGTCAGCCGGATCCTCTCCTCTTCCGGTTTTCTGGCGATGAATTGCCTGATGATGACGGGCAGATTGACCCGATGAGAATCGATATAGTAGACGCGGATGATATCCTGAATTCCTTTGGAAATGAAACGAAAGATGTCGACGTATTGATCGATGCTGAAGCGTTTGATCTTGAGGGCTCCCCGGAGGTACTTCATCTTTGACTCCAGCCCTTCCGTGGAAATCCCCTCCAGTTGAAGCGCCCTGATGAATAACCAGAGGTATTTGTCGATTTTGACCAGGGTGATCTTGGTGATGAATTGAAGGTTCAATCGATTGATGATCTGTTCCAGGAAGACGTTGGCCAGGCTTTGGAGCCTGAGATAAAGGCCCAGGGCGTCGAGCTTTGGCTCACGGTACAACCCGTACATGGATGGAATCCCCGCGGCGATGTGCCTCTTGTGGTAGATGTCTTCAAAGGCTTCGCTTTTTTCGGGAGAGACGATGCGCGCCTTCAAGAGGCTCAGAAAATCCAGGAGGATCATCAGGCTCTTCTCGTAATCTTTCCGTGAAAAGGCCTTCTTGAACGCCTCCAATTTCTGTTTATCGAAGGCATGAAAAGAGTCCAGATCCTTGATCATGTCCTGATGGTGGATGTTGTATTTCTTGTAGAGAAGCTGATAGAAACGCAAGACGAGAGCGGCTTTCTCTTTGTCGCGATCCGAGACTTCGGGGATCTTCTGAAGGACCCTCTGAATCTTGGCTTGATCCCATTGAAGGAACTGTCGGGCATTATGATGCGCCTTCTGATAAATGGCCGCAAAGATTTTGTGCATCCCGTCATAAAGCTCTGCGGAGTCATCGATCTGCTCGTAGACCTCCTCGGGCAGAAAAGGCCGGATGTCCTCCTTGTTTCCGGAGCGCCAGTAGCGAAAGACATTCTCGACAAAAGGGACCAGCGTGCTGTTGCTCTCCACATGAGATTGTTTCCTGAGAAAATGGATGAGCAGGTCCCGGCGGTCGGTGATGTCATCCATGCGGCTGGAGACATCCCGGATATCGCCCTCGGCGTTGATCTCGTTGAAATAAACGGGGAAAAGCCGGGCCAGCTGCATCACCAGGTTATAGGCGGGGAGGATATCGGAATTCAGGAGCGCGGAG
Organism: Candidatus Aminicenantales bacterium; assembly: GCA_049682755.1. Classification (GTDB taxonomy): domain Bacteria; phylum Acidobacteriota; class Aminicenantia; order Aminicenantales; family UBA8522; genus UBA8522. The sequence goes on along the minus strand of JBAUIH010000271.1, from coordinate 4,773 downwards.
ATATCTTTCTGGAGAAGATCCGTGTCCCGGACGAAGACTCCCCCGAGTTCCAGGTTGATGATCAGGGCCGAAAGGAGCTGTTTTGTCCAGCGCGGCTTCAGGGCGATGATCTCGAGCCAGGACCGGATGTTCTTGACATGAAGGGCGTTGAATTTCACCTCCCAGTCCGCAGTTGTGCCTTGGATATCGGGCGACTGGAAACCGAACAGGCTGACCTGTTCTATAAGCGCATCGGTCAGGGAATGATGATTGAGCTTAAAAATTTCTTTGGCCGCCGTGCCGATGAAATTCATCATGGCTTCTGGATAGCGCGCGCGGGCGCCGCTCTCCCGGAGCATGGGGAATGTCGTCTTGATGAATTCCTCCAATTGAGGGACGGTTTTCTCGGCGAACGCCCGGCCGAGCAAGCCGTTGATCTCGATCAAGGCTTCCCGGTGAATATCCTGGAGGCCGGGCAAAGTGATAATCTTGAACAGGAAATCAAGACGGACGGAATGCGGCTGCCCGTCGACGAGAGGCAGCCGCTCCAGCTCATTGGCCACTCTCAGATAGCCGTTGGCGATCTGATAATAATCGGGCAGCTCGAGAAAGGTCGCCAAATCCTCCCACCCCCGCGGATTTTTCAGGTGCAAAGACTCCTCGAGCCGGCTCAGCAACAGTCGCAGATGACCGTGGCTGATCGGCGCAACCAGGGTTTGATACCTGGCCTGGGCTTCGGCCTGCCCTTTGAAATCAAGATACGCGTCAAGGGGATCGGGTTGGTCTAGCCAGAAACGGAAGGAGGCCTGAAAAGCACGATGACAGAGTTCGGCAAGATTCTTGACCGGAGCCTGAATATCGTGATCGATGCAAGACCTGAGGATGGATTTCAGGCCTTTCGTCCTCTTCATCAGCAGGCCGGCTTTTTCCAGAGAGATCTCATGGAGGAAATCAAGAGCCTGCAGAAGGATGGGGACGTTTCGGGAGAGGTGTTCGCCGCTGTCCGCCAGAATTTTCTGGAGATATTCCAAAAGATAGCCGATGCTTTTTTCTTTGACGGAATCATCCGTTTCCCGGGAGATCAGCTCCTCATAGATCTCGACCTCGATCCCGAGGGCCCGCTTTCCCTCGTGGTTGGAGCTATACGCATGAAAATCTTCCAGGCTGATGCGTCTGAGCTCATCCGCGATGAGGTCGTCTTGAGCCGTGGGGTGATGGAATTTTTCCAGGAATTCCTTGGTCCGCTTGTGCGTTCCATATGTCTCTTTGACGAACTCAAGGAGCGGACGGTGCCGCTCCGGGATTTCGACCTCAGCCGAGACTCGGGGACGCGCCGTCGCCGTGTCCGCTAGGCTTGCTGTTCTTTCTTCTTCACTCATGGACCGGTTTCCCTGGAAGCGGAGACATTTGACTGCCTTGTTTGTGCTCTCTTGTTCTGAGCCTTCGGAGGCTCCGGAAAAACGATTCGCTCAGTTCATTTTCCCTCGCGGCCACGACGGTTTTCGCGGAGAACACGTTCATGATTTCCGGGGTCGAAAAATCCCCTTTGGCGGAGTCCTTTCTTCCCGTAAAGGGGAAAAGGTCGGGGCCGCGCTGGCATTTGGAGTTGATGTTGATCCGGGCCACCTGGTTCTTGATGGAATTGACCAGGCGAGCCAGGGACTCGATTCTTGTGCCAAAAATGCTCACTTGCTGCCCGAAGGGAGAATGGATGATATGGCTTATCGGAACTTCCATTGTATCATAAGGGACAAGAGGAATGATGGGCCCAAATTGTTCTTCCCAATAGACTTTCATTTTTGCCCGAACGGGAGAGAGAAGGGTGGGGATAAAAAGGGAATGGAAGGACTTCCCGCCATTTTTATTTCCTATCAGGCTGCCCTGATCCAGGGCGTCCTCGACCAATTCGTGCAGGTAGGAGATCCTGTCCGGGTCCGCCAGGGGCGTGATCCTTACTCCCTCCGTCCAGGGCATCCCGATCCGGGTTTCTGCTATGTGCCGGCTCAGGCTTCTCCGGAACGGCTCCTCGACATCTTGATGGACAAAAAATATTTTCAGGGCCGCGCACCGCTGTCCGTTGAAGGCGAGGGCGCCCAGCACGGATTCCCGGACGGCGGTCTCGAGGTCGGCATCAGGCAGGACGATGACGGGATTTTTGGCTCCCAAGCCCAGAAGGCTGCGCAACCTGTTTTTTCTCGGATGTAAACCCATCAGCCGGTTGGCGGTTGGGCGGGAACCGATGAAGGCGAAAACATCAATCCCGCCGCTTTTCATCAACGGTTCGACGATCGTTTTGCCGTCGCCGGAAATGATATTCACGACTCCAGGGGGAAAGCAATCTCGAAAGCCCTCCAGCAGAAGGTTGAAGAAAAGGACCCCGAACTTAGGGGGCTTAATGATCACTGTATTGCCCGCCAAGAGGGCGGGGAAAACAAGGCTGAATGTCTCGAACAGGGGATAATTGTACGGCCCCATACACAAGACGACGCCGTAAGGCTCATCATAGATAATGCCCATGATCCCCTTTTCTCTTCTCAGGACCCGGGATTTTTTTTCATTTATAGAGGCGACTTTGACCACCTGGTTGATGTAATCGACCGTCCTCTCAAACTCGTCTTCGAGCTCACCGTACGGCTTGGCGATCTCCCACATGAGGGTGGTGACGATGGTTTTTTTCAGGCTTCCCAGGCTTTCCAGGAATCGTTCAGTGCATTGGATCCGGGAAGAGAGCGGAAGCGAAGGCCATCTTCCGTTGCCCGGGGAGAAAGCCCGCCTGGCGGCATCCAAGGCTTGGAGCGCGTCTTTGCCGGTCATTTCAGGATGAGAGCCGATCCTTTTCTCGATGAAAACATTCGACTTCCTGACGAAGATCGGAGAAAAAACCTCACCCACAGGGCCTTTCCAAGGGACAATCTCACCGTTGATCAGAATCCTGTCCTGGTCCAGGCGGGAATTCAGCCGAAATCTTGCGGGGATATCATCTTCATGGGGAAAGAGCCGGGAGAGATCTCTGGAAAGAGATCCAACCGCAAGGAGATTCCCGGCCCGGTTCTTGAGTTGACGCTTAGCCCGCTTTCTCAATTTTTCCCGTCCCCATCATATCATCCCGCCTTGTCTTGGGCAATCCCGATCTGGGGAGCACGCTGACGTGGCTTAAAACGGCTGGGCCTTCTTGATGATCCCTTTGGCGATGTCGGGGAAAATGAGTTTGTGCAGGGGTTTGGTGAGCAGCCAGTACAATCTCCCCCAGACTCCCTTCGGGTAATAGTGGGCCGTCACGGCCAGTTGACTGTTCTCGATGGAGAATTCCAGCCAGGCCTTGCCCGGAACCTTCATCTGGCTGATGAGGAGCAGTCTCTTGTTCGGTTTCAGGTCGACGACTTTCCAGAAGTCCAGGCCGTCGCCGATTCGGAGCCTGTTGGGATCGCGGCGGCCCCGGCTCAATCCGGGACCGGCGAAGAGGATGTCAATAAAACCCCTCAGCCGCCACAGCCAGTCGTAGGTGAACCAGCCGTTGTCTCCCCCGATGGATTCGACCATAGAGAATACCGCATCCGCCGGAATGGAGCCGAAATCAGCGGAGATCGTCTCCCTATAAACGGCCGTTTCCGGCCTGTCCTGCCCTTCGATGTCACATGTCTTCTGGGCGCTGCTGTCGCACCAGCGGCTGATGACCTGCTTCCTTTCGATCTCGTCAAGAGCCTTTCGGAAAGATTCCTCATAGGAAAGGGGAAGAATCCGGGGGAAATATTTCCGGGCGTTATCGTTTTGGATCGTTGTTTCCGATTTCAACCCTTGGATCAGGGCTTTGGCGATGGGAAAAGGAACAGGCGTCATCAGCTTGAGCCAGTAGGAAGAGAGCCGGGGACTGAGAAGCGGCACGGGAACGATGATTCTTTTCAGTCCCATGACGCTGGCCGCCCGAAGAAGCATATCTTTGAAACTCATTTTCTCCGCGCCGATGTCGACCGTGACGCTGCCCTGGACCTGGGCATCCTTGGCCTGGAAGAGATATTCCAGCACATCCGGGACACCGACCGGCTGTGTTTGCGTCCGGACCCATCTCGGTGTCGTCATCACCGGGAGTTTCTGGACCAGATGGCGGATGATCTCGAAACTGGCGCTTCCCGAGCCGATGATGACTCCGGCCCGGATCCAGACAGACTGGATGCGGTCGGGGCTCGAGCTCAGGATCTCTCCCGTCTCCAGCCGGCTCCTCAGGTGTTTGGACGCCGTATCCTTCTTTCCCAACCCCCCGAGGTAGATGATCCTTTTCACTTTGTTCGCGATGCAGGTATCGAGAAAATTTTGGGCGCTCAGGCGGTCCAGCTTTTCATAATCAGCGCCGGCGCCCATCGAGTGAATCAAGTAGTAGGCGACCTCGATGCCCATGAGCCCTTTCCGGACGCTGTCTTTGTCCAGGGTGTTCCCTTCGAACAGTTCGACCCGATCTCCGAAATCCGCCTGCACTTTCCGGGCGTTCCTGACGAACAGCCGGAGACGCACGGATTCGTCGGCGAGCAATTTTTCCTGGAGCCTCCGTCCGATATATCCCGTGGCTCCGGTCAGCAGGACGTTCATAGGCGCTGGAACGGGTATCCTTAAAAGGTATAGGTGAGGCCGGCGCTCAGAAAATGGATCAGGGCGAACGTATAGACCTCTTTGACATCCGAGCCCCCCTCCAGGATCCTGTAACCGGCCCTCAGCGTGAGCTTGTCGTTCAGACGATACTGGAGCGCCAGCAGGATGTCTTCGGCCCTCCCTTGGCGGGCCGCCGCGGCGTCCCCTTCGAAC